>CAYJBG010000052.1:0-2002 GCA_964368085.1 uncultured Acidiferrobacterales bacterium | reverse complement strand
TGAAGGACATCAACGCCACCGCGGCCGGCGCGAGTTCCAGCCCGTCCGGCTTCACTGTCTTCAACGGCGTGCTGTACTTCCGGGCCAACGACGGCGTGAACGGCGTCGAGCTCTGGAAGACCGACGGCACCGCCGCCGGCACGGTGCTGATGAAGGACATCAACACCACGGCCGGGGCGGGTTCCGACCCGTACTACTTCACCGTCTTCAACGGCGTGCTGTACTTCCAGGCCAACGACGGCGTGAACGGCGGCGAGCTCTGGAAGAGCGACGGCACCGCCGCCGGCACGGTGCTGGTGAAGGACATCAACACCGCGGCCGGGGCAAGTTCCTGGCCGTACGACTTCACCGTCCTCAACGGCGCGCTGTACTTCGCTGCCGATGACGGCGTGAACGGCTACGAGCTTTGGCAGAGCGACGGCACGGGGGCGAACACGCAGTTGCTGAAAGACATTTGTCCGGGGGTGTGCAACGGCATTTAAGCGGTCCGGGCCCGCCTCGGGCGCCGCGCCGCCGGATGTGAGCGTGCATAACCCACAACCCACACAGAGGAGAGAGAGATAAAATGAGACGTCCCGGAGAAAAACATCCCTGGCAAACCGCGATGGCGATGCTGCTGCTCGGGATAGCGGGCTCGGGCGTGGCCCAGGCGGAGCCGGTGCGCGGAGAGGTGTCGCCGCCCGAACAGGTAAAGCCGGTGAAGAAAGCCAAGCCCGCGCAGCCTCCGCCGCCGGTCGTTATCCGGCCGGGAGGCGGCCAACCGCCGCCACCCGCTGTCATCAAACCGGCAACACCGCCACCGCCGGCCGTCATCCGGCGCCAGGGCGACCAACCCCCGCCGCCAGCGGTGATCCGCCGCGACGGCGAACAACCGCCACCGCCGGCCGTCATCCGGCCGAGCAGCGAGCAACCGCCGCCGCGTGCCCCAACGGGTTATTACGACAACGCCCCCGTCCCGGACGCCGCCCGCGCGACGGTCGAAGAGCAGCACCAGGCGCAGAAACCGCTGCCCAACGACTTGCCCCAGGCGCACGCGTATATCCACCGCTTGCAGGAAAACAACCGCCGGCTGCGCGGCGAGAACCAGAAGCTGCATGCCTACGTCAAGGAACTCAGGGCTCAACTGGGACAGCAACCGCGGCGGCCCGCGCCGCCGGCGCGCGACGAAGGTGAATGATGCTGCGAGAGTGCATACCCCACAACCCACACAGAGGAGAAAACGCCATGACAAACGCCAAGCTGAAATCGGTACTGCTCGCCGGCGGCATCGTTGCCGGCACGCTCGGTCTCGGAGCACCCGCGTTCGCGGCCTGCGACAACCGCGACCTGCGCGGGGAATATCTCTTTACGCTGGTCGACGCCCGCTTCGAATATCCGCCGGGGAGCACCATGCTTGTGCTCGATTTCTGCGACCAGCAGGGAACGGCGGTGTTCGACAGTGCCGGTGGGATGACGGTCACGACGACGCGCCGCTGCGGCATCACCGGTACGGTGACCGAAAGCAATGCGCTGACCTACACCGTGAATCCGGATTGCAGCTTCACGGTTCAGGATCCGCGCGATCCGCCGGATCCGGTGCACGGCCAGATCGTGGACCACGGCCGCATGCTGCTGCTTGACGGTACGACGCGCACCGATGCGAACAAACGGCTGTTCCATGGCGTGGCGGCGAAAAGATAGCCGCGCGGACACAAGGCGCGCTAAGTGGGGAACAAGGGCATGGTCAGGACACGATCCAATCGCTTTCGTACGGTGGTTGCGGCAACCGTGGCCGCTGACCGCCCTTGTTCCTTCTCTGACAACGCACGCCGGTAAGCTTTTTGTAAGCCTCCCGGGGCTACGCGGACAACCGCGTTAATTCAGCTTGAGGTAAACCCCCGGCTCTGGCCGGGGGACCCACAACGGTTCGACCGTTACCGCGGTCGAGATTTTTTCCCCTCCCCCTTGCAGGGGGAGGGCGAGGGTGGGGGTGCAATGCCGATGCGCGTGTCCGTGTTCACGC
>CAYJBG010000051.1:11071-12505 GCA_964368085.1 uncultured Acidiferrobacterales bacterium | reverse complement strand
CGGTTCATCCCCACGCGCGTGGGGAACACGGTTTACCGCATACGGTTTTGACACTGATTTTCGGTTCATCCCCACGCGCGTGGGGAACACGCGCCCGATATTGTAAACTAGCAAAGTGAGTGCGGTTCATCCCCACGCGCGTGGGGAACACATCCTCTTATATACCCGAATCGTGGGGCCGGGCGGTTCATCCCCACGCGCGTGGGGAACACTGCGGCCGCCTATAACATGCCAGACCAGGCGCGCGGTTCATCCCCACGCGCGTGGGGAACACCCCTTACCAGGGCCGGGCTTGCCCTTGTAGTTCGGTTCATCCCCACGCGCGTGGGGAACACCAGTGATCATGAGCGCGCGCAACAGGGCGGACCGGTTCATCCCCACGCGCGTGGGGAACACACGTTTCCGGTCAATTCTTTAACGATGCGATTAGCGGTTCATCCCCACGCGCGTGGGGAACACGCCGTTGCGCGTGATTTTTTTGCCGGATTTTTCGGTTCATCCCCACGCGCGTGGGGAACACGTTCTGCGAATCTCAGCGAAGGCGGGTTTTGTCGGTTCATCCCCACGCGCGTGGGGAACACCCCCGGCTCACCGACGACCCAGACCCGCACGCCGGTTCATCCCCACGCGCGTGGGGAACACATTAACGTCACCCCCCCCTGTTGACGGCTGGCGGTTCATCCCCACGCGCGTGGGGAACACGTGTCAGTGAAGCGAAACGGGAATCGAGGGAGCGGTTCATCCCCACGCGCGTGGGGAACACGCGCGCCGAGTGCGCGAAGCTCCTAGCAATACCGGTTCATCCCCACGCGCGTGGGGAACACGCCAAAGTAGGTCCCCACCCGCTCGGTTAATTCGGTTCATCCCCACGCGCGTGGGGAACACTTGCGCAGCCAGGCGAGCAGCCCTTTCTTCTGCGGTTCATCCCCACGCGCGTGGGGAACACCTCACGGTGGTCGCCTACGACTCGCTCAAGACCGGTTCATCCCCACGCGCGTGGGGAACACCTCCTGTGCCTGTTATTTAACCAGTTCGAGATCGGTTCATCCCCACGCGCGTGGGGAACACTCGGCAACGGCTGATCCTGGTTTGACTGCGGGCGGTTCATCCCCACGCGCGTGGGGAACACGTCATCGGTATCCACGATCTCGAACGGCGTCCCGGTTCATCCCCACGCGCGTGGGGAACACTTGCAGCGCACGGATTCGGTCGCCGCTAACGGCGGTTCATCCCCACGCGCGTGGGGAACACGGCGGCCTCTTGCACGCCGGCCTTGTAGCGTTCGGTTCATCCCCACGCGCGTGGGGAACACGCCGCCACCCCGGCGATGCCGGCATAGGACTTCGGTTCATCCCCACGCGCGTGGGGAACACGTTGGGCTGCATGAGCGCGGAGAACGGCCGGACGGTTCATCCCCACGCGCGTGGGGAACAC
>CAYJBG010000051.1:0-10971 GCA_964368085.1 uncultured Acidiferrobacterales bacterium | reverse complement strand
CGGTTCATCCCCACGCGCGTGGGGAACACACTTCCTTCATCCCGCTGATGTACCAGCGGATTTCAGGCCCCTACAAAGCTACCGGCGTTGAGTAGCTTAAAGAGGCCCAATGCTACCAAATTGTTAAAGAGCGTCCTCCTGCCCTGAAGGAGACAGAAAGGAAACGAGTTTCGCGCCGTCCAGTTCAATCGGAATCCGACGGTTTGTTCCTAGTGTTACGAAATCGAAACCTGCCTCGTTATTCGTGTGCCAGGCTATGACCGCATTTCCTTCACCGATACCTTTCTCCACCTGGAACCAAATATGGTCACGCACCTTCTTGGAGTAGTTGCCAACGTACACCCCCGCGCGAATTTCAAGAAGCCAGATAGCCAAGCGACCGCGCAAGCGCGGCGGCACGTTTTCAACCACGATGACCAGCATCGCCGATATTCTCCGGGTTTGGAATCGCAGGCGGTACAGCGTCTTCCGGTGGCTCCGGCGGTTTGATCTCGCCCGCCGCGAGAATGGTCTCGATGTCGGGAATAATGCGTTCCAGCAAACGGGTCTCTCGAAAAATGTCACGACATCCCAGGCGCACGGCTTGCTCAGGGTTGCCGCGGTTCTTGGCGGCGACGCGAAACGCCACTGGCACGACAGTCTCGAATTTGTAGACATCGGCGATGTCGTACACGAAAGACAACGGCTTACCGGTATGGATAAAGCCCACGGCCGGCGCATAGCCGGCCGCCAGTACCGCGGCTTCCGTCACACCATACAAACATGCAGTCGCCGCTGACAGGCAGCGATTGGGCAAGTCGCCCTTGTCCCAATCAGCGGTGTCGTAGTTGCGTGCTTTCCATTCCACGCCATATTTTGCGGAAATGCGCTTGTACATCTCGCGTACCCGTGCCCCTTCGATACCGCGTAGCTGATCAACACTGCGACGGGCGGGTGGTTCTTCACCGAAGCGAACCGCGTACATTTTGCGCACGACCTTCAAACGCAACGCCGGATCGAGCGCGAGTTGCGCCTGGTACAAGAGCCGATCGGCCCGTGCGCCGCCGGGCTGACCCGATGAATAGAGACGTACACCCGCTTCGCCTACCCACACGAGCAACGTCCCCACTCGCGCCGCCAATGCAGCCGCGGCATGGGAAACGCGCGTGCCGGGCTCCAACATAAGGCAGGCCAAGCCGCCAATCGGCACATGCGTGCGCACGCCCGTTTTGTCCACGACAACAAATGCGCCGTCGAGAACGTCCAGATTGCCTTTCTCGACGAATAGGACGGAGAGCCGTTCTTTGATGGCTATAGGTTTAAGCGGCGGGAGAATCTCAGCCATGCAGCGCAATACTAGCGAGCCGGCAGCGGCCGTTTCCGCATGCTGTCTTCCTGTATGACGACGAATTGCCCGTTGAGACTGGATGCGTCCCGGAGAAGGTCAAGCACGACCTGTCCGGGACCCTCCGGCCGGTACGAACGAAGGCGCAAGAAGAGCAGTGCCGGCGGTGCAGGTAAATTCCTGGCAAAAATCAGATTGCCGTAGTCTCGGTCGAAGGTGACAATCCATCGACTTTCAGCGACGGCGATCGACAGAATTTCGCTGTCCGTCCTGCTCTGATGGTTTTCCGCGGCGGCCAGAACGTCGTAACCGGCCTCGCGCAAGACGGCTACCGATGGAATCGGGAAATTTTCATTCGCCAGCAGGCGTGGCTTCATGCCACCGCCTTGCCCCGGGCGACGTAATCCTCATCGCGCATTACCTCCGAAGCAAACGCGAATACCGCGTGCAGTGCCACCGGCGTCAGATTCGGGTACGAGCGATACAGGTCCTGTTCCGTCCAGCCGTCGGCCAGGCGGTCAAGGATTAATTCCACCGATAACCGGGTCCCCTTGATTGTGGGCTTACCGGCAAGAATCTCGGGATCCGAAACAATGTGTTCTTTCCAGTTCATGTTGGGCTCCACGTAACCATGTGATGCGATCATTATAGCCTGCGGACCAACAGCAGTCCGCAACCAAAGCCTTTTGCCCGGCCGATGCCCAATGTCAACGCCTCCATGAGCCGATCCCTGTCGTTCACGACTAAGTTCCCTTCAAAGTCCAGCATCGATAGTTCAATGTTTTTCCGGCCATGCTGGCGCCAAGACCGGTAGCCATCGACATGGAGATCGCTATCGATAGAACAGCCAAGTCGCTGCTCGCGGTCTCGAAGCCAGCAACCCCCCGCCTCGTAGGCCACATGCGCCAAGGTCGGTCGCTGGTCTTCCGGGATATCTTTCCAGCCCATCCGTTTCTTGGCATCCATCACCACGTCATGACGCTTGCTGCTCTCGCCCTTTGCATCAGGGCGCGCGACCGTCGGATTTACCCTTAACTTAAAGGCCAGACGATCACCCACCTGTATGTCGGGCTTGTAAATCTTCGATTCCACGTGCCACAGGCCGGCCCCATCCTGCGGCTGCCGTTTGGAAAGCATGTAGAACACCGGAAGACCATCTTTCATCTCGGCCCTGAAAAGAAACTCGGCCCGATTCGTTCTTTCCTCGCGCGCTACGGTGAACAGCTTCCACAATGCCTGGTGCTGCTCGTAGGGATCAAGACCGCCGACATCATCCACGAGTTGCCGATGGCTGATGCTGGGAAGCGGCGTTACCCGGGAGAGCCAGTATGTTTCCGAGTTCATGGCTGGTCCTCTTCAATGAGTTGTGCCCGGTGTTCATCGCGCACCTTGAACTGCCAACGGCGGCGCGAAAGCGGTGCATCGCGTCGGGAAACGGTTTGCTCGGGTGCCAGCCGGGTTGTTGCGTCGCTATCCCAGAGCAGCAGCGGCGCGGAAGGGCTGAAGTACCGGGCAAGCGCTGACTCTTCGCGGCCCTCAGCCTCCGCCAGACTTCTCAGTACATCGTGGAGGCTGACGCCGGCAAGAGCGTCTTCCATCTGCTCAGCCTGGACGACGCTTGGTTGCAACGGCAATGCCAAGGGGCAGGCCTTTCGTCCCAAATAAAGAGTGAAGCCGGGTTCCAGCAGCGCAGCGTACAGTCTGTCGAGCGCATACGGAGCATCGGGCCGCGCCCACAACGCCACGGCGTAGTAGCTCTCCTGGCGATACTCGCGTCGTGACAGGATGGTGTTGAGGTCAGCTTTGTTCCCCGTGGCCAGTTCATCCCGCCGGCTGGAAAATACCCTGCGGTTGCGCCCCGTGCCCGATGATGGAACCTGCGCCGTATGGTAGTCGGAGAGGGGAAGCCCCAGCGCCTCAACCTTGATGGCAATACCGTAACCCTCCGCCAGCTTTGAGTGACTCGCTTCACACTCCGCACGTTCGCGTGCAGTCCGTGGTTCGTCATGCTCGTAATGGATCGTGTCCGGGCGCTTGAGCCGCAAGGCCGCCGCAACAAGACCAAGAATGGCTGACTTGGTTGGTGTCAACGCCGATGGGCGTGTCTCGCCCACGGCGATGTCGCCCCACGCCGCCAGTTGGCCATAGAGTTGAAAAACGAGGTAGTCGCGCATGCGCCGCCTCCTCAGTTTGCGGCAAAGGCAAGCAGCTTCTGGAAATCGCCATCACCGGCCAACGCGTTGATGTGCGCACTGTCCAGGGACTTTCCGCCGTAATACACCTTGTCCAGGTTGTTGCGCATGGCTTCCAGTGCGGAAACAGCATCCGTCAACATATCGCCATCCCGCACGGGCTTCATGAAGGCCAGCGACAGGGTGCGAGGCTGACGGCTGCCTTTCTCCGCCAGCACGTAGAACGCCGAAGCGCGGCTGGCGAAGCTGTTCTGCTTGCCGGTCGGCGCAACCGTGGCGGCCGCTTCGACCAGCGCCTTGATCGTCTTCTCGGTCAGGGCGGCATCGCCGCCGAGATTTTCTTTCAGCAGGTCGCGGTCGATGCAGACGTACAGGTAGAATAAACCTGCACCGAATCCCTGCTCACCACCAAATGCAAACCCTACGTTTTCCTCACGCCGATTCAGATCATCCACGGCAGAGAAGTAGTCATCCTCCACCGCTGCCCGGTGAACGGTAACGGCATGAGCCACTTGGCAGGCGGCTTCCACGTTGTAATCTGGGCTGGATGCCAGCATCCGGCCGAACATGGCGAGGTCCGCAGTTCTGGGGGCGTCTTTCTTCTTGATGGCCGCGAGTTGCCCGGTGGTTGGGGGTTTTGTCCCGCTTTTTCGCAATTCGGCGACAAGATTTCCCATCTCGTCGATCTCGTCTCGTGAATAGAAAACGACCTGTTCACTTTTAAGTGTTTCCCTACTGACGTTTGACTTAGCGCTTTTCTTGCCCTTCTTCTTGTCCTTGCCTTCCTCTGCATCATCTTCGTCATCTTCATTTCCGGCCTTGCTCTTCTTGTCCACGAACTCGGCCGCGATCATCCATGCCCATTCAGTAGCGTCCTTGTCGGAGACTTGGCCGTCAGGCTCAGCTGTAGGTGGATTTTCTCGGAGGAGCACCGAAAGGGGCGTGCCAGTTATCAAAGCTTCCTTGATGCGGCGCCCAAGTTCTTTGGAACGTATGCCCGTTTCTTCAGACAGCTTTTCTTGAAACACATCGGAGACTCGCCACGCTCGTTTTAGGCTCTGGCTGGAAATGCGCAGCCTATCAATCCCACCCATCTTGGCGGTCTTGGGTCGATTGTTATCGTCACGGTTGAGGCAGGCCGGCGGGTAGCTGGTGAGCAGATGCAATTGCACGAATGTCGTCATGGTTTTCTCCGTTTTCCTAGTCAGTGGGTCAGATCAAAGGGGCGCCGCTTCGTAGTAGTCAAAGGCCATCTGCCGTCGGGAATCTTTGGGGTTATTGTCGTCCATCGGCATCCAGTTCCAGACGGTGGCGGCAAGGTCGCCAAGATTGGCCCGGTTGTCGAGCAAGGCGAGCGCACGGCGCAGCAGTGTGTGTAGTTCGTCGATGTCGTCACAGGCCAGCAAGCGACGCATGCGCAACTCCGACACGGTTGCTTTGCCGCCACCACTCCGAGGCGTGCCCATGCTGGTGGCCAGACTTTCGCCGTCATCGCTTCTGACTCGTGCCGCCAGACCGGCGATGGCGGCCAGCTTCGGGTAGCGGTTCTCTGGCACGCCGAAATCTGCCCGCCGCAATTCGTTCAGTAGCCGGTGAAAGGCCGGGCTCAGCATGACTCCGGTCAGGTTGGCGGCGCGTCGCAATGCGGCGCGCTCGCCTTTGTCGTCCTCGAGGTTCTTCCACCACGCGCGGAGGATCGCGAAAGACGGATCGTCCGGTTTGTGCTGCGGAAAGGCGTATAGCGTCTTCTTGTTGTCGGCCACGGTATCCTCCTGTTGCCATCAGGCTGCTGAACGGTCCCGCCGGGGCAGCCCGAGCAGGCCTCGAAGTTTCTTGCCATTGAGCGACCTGGCCAACTCGTTTCTGGCCAGGGCCACACGGCGGGGGTCGGCGGCGTCGAAATCGCCGGTCTGGGAGTAGGTGTCGAAAACGGCAAACGCCTCTCGTTTTAGTATGGAGAGCCAACGTTCAAGCGCGGATGTCTCATTTGATCCACTCGAAAGGAGATCTCTAGTATCTTTTATCGCACTCAAGAACGAACCTTCTGACCTGCCCCAAAAGTCACTACGCACAGAAAACATCATGGCGCGTTGGTCGTTCAATACGGTTTCATCCAGCTGATCCTCTGGCCTGTTGAATTTTCTGAATGGCTTAGGGCATTCCCAAATCACTTCCATATAGTCCTTACCATCTTTGCTTTTCTTCTTTTTCTTTGATTTTGGTTTCATGTAGTTGGCGCGAAGCACGCCGAGCAGGATCATTCCGCAAACCTGGTTCGCCGCGACCGTCATATTCTTAACAATCGGCACAAATAGCTCTCGAACTTCCTTGCTCATGTGAAAGACGGGAAGAACGGCGTCTGTCCAGCCTCGGACTTTGTTACTGTTGTAGATGTCATAACCAAATGCCCATATTTGAGCATCTGTTTCGGCACAAAGCCGCTCAATAACTTCCGCGCGTTGCCGAACCCCACCTGGGTCATTCTCGATAACTCCGAGCCAATGCCGATAGCCAATCCCACCGGGTTCTGTCAAAACAGATCGCAAGTGCCCATCAATGAGATCATAGGGAGACAATGGATGCCTGAAGTCACCCTTGTAATTAACCCCAAATTTCTTTGCGTAGTAGTGGCGGTAGGCAGCTTTGCCATCATTGCCACATAGACCACACCGTGCCGGTGTTGCTGGCGAAGATGCAATCAGGCGAATCCGTTGGGGCATAGCCCAATACTGTTGGTCAGGGTGAATATCGTCGGGTGTTGTAACGCCTTCGTTCTCACTTGTGCGGGTCGGAGCAAGCCAAGGAAATCGATCTTCAGGCCGTTGTTTTTCGGTGTTACCGTGCTTCCCAGATAAATGCCAGGTTTTATCGAGCACGTTGAGCCAACAGGTGGCCCACAGTGATCGCGGCTCAAGCGGATTGTCCTCGCACAATACAAGAGTTGTCAGTGGGCCACCGCCACGAAGGCCTGTCCGATAACCACTTCCCCGGCCCGGGGAGTTGGTTTGAAGCGTGAAAAGCGCAGCCACAGCGCAATGCGCGCACAAATTCTCAACGAAATCTCGCTTGACAAAATGATCTCGGTTTTCATTTCTCGTGATTCGGCCTGGCGCCTCGATAAAGAGGTTACTGATTGGTATTAGCCCCTCTTCATCCCCTTCCTCCTTCATCTCTGTACCTTTTCTCTTTTTTTGTTTCTTTTCAAAGTCTGCCGGGCCAAGAACCAAGTCCTGCATGAACCGAGGACCATCTCCCTCAAATTCAAATGCTGTTTTTACTGTTTCCATTCGGCTACGAAGAATCTCCGGTGACGGCGGCGTTTCCCTCCAATCCCACCAGGCCGCCTCGGTGTCCGGCGTGCAGGTGGTTTGCAGCAAGCCGATCAGGAACTGGGTAAGGGCGCCGTCGAAGTCCGGACGTGGAGAGGCGACCGCGACGATGGGGCTTTTGCCGGTGCCGACGTGATCGGTGAATCGCCACGGCTCAATCTTCTCCGTCGATTCATCGGCCCGGCGCACGGGGATCCAGGCATCATTGATCAGATTCATCATCGGCTCCTTTTTCGATACTCAATCCTGTCTCTGGCGAGTAAACAACTACGATCTCTTCGCCCTTCAAGTTTCTGGCGTATCCGCGCCAGTTGCCGCCTTCCGCTGTCGCCAGCGGCGCCAGGACACAATAGCGCCCTTCATCCGCCATGCCGGATTTCGCCAGCTCCATAATTCCTGCATGGCGCTCGCTTTCCCCGGCAATGAGCCGGCGTGGCACTGTCAGCTCGGAGAGCGCCCAGTCGATGCGAGGGTCTTTCTGAGCCCATGGTTCCAGCTTGCCCTCAATGAGCCGGGCCAGGCGTATTCGCGCCGTTTTTTCGCCCAGTCGCGTCGGCGCATCGGCGTCATCGTCCCATTGCAGGCTGGTGGGGTCGTAGCCTTGCTCGAAAACCAGTTCTGTTCCGCGCGCCGTGGCGCGGTCGGCACGGCGGGCGCCATCGGCGTTGTCGGCCACCGGCCGCAATGTCTCGGGCATGGATTCGAAAGCGGCGTCACCGTATACGGTTTCGATCATGTTTCTCGCCTGTGCCGGTAGGTCGAATCCGCTGTTATTCACGAGCCAGCGTGCAGTCAACCACAGTTGCCCGTGGTCGGCATAGACACGTGCAGCGCGTGGCAGCAGATGGGAAAGCCAGGATTTCTTTATCTCACCATCGGGGCCGGGCATGAATACCGCCAATCGTGCGCCACCGCGTTCGTCGCCGCGATTCGGTCCCCGCAACCGATTGCCTTGCGCGTCGCGCACATGGCGCTGCAAGCGCCCGGTGCGCTGGACGATGAGGTCAATGGGGGCAAGGTCGGTCATCATGTCGTCGAAATCCACATCCAGCGATTGCTCGATGACCTGCGTGGCAATCACCAGCCGGCTGGACCGTGTAGCAGCGCCGCTTTTGGGCCCGAAGTCGCGCACCACGGCTTCTCCGATGCGTAACCGGTCCGCCAGCGCGAAGCGAGCATGAAATAGTGTGGCGGGGTGGTCGGGGTGCAGCGCATTCCACTTGCGCCAGGCATCCAGTGCATCCACAACGGTGTTCCGTATCCAGACCGCGCAGCCGCCGCGGCTGACGGTATCGAAAAGGCGCTGCAAAACGGCCGCTTCGTCATACACGGCGTCCACCGTTACGCGCCGGGATACCTCGGCGCGCGCCGTGATCGATTGCTCGCACAATCCACTGGCATGCAGGTGTGTCGCCAATGGGTAGGCCGTGGATTCTGGCACCGGGACGGTGAACCCGGCACCCGCAGCAAATGCCCTGAGGTAACGGGCGCGCTGGGATTGCGGCAACGTGGCCGACAACAGTATCGCAGAGCCACCCAATGCGGCATGGAATTGGAGCAAGCGTTCCAATAGTTCGCCGGTGTATGCATCGCAGGCATGAATTTCATCCACGACCAATACCTTGGTGGAAAGACCCAGAAGGCGCAGCGACTGGTGACGTACGGGCAGGACCGAGAGTAGCGCCTGATCGATGGTGCCGACGCCAAAGTCCGCCAACAGCGCCTTCTTGCGGCTGTCGGACAGCCATGCGGTGCAGTTGCGCGAGGCGGAGGGCTCTTCATCCCGGCCATACCCGGCATCTCGACGATTGATTTCCTCCAAGCGTAATAATTTGAGCCAGCCGGCGGAATGGGCGAGCGCAAGTTGAGGTTCCCCTGTGGCGAAGAATTTCTTCCACACATCGTTTTCCCGGACTCGGTCGAACATCGCATCCGCCGTCGCCATCGTTGGCAATGCGACATAGACGCCCTGACCGTGCCCGGCGGCGGCGAGTCGGGCTGCAAGGGTCAAGGCAGCCTCTGTCTTTCCGCTGCCGGTCAGTTCTTCCAGGATGAAGATTTGCGGGCCATTGGCTAGTGGAACGCTATCCGTCCAGGATTGCAGCGAGGTCGGTTCGATTTGAAAGAGGTTGCGTATGCCCGTGAACGGGGCGATGGAAGGGCTTGCCATACCACTTTCACGCACGGATTCTTGTGACTTGGGCACGGCCACTTGCTCCCAGTATTCCTCCAGCCCCATGTCTGGTTTGCGATAGGGAAACCACCGGGTGTTGGAACCCAACCAGTCGGCAATGACGGCAAGCCCGGCCAGTGGCCACGAGGCCTGTTTGAATGCCTCGCCATCACATTTCCCAACCTCTGGTAGTGAGCACCCATCCACCAATAATAAAGATGCCATCTCGATTACAAAAGTATTAGCGTCGGTCAGCACGCTTGCAGGAAAATGATTCCGCAACACCAAGGTGTTTCCCCGATCGCTGCGCGGGGGTTTGCCATGATGACCAGTCACTGCCGCGAGCCACGGTCGCAGCAGTCCGCCGCCGCGTTGACCCAGATCGGTTCGTCCGAGCCAAGCCGGCAGATGTGCCATCAACAGCTCATAGCCCAGCGTGTCATGGCGCGTATCTTGGGGAGCATCCGACTTTCGCCCCTGAAGCTTTTCCATCCATTCGGGACAGCGGCTCTGAAAGCCATCGCCAAACTTGCCTGAATCGTGAAGAGCGAGCAGGAAAACAACCCAGTTGTGTACGTGCTGACCTGGCAACCCCGATAGTCGAGTGAGTGTATCGAACCACGCCGGCCGTGATTCAAGCAATGAAAGGCCGCAGGCCGCTACATCCAGACAGTGATACACCAGCGGATGCCATTTCGGTTCGCCGGGGTAGGCCGGGTCGGCCTTGCCCCAGTAGCGAAACAAATGCTCGTCGTGGTGATTCATCAGGCTTCTTTCTGCCGGTTTCTTCGATGCGCGAGATGTTTCTATAGGCGGTTGATCCATCTTCTCACCTGCACTGTACCCTATGCATTGTCTCATCCGATGAGACTCCCCCATCATTGCCGATACTGCGACGCCGCGCGAAGAAGCTGTTCCAAGACTTTCCCGCGCGCCGTCTTTCATGGTTATCCTCCCGGGTGAATCTCGCCCAGTAAAGCCTAACTTCTTCAGTCGCTCAGGGCGTGATACGGTCGCTTTGTTTTCGGTATTGATCGATCGCTTGAGATAAGTATCCCAATACCTTGACCCGTAAAGCTTTCGGCGCCAGAACCTCCACATCCGGACCGTATTTGAGTATGTCCATGACGAGTTCTTTATCGTCGGAGTAAGGTATCTCAAGGATGTAATAGCCATCTTCAAAACGGCTCTTTTGACGGGGATGCCATTGTTCGTTCGCAATCCAGCGGGCGCGTTCGGGGGTAAAGCGAAGCCGCGCCCATTGTGTTTTACGCCCGGCGAAGATGCCGTAGCCTGCGGCCAGTTCGGCGTCCAAGGTTTTGTCGGAGATCGTTCGAGCCTTTTTGTCGATGACCACAGCCTTACGGATGCTGTCGACGGCAAAACTGCGCAGCGCATTCTTGCCATGATCCCAGGCATCGAGGTACCAGTTATCGCGATAGTGCACGAGCCGCTGCGGCGAGACTTCACGCTCGGTTTCTTCATTCCGCGCCCGATGGTAATGGACAAGACGCAAACGGCGGCGCGCCAGCAGCGCATGGGCGATGGATTGGAAGCAGGGCGACTCGATCCGTCGCGCCGCCTGCGGCAGCACGCGGATGCGTCGTGCGACCTCAGCGAAAGCATGATCGTCTTTTTCGATGAGCGCCTGGATGCGTTTCTTGAGGGGTGCGATGTGCGGACTGAGCAGGCCGGGTTGTAGATTATCGAGAAGGTGGTGGAAGGCAAGGAGGGCATGGATTTCCGAGCTGTTGAACCACATCCCCGGCAACTCATGACGCGGATTTTTCGGGTCGGGATCGTAGAGCCGGTAGCCGCGCTTCCCCCGGTCCCAGGGAATCGGCGCGTTCAGCCGCTCGCGCAGGTATTCGATATCGCGCTTGAAGGTGGCAACCGAGACGCCGAGTTCGTCCAGGAAATCCCGGATCGGCACCACTTCCCGGTTACGCAGCA
>CAYJBG010000050.1:0-12546 GCA_964368085.1 uncultured Acidiferrobacterales bacterium | reverse complement strand
GCCGGGGGTGTCGAGCTTGAGCACCACGAGCGCGGCGTTCCGGTCCTTGGCTTTCTCAAGTCCGCGCTGGATGTAGTCGACGGTCGCCGGGCCGATCGCACCGCTTACGTCGAACACCAGCACGGGCGCGGTGGCGGGGGGCAAAGCGCCCACCGCGGGCGCCGCCGCGCCCTGGCCTGTAAGGAACACGGGCCAGAGCGCGAGCAACAGGAAAAAGACCCGGCGCAGACTTGGCATACGACGCTACGGTATCAGAGAACTCGTGGCCGGGCGAACGGGCGCGCGCCGAAATTGGCCACGCTTTCCATTTCACGCGCGTGCCGTCATTCAAGTGTCTTAACTGATCCAGTCGCACAATATAGTGCGCGTCGCTTTTCTCCCTCTCCCTGCGGGAGAGGGTTGGGGTGAGGGCCAAGCAGTGCAACAACGGCCCTCATCCTGTCCTTCTCCTGCAGGGAGAAGGGACTCATGGGTAGGCGCCATTTACCGTTCTCCTCAGTTAAGGCAAAGCAAACGAAAAGGGCCTCCGAGGAGGCCCTTTGCGGCTGGAGAATAGCGGCTGCTTCAGGTGTCGAGCACGGCGTCGCCCAGGACGTGCTTCATCTCGGTGAGCGCCTTCTTTTCGATCTGGCGGATGCGCTCGGCCGACACCTTGTACTCGCGCGCCAGTTCGTGCAGCGTCGGCTTGTCTTCGCCCAGCCAGCGGCGGCGCACAATGGCGCGGCTGCGTGCATCGAGCGTGGCCAGCGCCGTGTTTAATTTCCGGTCGCGCGCCGCTTCGCTGTCGCTCAGCGTGAGCACCCGCTCCGGGTTGTAACGCATGTCTTGCAGGTAGCCGGCCGGCGAGGCGCGGAACTCGTCATCGTCGGCGTCCGCGTGGGTGTCGAACGGCACGTCCTGGTTGCTGAGGCGCGACTCCATCTCCTTCACGTTCGCGGTCGACACGTCCAGGTGGGCGGCGAGAGACTCGATCTCGCCCTGATTCATCCAGCCGGTGTGAGTACGTGACTTGCGCAGATTGAAGAACAGCTTGCGCTGCGCCTTGGTGGTCGCGACCTTGACGATGCGCCAGTTGCGCAGCGCGAACTCATAGATCTCGGCGCGAATCCAGTGCACGGCGAACGACATGAGCCGCACCTTGTGCTTGGGGTCGTAGTGCTTGACGGCCTTCATCAGGCCGATGTTGCCTTCCTGGATCAGGTCGGCCTGTGGCAGACCGTAGCCGCTGAAGCCGCGCGCCACGCTTACCACGAAGCGCAGGTGCGCGAGCACCAGCTGGCGGGCGGCGTCGAGATCGTTGTGCAGGCGGAAACGGTTGGCGAGTCTTCGCTCTTCGGCGGCGCTTAAGACCGGCGCCGCATTCACGGCGCGGATATAGGCAGCGAGGCCGGCGTCGCTGGCGAGGTTCATGCTGAAAGGCATCAAGGATGTCTGCGACATGGCCACTCCCTTTAAGTCTGTCACGGTCTGGTTCGGGGTCTCCGTGCTGGCCCATTCTAGCACTCGCATTCTGAGAGTGCCAAAACTGGAAGAAAGTTCATTTAGGAATAGTACGTTACCTGGATTCAAATCGGCGTAACTGTTGGCCGACCGCTAGTCTTGCCCCGGCCCAGCCCAGCACGGCCCCGCCCGCGACCAGGGATATCCCCGGACCGGCCTCGACTCCGCTTAGAGCGAAGTGGCTGCCATACAGGCCGGCCAGCTCCCGGGCCGGGCCACTCAGTAACAGCAGACTTATATCCACCAAGACCCAGGCCAGCAGCCCGCCGAATAATCCCTGTAACAGCCCGGTATAAAGGAAGGGCCGGCGGATGAAGGCGGCGGTGCCGCCCACGAGCTGCACGATTTCTATCTCGGTCTGGCGGTTCACGACTGCGAGGCGAATGGTGTTGCCGATGATCAACAGCACCGCCAGCGACAGCAGTGCGGCCAGGAGCAGTACCGCACGCTCGGCGAGTTGCAGAATCGCCGCCAGGCGTCGCAACCACTCGATATCGAGCTGCGCCAGTTCCACCCCCGGCAGGCGCGCGAGGGTCGCCACCAAGGTCTCGACGGCGACGGGGTTGTCACTCGCGGCCGGGCGCACCACCAGCACCGCGGGCAGCGGATTGCTGTCGAGGGCATTGAGCGCCGCGCCGAAACCGGAGTCGCGCTTGAACTCATCGAGCGCCGCCGCGCGCGAAATGAAATCGACAGCCGTCACCGTGGGTAGCGCGCGGATCTGCTGGGCGAGCTTGAGAGCTCCGGCCTCGGAAACATCGTGTTTCAGAAACAGCGAGATCTGCGCGCCGCGGTCCCAACCGGTGCTCAGCCGTTCAAGGTTGTCGAGCATGACATACAGGCCGCTCGGCAGGGCGAGGGTGATGCCGATCACGGTGAGCGTGAGCACAGTGGCGAGAGGTGCGTGCGCCAGTTGCCCGAGCGTGTAGAACAACACCTGTGCGTGACGCAACAGATAATTGATCATTTTGGCTCCGTAGAAATTTGACTCGGTAATAACTCCCCTCTCCCCTCGTGGGAGAGGGGCGGGGGAGAGGGGGAAAGCGCTTCAGCGATCTTCTCCAACACCGCCGGCATCCCGGTCGACACTTCGTTATTCCAGAAACGCAGCACCCGAAATCCCTGTCCTTCCAGCCACGCCTCTGGTGCCCGATCGGCCGCGCTGCCCTGATGCTGTCCGCCATCCGACCGCCATGGATGGCGGCCGCTACGGGCTCCTGCCCTCTCGCGGCATTGCTCCATCCATGGAGGGCAGAAGTGCGGAGCGCGAAGCCGTCCCTGCGGGGACAAACGCAGGAGCAGTTTTTCCGCCACCTCGATCACCAAGCGGGCCCGGAAACACACGAAGTCCACGATGTACGGACCGATCGTTTGTTGGCGCTTGAACTTCCACCGCGCCAATCGGTGCGCGCGCAACGGCGTCCAGAGACGGCGTTCAGTGTCGGTCAGGCGGCGATGCAAGGCCTTGGCGATAGGGGTGATGGGGTCAGTCATGGTTTATCCGTTGTTCAGTTTTTACCCCTCTCCCCGGCCCTCTCCCGCAAGGGGAGAGGGGGTAACCCGTCTTGGGCGTGTGCTCCATGGGTACCTGGGTCACCTACCAAAACTTCAACAATGGCATCATTTTATTATCCCCGTATCGCGCACCAGCTCGCCGGCCTTGAGCGTGAGCACGCGCTTGCCGAGGCGTTCGATCTGGCGCAGGTCGTGGGTGGCGATCAGCACCGTGACGCCGTGTTGGTTGAAGTCGTGGAACAGGTCGAAGACGGTGTCCGACAACTGCATGTCGAGATTGCCGGTCGGTTCGTCGGCAAGCAGCAGCGGCGGGCGATTCACCACCGCGCGCGCGATGCCGACGCGCTGCTGTTCGCCGCCGGACAGCACGATCGGGTGGAGTTTTTCCTTGTCGAGCAGGCCGACCATGTCGAGCGCGGCGCGCACCCGCTTCGGGATTTCGCGGTGCGATGCACCGGCCGCCACCAGGGGCAGGGCCACGTTGTCGAACACGGTACGGTCGGTGAGCAGCTTGTTGTCCTGAAACACCACGCCCAGCGCACGCCGGTAGTAAGGGACGCGCCAGCGCGCCAGGCGTTCGAGGTTCTTGCGTTGCACCAGGATGTGGCCGCGTGTCGGGCGTTCGATCAGGGTAAGCAGCCGCAGCAGCGTGCTCTTGCCGGCGCCCGAATGGCCGGTGACGAACAGCATTTCGCCGCCCGCGACCGTGAAGCTGACGTTGCGCAGCGCATCGTATCCACCGGGGTAGCGCTTGGTGACGTTGCTGATCTCAATCATGGCCAGGCGGATTTAATGGTTGCTCTGGCAACAAGGCATCGACGAACTCAGCGGCATTGAACACACGCAGATCCCCGATGCCTTCGCCGACGCCGATGAAGCGGATCGGCAGCGGATTTTTCGCCGCCATGGCGAACACCACGCCGCCCTTGGCCGTGCCATCGAGCTTGGTGAGGATGAGGCCGGTGACTCCGACCGCGGCCTGGAAGTGTTCGCGCTGGGCGAGGGTGTTCTGGCCGATGCCGGCGTCCAGCACCAGCAGCACCTCGTGCGGCGCCTGCGGGTCGATGCGTTCGAGCACGCGCCGGATTTTCTTGAGTTCATCCATCAGACCGCTCTGGGTGTGCAGGCGCCCGGCGGTATCGACAATCAGCACGTCCATGCCGCGCACCGCGGCCGCATGCAGCGCGTCGTGCGTCACCGCTGCGGCATCCGCGCCGGTGTCCTGCGCAATCACTGTTGCCTGGCTGCGTTCGCCCCATACCTTAAGCTGTTCGACCGCCGCCGCGCGAAACGTGTCGGCCGCGGCCAGCATCACTCTGTGGCCTTGCGCCTGCAGGCGATGCGCGAGCTTGCCGATGGTGGTGGTTTTTCCGGCGCCGTTCACGCCCACCACCATGATGACAAAGGGTTTGGTCAGCACCGGGACTGCCAACGGCTGTTCACACGGGGCGATTAGTTCCAGCAGGGCAGCGCGCAGTGCCGCACGCATTGTTCCGGAGCCGGCTTGCGTGCGGATTTTTTCGACGATCCGTGCGCTTGCCTCGACACCGACATCAGCCTGGAGTAGCGCCTCCTCCAGATCATTGAGTTGCTCCGCGTCGGGAGCGCGCTGCGCTCCCAGCAGCTCGGCAAATCCGTGCGCGAGAGTCTTGCGGGTCGCCGCCAGACGCTCGCTGAGGCGAGTGAGTGCGCTGCGCGTGCCGGGTTCGGGTTTTGGGGAACTTCCAATGAGTGCCATGTTCGTAGTGCAGTCTGTAATAAAACGGCTATTTTTGTGGCGGAAAAACCGCTCCTGCGTTTGTCCCCGGAGGGACGGCTTCGCGCTCCGCACTTCTGCCCTCCATGGATGGAGCAATGCCGCGAGAGGGCAGGAGCCCGAAGCGGCCGCCATCCATGGCGGTCGGCCGAAAAGCTGCTCCTGCGTTTTCGGCACTTCCGCCATCCATGGCGGTCGCAGGTCTGCATTCAGTAGGTTATCCTATCACCCGCTGTTTGACCGGTTAAAGGAAATACATGTCTTTCTCCCGATTTAGTCTGGTGCTGGCTGCAGGGCTGCTCGCGGCCTGCAGTCCGGTACAGGAAGCCACCCTCGAGAACGGCCTCAAGATCATCGTCAAAGAAGATCACCGCGCCCCGGTGGTGGTCTCGCAGATCTGGTACAAGGTCGGGCCGAGCGACGAGCCAGACGGCCGCACCGGCATTTCGCATGTCCTCGAACACATGATGTTCAAGGGCACCGCCGCACACAAGAACGGCGAGTTCTCGCGCATCATCGCCGAGAACGGCGGGCGCGAGAACGCCTTCACCGGCATTGATTACACCGCCTATTTCCAACAGCTCGAAAAGTCGCGTCTGCCCATCGCCTTCGAACTCGAAGCCGACCGCATGCGCAACCTGGTGCTGGACGAAAAGGAGTTTTCCAAGGAACTGCGTGTGGTGATGGAGGAACGGCGTCTGCGCACCGACGACCAGCCCGAGGCGCGCGCCTACGAACATTTCATGGCTACCGCCTTCACCACGCACCCTTACAAGAACCCGATCATCGGCTGGACGCGCGATCTCGAAATGATGAGCGTCGAGGATGTGCGTAACTGGTACCAGCGCTGGTACGTGCCGAACAACGCCACGCTGGTAGTGGTTGGCGACGTCGATCCGCGCGCAGTGTTTGCACTGGCGCGCCGGCATTTCGGCCCAATCCCGGCGCGCACCTTCGAACCCGCGCGCGCCCCGGCGGAACCGGTCCAGACCGAAACCCGCCGCTCGCGCATCAGCGCCCCGGCGCAGGTGCCGAGTCTGCTCATGGGCTTCCATGCGCCGGCGTTAAGCCGCACCGATGACTGGGAAGCGTACGCGCTCATGGTGTTGAACGGCGTTCTGGACGGTGGCGGCAGCGCGCGCTTCGAACGCGAGCTGGTGCGCAGGCAGCAGATCGCCGCCGGCGCCGATATCGGTTACAGCCCCACCGCCCGTTACCCGGTGCTGTTCTTGATACAGGCCACGCCGTCACGCGGGCGCACGCCGGCCGAACTGGAAGCGGCGATCCGCGCACAGATCCGGCGCGTGCAGGAAGAACCGATCGCGCCCGATGAGCTGGCGCGCGTCAAGGCGCAGGTTGCCGCCAGCAACGTGTTCACGCGCGATTCGGTGTTCTATCAGGCCATGCAGATGGGCATGCTCGAAACCGTCGGTCTCGACTGGCAGATGCTCGACCGCTCTGTCGAGCGCGTGCGCGCCGTGACCGCCGCACAGGTACAGACGGTGGCGAAGAAATATCTCACCGAGTCCAATCTCAGCGTCACGGTGCTCGATCCGCAGCCGGGCAAGGCCAAGCCGCGCGCCGCCGCGCCGCTCGGAGGTGCCCATGTTCGCTAGACCCAGCACCCGCGTTGCGCTAAGTCTGCTGCTGGCTGTGACGTTGTTGCACGTCTCGGTTGCGGTCATGGCCACCCCCAAGATCGAGCACTGGACGCTCACGAACGGTGTGCGCGTGTATTTCGTCGAGGCGCGCAACCTGCCAATGGTGACGCTCAATGTGGTGTTCGACGCCGGCTCGGCGCGCGACCCGCAAGGGCGCAACGGCCTGTCCATGCTGACCAGCCATTTGCTCAACAACGGCACCGGCGAGCTCGATGCCGATGCCATCGCCGCGACCTTCGAAGGCCAGGGCGCTGAATTCGGTTCGAGCAACGACCGCGACATGGCCGGCGTCAGTTTGCGCAGTCTGACCGACCGCACGCTGCTCGATCCGGCGCTCGATCTGTTCGCGCGCGTGGTGGTGGCGCCGTCCTTCCCGGCGGCGAGCTTCGAGCGCGAGCGCCGGCGCGCGCTGCTCGGCCTCAAGCAGGCGCAGGCGTCGCCGGGCGACATCGCGAACAAGGCTTTCTTCTCCCAGCTATATAAGGGCCACCCGTATGCGCTGCCGCCCGAGGGCAGTGAGGCCGGCCTCAAGGCGCTGACACGCAACGATCTGACCGCCTTTCATGCGCGTCACTATGTCGGGCGTAACGCGGTGCTGGCGTTGATCGGCGATGTCACGCTGCGCGAGGCCAAGGCGATTGCCGAACGCGTGCTCGGCGGCCTGCCGGCCGGCGCGGCCGCGCCGCCGCTGCCCAGGGTCATGGATGTCGTTCCGCGCGGGCGCGCCGAACGGGTGCTGGCGCATCCCTCGATCCAGACGCATCTGCTGATCGGCGCGGCCGGCATGGCGCGCAACGATCCGGACTTCTATCCGCTCTATCTCGGCAATTTCGTGCTCGGTGGCAGCGGCCTGGTGTCGCGTTTGTCGCAGGAGGTGCGTGAGAAGCGCAGCCTGTCGTACAGCGTGTACAGCTACTTCATGCCGTTGCGCGAGCCGGGTCCGTTCCTGATCGGTCTGCAAACCAAGAACAGCCAGCGCGCCGAGGCGCTCGCGGTTGTGCGCCGGGTGCTCACGGGGTTCGTCGAGAAGGGGCCGACGCCGGAGGAACTGGCAGCCGCGAAAAAGAATGTCACCGGCGGTTTCCCGTTGCGCATCGACAGCAACCGCAAAATCGCCGAGTATCTGACGGTGATCGGTTTCTATGGTTTGCCGCTGACCTATATCGATGATTTCATCCCGCGCATCGAGGCCGTGACGGCCGAGCAGATCCGCGACGCGTTCCGCCGCCGCGTGCACCCCGAACAGATGCTGACGGTGGTCGTGGGTGGCGGCGGGCAGTAATGGTGCGGCCCGCCCCATGAAATTTAAATGAAACGCGGCGCCACGCACGCGCCGCGCGGTGAGGTGCGCATCATCGGCGGCGCCTGGCGCAGCCGGCGCCTCGCCTTTCCGGCGAGCGCCGGCCTGCGGCCCACGCCCGACCGGGTGCGCGAGACCGTTTTCAACTGGCTTACCCCGTATCTTCCCGGCGCCGCCTGCCTGGATTTGTTCGCCGGCAGTGGCGCCTTCGGTTTCGAGGCGTTGTCGCGCGGCGCCGTGCGCGCCGTGCTGGTGGATAAACGGCTGGAAGCGGTCGCGGCCCTGCGACTCAGCAGCGGGCAGCTCAAGGCCGAGCACGCTGACATTGTGCATGCCGACGCCGCGGAGTTTTTGCGTGGTCCGGCCGCGGCGTTCGACATTGTGTTTCTCGACCCGCCGTACGCCAGCGGCCTGCTTGCCCCCTGCATCCAGCTGCTCGACGCGCGCGGTTGGCTGAAGCCGGACGGCCTCATTTACCTTGAAGCGCCGGAAGGCGAGGCGCTGCCGCTACCGGAAAACTGGCGGCTTATAAGAAGTAAAACCGCCGGGCAGGTGGGGTATCATCTGGCCAGGAGAATCTAGCAGGTTGCTGAAAAACAGGTTCTTCAGCAACCTGTTTAATAACCAGGAGACGCCATGAGTGCGACCGCCCTCTATCCCGGGACATTCGACCCGATCACCAACGGCCACAGCGATCTGGTGCGGCGCGCCACGCGCGTGTTCGGCAAGGTGATCGTGGCGATTGCCGCCAATCCCGCGAAGCAGCCGTTATTCAGTCTCAACGAGCGCGTCGATATGGCGCGCGCGGTGTTGGCCGATCTACCGAATGTCGGCGTGGTCGGCTTCGACACGCTGCTCGTCGATTGCGTGCGTCAGCATCAGGCGCATGTCATTCTGCGCGGCCTGCGCGCGGTGTCGGATTTCGAGTACGAGTTTCAGCTGGCCGGCATGAACCGGCATCTCGATCCGGAGGTCGAGACCGTATTCATGACGCCGTCGGAACGCGAGATGTTCGTGTCCGCCTCGCTGGTCAAGGAGATCGCCGGCTTCGGGGGAGACGTAAGTCCGTTCGTGGATGCGCGCGTCATGCAGGCGCTGCGCACCAAGCTGCGCTAAACCGACGGCAGGTTCTGAAAGATTCCCGCCATGTCTTTGCTGATTACAGACGAGTGTATCAACTGCGACCTGTGCGAGCCGGAGTGTCCGAACGGCGCCATCACCCAGGGTCAAGAGGTCTACATCATCGACCCGAAGCTGTGCACCGAATGTGTCGGCCACTTCCAGACACCGCAGTGCATCGAGGTCTGCCCGGTGGACTGCATCATCAACGACCCGGATCACGTCGAGAGTAAAGACCAGTTGCAACAGAAGTATCTGCAACTGATCGAGCGCGCCGGTTGATTTTCTATTCACATACCGATCAGAGCGGTGGGTCGCATGCATCGCCCCTTGTTCCCTCTCCCTCTGGGAGAGGGTTAGGGTGAGGGAAGACCGTTGGAAGCACAGCCCATGCATGACATTCCAGAACTAAGACCCGGCCAATCGATCGAGCTGCTGAAAGAATTGCACATTCTCACGCGCGACGGGAAATTGAACCAGGACAGCCGCCGCAAACTCAAGCAGATATACCACCTCTATCAATTCATCGAGCCGCTCCTCAAGGAAATCCAGAAAGATCACCCAGACATTCATCTGGTCGATCACGGCGCCGGAAAATCGTACCTGGGCTTCATTCTCTACGACCTGTTCTTCAAAGCTCTGACCAACGAATCCCATATTTACGGGATCGAAGCACGCGAAGACCTGGTGAACAAATCCCGGAATCTGGCGGAGAAGCTCGAATTCCCTGGCATGTCATTCCTGCACCTGTCGGTGGCCGAGTCCATCGCGTCCGACCGGTTGCCGGAAAAGATCGACGTGGTGACCGCGCTGCATGCCTGCGATACCGCCACCGACGACGCCATTCAGTTCGGTTTAAAGAAGCAGGCGCGGTTCATGGTGCTGGTGCCCTGCTGCCAGGCGGAAGTGGCCGCTGTGCTCAGAAAGAACAAGGGCCGGGCGCTGGCCAGCAACGCCCTCACCGAACTCTGGCGCCACCCGTTGCACACCCGGGAATTCGGCAGTCATGTCACCAATGTGCTGCGCTGCCTGCAACTTGAGGCGCACGGCTACCACGTGAACGTGACCGAGCTGGTGGGCTGGGAGCACTCGATGAAAAACGAACTCATCATCGCCAGCTATAAAAACCTGCCGCGCCAGAGACCGGGCGAACGCCTGCGGGAGGTGCTTGAAACGCTGGGGCTGGAAGAAATGAGTCAGCGATTTTTTACGGCGCGCTAACGCTATCGGCCTTTTTTCCGCTTGAAGCCTCCGCGGTTCCGGAATTTCCGGAAAGCACAGAGATCGCCCGCCAAAAAAACGGCGGCCGCAAGGCCGCCGTGAGAGGGGAAATATCTGACCGTCAGTCTTCGAGCTCGACTTCCTTGAGCGTGCTGGCGGCCATCACGTTGCCGGCCGCATCGGCCGCAGCAGGCAGTCTTCCTTTTGCCTTCACCAGTCCACCGTTAGGCGAAAGCGCACTATAAAATACCGCCGGGGTGATCGGGTTGTCGTTGACATCCTTGAAGTCGGTGATCACGTTGAGCGCGGAAGTATTCACGATGACCATGCACTTCCAGAATGTCACCGACGGCAATGGTGGTGAAGGTTACACTGCTGTCGTACAAGGTCGTGTCGTCCACGTTTACTGTTTGTCCGAGCACAATCAGCGTGCCGGCACTGGCTATGCCGGTTATCGATTCCGTCCGACCGCGCACGGCCTCCTCGACGGCCACGGTCGTTGCTGTGCCGCTCGTGCTGCTCGCGATCGAACCCCGGACTTCGACCACCATGCCTTTGCGCAGCTCGCTTTCGCTGATGGAGACATCGTCGCGTGTGATGGTGGCTCCGGTCGTGGAGAACTCCACGCCGTTTACGAAAATACTGCCAAAATCCGTCACCGCGCCGGAGCTGATATCGCTGGCGCCGGTACCGCCGGTGCCGCCGCTGCAACCGCCCAAGACAAGCACCAGTAGTGCGAGGACGATATTACGAGGTGATTTAATGTTCATGTCACTGCTCCTTCGGCGCAGACGCCAGTTTTTCTTCAAAATAGTAAATCCCGATTCCGGCGCGAACGCGGCCGGTTCCCGATACCTGGGCGTTGCTGTCTCGATCGTGCTGTGACAGCCAGAGATCGAGCCGTTCCAGCAGGGCCTGTGCCTGAGCACCGCTCAGGCTGCGAAACTTGGGTAACACCTCGGATGGGAGGTTGTCGTACATCACCTTTCTCTGAAAGAACAGATCGGCGCCGCTGTGCCGCAGGTTGTTGTCGATGGTGGTAATCAGATCGGCCACATCGGCGCCGAGAATGTCGAGTTTGTCGAGCTCGCTGCTGCGCGGCACGTAGGCGCGGTCAAGCAGACGAATGGCGCCGTCCGCAAGCTGCTCGACCGCCCCGACACGGAGCAGTTCATCGAGCACCGCACGCGCCGGGACATCGCCGCTGTGGCGGCGCACCAGTTCGGCAAAATTCACCGCACCCTCATCCTGTGGCGCAAGTGCTTTCGGGTTTTTGTCCTGATCCAGGAAATCCGGATCGCGCACCCAGCCGGCAATGACACGGGCCGCCCGGTTGTAGCGCTCCAGTGGTTCGCTGCGGCTTTCGGCTGTCTTCAGCACTCGCTGTATCTCCTTACGCGAGAGACCAGACAGGATCGAGGCCCTGGAGATACTCGGTTTTTTCCCCGGGATTCCAACTTCTTGCATGGCAACCTCGACATACACACGCTTCGCGATTTCCACAAAAGCATTAAAGGACAGGCTGTTACGCAGCAAAACACGAAACAATGGCTCAAGAATCCTGCTAACTGCACCCGAGATAACTCTATTGAATTTAGTGCTAATAGTCATTATTTGGGAATATATTCCCAAATATACATTGTTGTCAACTGCCAAATCACCCGCCATGGCAAGGAGAGCGGAGTGATGGCGAGCGGACAGGACAGATCGGTATGCGGTTTTTTAGTGCTTGGCGCCCTTAAGAAGTTTCCCAGCACATGGGGAAGAGACGCGGCGAGAATGGGCCCAAGGCGCTTCGGCCCAGACATGTGCTGAGTGTTTACGGAGGGCTGGGCACTACGTCTGGATTGGGACGTCTATGCCGGTTGCCAGGCTAGACCGAAGTGGTTGCACGGCCCGCCCGTGAGTTCGGCAGCGGTGTCACCAATGTGCTGTGTAGCCTGGAAAGTGCGGTGCGCGGCTATCAGGCCAGCGCCCGGGCGCGTGCAGAAGTGCTTAAAACACTAGAGTCTGAAGGAATCAGTCAGCTGTTTTCCCACGCTGTAAGGACTGGCGCAATGCTGTGCAGACGACGTGGGTGGTGCGGCTTCACGGCCTCTCACAAGAGCTGCATCAGAGATGCCGCACCAATGACAACGACGATGAGCAGCAGCGCCAGCACCAGCCAGTTGAATTTGCGCTTTTCCTTGAGGGTGATGAGCGTCTTTGTGGCGGAAAGGGTTTCGTTCGCCATGACTTGCCTCCATTGCAGAAATAGGGGGGTTCTCCGTGACCCAAGGTAGGCGATTGGCGTGAACCGCGCAAGCCGCGGCCGCGGCGATGAACAGCCGGCTATTTTTCCCCGGCCTCGAACACCACTTCCCCACCCACCAGCGTGTGGGTGACGCGCCCGGTGAATTCCCAGCCGAGGAATGGCGAGTTGCGGCCGCGCGAGACAAATTTGTCGGCGCTCAGGATCCAGTGCGCCTTGGGGT
>CAYJBG010000049.1:0-12547 GCA_964368085.1 uncultured Acidiferrobacterales bacterium | reverse complement strand
TCTGGCCGAAACACGCCGGCCAGTCGGCGCAGCCGAGGCCGGCATCGCCGAGGCGAATATAGGCGCTCAGCACTATCACCACAAACACCAGCAGTGTGGACAGCGACACCAGCAGCGTGAAGCCGGGCGAGACGGCAGGTTGGGATTTGTGTTCAGCCATGGTGGAGTGCAGTCCGATTTTTTCTGCGATTTTGCCGTTCCCTTGGCCGCGGTGCAAGCGCCGAATCCGGCAGCAAGTTGAAAAACGCGTTCATGCCACCGGTGAAAGCGGCAAGTCGGTAATTACTCGTGCATCCCTGCAGTCGCGCGACATCGCCCCGAACAGACCCGCCTGTGCCGGATCGCCGTCCTGATCCCGGCCGTTGCCGGATGTATACTGTGATCGGCGCGCCTCGCGACCAGGCGGCCGCCACCTCGGGGCGAAGCATGCACCAGCTACCGCTGCCTGACTTTTACCAGCGCCTGCATGCCGATCCGGTTCGCGGCCTGAGCGAGCGCGAGAGCGCGCTGCGCCTGGAGCGGGATGGCCCCAACGCCCTGGTGCAGCGCCGGCGCACGCCGGAGATCCTGCGCTTTGCGCAACACCTCACCAAACTGTTCGCGCTCCTGCTATGGGCCGGCGCGGCCCTGTCGTTTCTGGCGGAATGGCTGCTGCCGGGCCAGGCCCACCTTTATATAGGCAGCGCGTTGGCGGCGGTGGTCGTGCTGAACGGCGCATTCAGCTACTACCAGGAATACAAGGCGGAAAAAATCATGGCCGGCTTTCACAGCATGCTGCCGGCCATGGCCAGGGTCCTGCGCGCGGCCGGCATCGCGACGATCCCGGCCGCGCAGCTGGTGCGCGGCGACGTGGTTCTGCTCCAGGAAGGCGACCGCGTGCCCGCGGATGCACGCCTGTTCGAGGTCTTCGGGCTCAAGGTCAACAACGCCTCGCTTACCGGCGAGTCCGAGCCGCAATTGCGCACCACCCATCCCACCGATGCGCGCCTTCTGGACAGCCGCAACCTGGTGTTTTCCGGCACCAGTGTCGAGGCCGGACGCGGCAAGGCGGTGGTCTTCGCCACCGGCATGCACACCCAGATCGGGCGCACCGCCGCGCTCACCCAAAGCGTGGTCGCACAGGAAACGCCGATACGCAAAGAGCTGCGCCGCTTCAGCCATATCATCGCGGCCCTCGCCATTGCCATGGGCGCGGCGGTGCTGGTCGCCGAACTGCTGTGGCTGGAGAGCCCGTTCTGGAGCAAGCTGATTTTCGCCATTGGCATTATCGTCGCCAATGTCCCGGAAGGCCTGCTCGCGACCGTCACCCTGTGTCTGGCGATCGCCGCGCGCCACATGGCCGGCCGCAACGCGCTGGTCAAAAATCTGGAGGCGATCGAGACCCTCGGCTGCACCACGGTCATCTGCACCGACAAGACCGGTACGCTCACGCAGAACCGCATGCGCGTGACGCGCCTGTTCCTGAATGAATGTGTGCACAGCGAGGCCGATGCCCAGCAGGAACGCGCCGAGCTGGACAAGCTGCTGATGGTGGCGACGCTCTGCAACAACGCCCACCTGCGCGCCGGAAATCTCACCGACTATAGCGGCGATCCGACCGAGGGTGCGCTCCTCGTTTATGCGCAGCGTACCCTCGACGTGCAGGCCTATCAGGCGGCCTGTCCGCGGCTGTTCGAGCAGCCCTTCAGCTCGAAGACCAAACGCATGATCACGATCAATCAGGTTGGCAACCAGCCGGTCGCCTGCCTGAAGGGTGCGCCGGATGTCGTGTTTGATTACTGCGACCGCATACTGATCAACGGTCAGCCGCAGGCGCTGACCGCCGAACACAAAACCGCCTACCTCAACGCCTATGTGGAATTCGCCCGGCGTGCCGAGCGCGTGCTGCTGCTGGCCTATCGTGACGTCACGCCGCCGCGTGCGCCCTGGGGCGAAGACGACGTGCCGCAACAGGGATATATCTTTGCCGGCCTCATCAGCCTGCTCGATCCACCGCGCCCCGAGGTCCCGCAGGCGGTCGCGGCGATTCGTGAGGCCGGCATCCGCGTCATCATGGTCACCGGCGATTACCAGATCACCGCCGAGGCCATCGGGCGTCAGGTGGGGATCATTACCACAACCACGCCGAATGTCGTCACCGGCGATCAGCTGCGCGCGCTGAGCGATGCCCAACTCGATTGGGAACTGGAAAACAGTGAGATTATTTTTGCGCGCATCACGCCGGATCAGAAGCTGCGCATCGTCCAGGCCCTGCAACGCCATCACGAGGTCGTGGCCATGACCGGTGACGGGGTCAACGATGCACCGGCGCTGAAGCAGGCCGACATCGGCGTCGCCATGGGGCGCAGCGGCACGGACGTGGCGCGCGAGGCCGCGGACATGGTGTTGATGGACGATAACTTCGCCACGCTCGCGCCGGCGATCCGGGAGGGACGCGCGATCTTCGACAACCTCAAGAAAGCGATCGTCTATATCCTCACCAGCAACGTGCCGGAGCTCACCCCGTTCCTGGCGTTCATCCTGCTCGGTCTGCCGTTGCCGCTGACCGTCATTCTGATTCTCTCCATCGATCTCGGCACCGATATGCTGCCGGCCATCGCCCTCGGCTCGGAGCGACCCGAGGCCGACGTCATGCAGCGCCCGCCGCGCTCGCGTCATGCCCATCTGCTCAATGCCCGGCTGCTGTTCCTGTCCTATGGCCTGCTCGGCATGATCGAGTCAGCCGCCGGCTTCTACGCCTACTTCCAGGTGCTGTACGCCGGCGGCTGGACGTGGGGTCAGGCGCTCGCGCCCGACAGCCTGCTCTACCATCAGGCGATCGCCGCCTTTTTCGCCGCCGTGATTCTCTGCCAGGTGGCGAATGGCCTGCTCAGCAAGGCCAGCCGCCAGTCGCTGTGGCAACAGGGTTTATTCTCCAATCGCCTGTTGCTGTGGGGCATCGCGCTCGAACTGCTGCTCGCCTGCGGCATCATCCAGATTGACGCCCTGCACCCGTTCTTCGGTACCGCCAGCCTGTCGCTGCCGCAACTGCTGCTGGGCCTGCCGTTCGCCGTGGCCATGCTGATCCTCGATGAACTGCGGCGCGTGATGATCCGGCGCAATGTCCGCTGGGTCACGCGACTCACGGCTTACTAAACGGCCCATTTCTGACGTTGTTTGACGCATATCAATGCCTGTGACCGGCGTATGTTCTAACCTGCCAGGCAAGTGAACTGGCACCTCGCTTCTGCCGGACAAGGAGAATATTCCATGACTGCCAAGCAGATCCTGTTCCGCTCTCAGGCGCGCGAGAAGATCCTGCACGGCGCCGCGCAGCTCGCCGATGCGGTGCGCATCACCCTCGGCCCCAAGTCCAAGTCGGTGCTGATCCAGAAGAAATGGGGCACGCCGCTGGTGTGCAACGACGGTGTGACCATCGCCAAGGAGACCGAACTCGAGGATCCGGCGGAAGACCTCGGCGCGCGCATGCTGCGCCAGGCGGCGGAGAGGACCGGCGACGCAGTCGGCGACGGCACCTCGACCGCGACCATCCTCGCGCACGCGATCCTCGCCGACGGCATCCGCAATGTTGTGGCCGGGGCGAGCGCCGTCGACCTGAAGCGCGGGCTCGACCGCGGCCTGAAGGCCGCCATCGACTCGTTGCGCGAGCGTTCACGGCCGGTGCAGACCCGGCTCGAGAGGGCGCAGGTCGCGACCATCTCCGCGCACAACGATCCGGCGATCGGCGAGCTGGTCGCCGAGGCCATGGAGAAGGTCGGCGGCGAGGGCGTGATCACGGTCGAGGAGTCCAAGACCACCGAAACCGTGCTCGAGGTGGTCGAGGGCATGCAGATTGACCGCGGCTATATCTCACCCTACTTCATCACCAACGCCGAAAAAATGGAGGTGGTGCTCGAGGATGTCTACGTGCTGCTCAGCGACCGCAAGGTCGGCAACCTCAAGGATCTGCTGCCGGTGCTCGAGCAGGTGGCCAAGGTGGGCAAGCCGATCCTGTTTGTGACCGAGGACGTGGAGGGCGAAGCGCTCGCCACCCTGATCGTCAACCAGATCCGCGCGGTGCTGCGAAGCTGCGCGGTCAAGGCCCCCGGCTTCGGTGACCGGCGCAAGGAGCTGTTGCAGGACATGGCGGTGCTGACCGGCGGCCAAGTGATCGCCGAGGAGTTCGGCCTCAAGCTTGAGGACGTACAGCTCGTACAACTCGGCCGCGCCCAACGCATCGTGGTGGACAAGGATCACACCACGATCATCGGCGGCGCCGGCGACAAGCAGGCGATCGCCGCGCGCATCGCGCAGATCCGCAAGCAGATCGAGAAGGCCACGAGCGACTACGACAAGGAGAAGCTCGAAGAGCGCCTCGCCAAGCTGGCCGGTGGCGTGGCGGTGATCCGCGTGGGCGCGCCGAGCGAGGCCGAGATGAAGTCGAAGAAGGAGGCGCTCGATGACGCCATCTCCTCCACCAAGGCGGCGGTCGCCGAAGGCATTGTGCCGGGCGGCGGACTGGCGCTGCTGCGCGCCACCGAGGCCGTGGCGCGCGAGGAGGCGAAGGCCGAAGGTGACGAGAAGACCGGTCTGCAGATTCTGCGGCGCGCGCTCGAGGCGCCGGCCCGCCAGATCGCCGAGAACTCGGCAGTGGACGGCGGCGTGGTGGTGAACCGCATGCTGACCAGCGAGGGCAACCTCGGCTTCGATGCCGCGCGCAAGGAGTACGTCGATCTGGTGCAGGCCGGCATCGTCGATCCCACCAAGGTGGTGCGCGTCGCGCTCGAAAACGCGGTGTCGGTGGCGAGTGTGCTGTTGCTCACCGAGGCAACCATGACCGAGATTCCCGAAAAAGATAAACCGTCCGGCTCTTCCATGCCGGAAATGTAGGAGCGGGCCCATGGACATTATCGGCATCGATCTCGGCACTTCCAGCTCGGTCGCGACAGTGCTGCGTGATGAACCTGCTGGATGGGATACTGTGTTTACGCAGTGGCTCGCCAAAATCGGGTTTGACCGGCAGGAATAGCGCGTGCCTGCAAGCGGTGCGCGGCGATCAATCGACCTGAACTCCGCCGAGCAGGCCCTGTATGTGCGCAACTACCGAGCGGCCCAGGGCATCGAGGTTGTAGCCGCCTTCCAGCGTCGAAACGATGCGGCCATGTGCGTGCCGGTCGGCAACCTTCCTGACCTGTTCGGTCACCCAGAAATAATCGCGCTCGTCAAAATTCAGCTGCGCAAGATCATCGTCACGGTGTGCGTCGAATCCCGCCGAGAACATCACCAGTTGCGGTTTAAAGGCCTCGAGGGCCGGAAGCCAGTGCGTCTCGACTGCCTGCCGGAACTGCACCCCGCCGGAACCGGCGGCCAACGGTGTGTTGATCACGTGCTCCGCGGTCGGCGCGGTGCCGTGGTACGGATAATACGGATGCTGAAATGTTGAGCAGAACAAAACGCGCGCATCCGAGCCGAAAATATCCTCGGTGCCATTGCCGTGATGCACGTCGAAATCCAGGATGGCGACGCGCTCGATGCCGTGTGCGGCCATGGCGTGCGCGGCCCCCACCGCCACATTGTTAAAGATACAAAAGCCCATCGCCCGATTGCGTTCCGCATGGTGTCCGGGCGGCCGCACGCTGCAAAAGGCCGCCCTTACCTCGCCACGCATCACCAGGTCCACGCCCAGCACCGCCGCACCGGCGGCGTGTAATGCGGCCGACAGGGTATAGGGATTCATCGAGGTGTCAGGATCCAGGGCGACCATGCCTTGCTGCGGTGATGCTCGAAAGATCGACTCGACGTAATCCGCGTCGTGCACACGCTCCAGCTGTTCGCGCGTTGCCGGAGGTGACTCGTAATGACGCAATACCCCATCCAGCCGCGAAGCGATGAGTTGATCGTGGATCGCCCACAGACGCGCGGGGCTCTCGGGATGCAGCGCGCCCATGTCGTGGCGCGCACAATCCGGATGGGTGATCAGGCCAACCGCCATGTTCATTCTCACAATACGAGAGTAGGCTTAAGATTGTGCCATGTTGGCACGCCAAGGACGACCTGAAAATGGGACTGCACTATCTCGACCGGCTCTTCGCCCCGCACGCCGTCGCCGTATTTGGCGCCAGCGAGAAACCCGACACCGTCGGTACCCTGGTGTTTCGCAATCTGCTCGCCGGCGGATTCAGCGGCGAACTGTATGCGATCAATCCAAAATATGAGCGCGTACAGGGAAGACCCTGTTATCCGGATATCGAGCACGTTGGACAAGCCGTGGATCTGGCCGTCATTGCGACACCCGCGACCAGCGTGCCGGATATCATTCGGCGCTGCGGCGAAGCAGGGGTGCGCGCCGCGGTGATTCTGTCGGCAGGTTTTGGTGAGTCGGGTGACGCAGGCGCGGTACTTGAAAAGGAAGTGCTCGAGCGCGCGCGTCTCTACGAGATGCGCATCGTCGGGCCGAATTGCCTGGGCATTTTGCGTCCGCAGTCGGGTCTCAACGCCAGCTTCAGCAACAACAACGCGCTGCCCGGCCGCATGGCGTTCGTCTCGCAGTCGGGTGCATTGTGCACAGCGGTTCTCGATTGGGCACAGAGCAGTGCGATCGGTTTTTCCGCCATCGTCTCGCTCGGCGATGCCGCCGATGTGGATTTCGGCGACGTGCTCAGCTACCTCGCCATGGATGCACAGACGAGCAGCATCCTGCTATACGTCGAAGGCATTCGCAATGCGCGCAGTTTTCTCAGCGGCCTGCGCATCGCGGCGCGCCTCAAGCCGGTGGTGGTGGTGAAGGCCGGCCGCCATGCGGCCGGCTCGCGCGCGGCGGTCTCGCACACCGGCGCGCTGGTCGGCGGTGACGATGTGTTTCATGCCGCCTTGCGGCGCGCCGGCGTGGTGCGCGCCTACACCATCAAGCAGTTGTTCTCCGCGGCCGAGATCCTGTCCAGCCGCAAATACCGCGTGAACGGCAATCGCCTGGCCATTGTGACCAACGGCGGCGGTCCCGGTGTCATGGCGGCCGATCGTGCCGCGGAAATGGATGTGTCGTTGCCGGATCTCGGCACCGAGACACTGAAAGGCCTGAACGCCGCACTGCCGGCGCATTGGTCGCATGGCAATCCGGTGGACATTCTTGGCGATGCCGCCCCGGAACGCTATCAGCAGGCGGTGAGCCTGTGCCTGCGCGATCCGGGCATCGACGGCGTGCTGGTCATGCTCACGCCGCAAGCCATGACGCGATCGCTGGCGGCGGCGGAAGCCACGATCAAAGCGTCGGAGTCGAGCGACAAACCGGTGCTCACCTGCTGGATGGGAAAGAGTCAGGTGGAAACGGCACGCACCCTGTTCGGCGAGCACAAGCTTGCGCATTTCGATACCCCCGAGGCCTCGGTCGAGGCATTCTCGTTTTTGGCCAGCTACCGGGTCAACCAGCAGTTGCTCATGCAGACGCCCGGCCCGCTCGGCCGCCGCAGCGAACCGGACGCTGAAGGAGCGCGGCTCATTATTGAAGGAGTTCTGGCCGAAGGGCGCACGCTGCTCAGTGAACTGGAAAGCAAAGCGATCCTCAGGGCCTTCGGCGTGCCGGTGGTCGAAACGGTCGAAGCGAACTCCGCCAGCCAGGCGCTGGTGATTGCCGAGTCGATCGGTTTTCCGATAGTGATGAAAATCAACTCACCCGACATCACGCACAAGTCCGATGTCTCCGGTGTGCGCCTCAACATTCAAACCGCCGGCGCCATACGCACTGTGTTTAACGAATTGATTCAGGAGGTGAAGGCCAAACGCCCCGACGCAACCATCACCGGCGTCACGCTCGAACGTATGGTCAACCGCGCGAACGGCCGTGAAACCATGGTCGGCGTCATACGCGACCCGGTGTTCGGTCCGGCCATCAGCTTCGGCGCCGGTGGCACCACCGTGGAAGTGCTGCACGACAGCGTTGTCTCGTTGCCGCCCCTCAACCGCTTCATCGCCGGACGGATAATCGACCGCACGCGTATCCATCGCCTGCTCGGCGCCTTTCGCAACATGCCGCCGGTGAATCGCGAGGCGCTGGAGAATGTACTGTTGCGCGTTTCTGAACTCGTGTGCGAATTGCCGCACGTGGTCGAGATGGACATCAATCCGCTGATCGTCGATGAGCACGGCGCGATCGCGGTCGATGCGCGCATGACCGTGGCGCGTCCTGCGCACGCCGCGCGACCCTACGCGCACATGGCGATCCATCCCTACCCGAGTCACCTGGCGAATCGGCAGCAACTGGACGACGGCACCAATCTGCTCATTCGCCCCGTCCGCCCCGAGGACAGCGGCCTGGAACAGGAATTCGTGCGCAACCTGTCCCCGCAGTCCAGGTACTTCCGTTTCATGCGCGCGTTGCAAGAGCTGACGCCGGAGATGCTGGTGCGCTTTACCCAGATCGACTACGACCAGGAGATGGCATTGCTTGCCGTGGTCATGGAAAAAGACCGGGAAATCGAAGTGGGCGTGGCGCGCTACGCGACATTGCCGGACGGGAAGTCGTGTGAATACGCCATCGTGGTCGCCGACGAGTGGCGCCACCGCGGCATCGGTTTTCAGCTCATGAGCCAACTGATGGAAATCGCACGCTCGCGCGATCTCGAAATCATGGAGAGTGAAGTGTTGGCGGAAAACACCGGCATGCTGACACTGGCTGCCAAGTTGGGTTTCACCATCAGTCCCGGCGTGGATTCGCCCGGTATTCGGCATGTTGTGCGCCGTCTCTGACTGCACGCGGACACGCTTATACCCCGCGTCACCGAACGGAGGAAGCACTGACGATGCCGATCCGCGCCCTCGCGAACCTCGAGCGCATCAAGGACAGCTACGGCGGTGCGAGCGCGGCACGCAAGCTCGCACTGCTGCAGGCCCTCGACCGCGCGCGGCTCGTCAGCGCACGGCAGGTGCAGCGCCTGCACGAAGTGCTGTGCTTCCTGCGCGCGTATCCGGACGACGCGCGCGTAGCCGGGCGAGTCGAACGGATGCTGGCGCGCTTCGCCCGACGCGCCGACTTGCAGGCGAACCGCGACGCGCTGGCCGTCTCGGGCATCGCGGGCACGCCGATCCGCTACCGGTTTTTCTGGCCGACCGCGCGCTGGCTCGCACAGCGCTGGCCGGGCGAGTTCCGCCTCGACCGCAGCGACGCTGAGGCCGAGGACAACATCGCCGGCGCACTGCCGATGCTCGTCACGCCCGCCGAGGCGCAGTGGCTGCGCGCGGTGCAACCGCCCGGCTACGACGCGCTCGACGCGCTGCGCGGGCGTGCGACCGACGCGACGTTCCTGGTGCGCGCGATCGAGGCGCTTCCGGGCGACTCGTTCACGCGTGAGACGCTCTACGACGGCCTCGACCCGAGCTGCGAGCTGCGCCCGGGCCGGGACACGCCGAGCCGCACGCTCGACCGCTACGCAGCCGCGCCCGCGATCTTCCGAAGCCAGCCGCTGCGCCGCAGCCGACCCGATCTGCGCGCGGAGATCCACCGGCCGCCGCAGGCGGTGCGCGCACTCCCGGCGCGCGAGGGCGCGCGCCTCGTCGGGCTTGCCCGCGGCGTGATGATCACGCGCCAGCGCGACCTCGATGCATTCGCTTACGGCGATGCGCGCGACGTGCGCATCGTGGACGACGGCGATGGGCTGGCATTCGCGCTGGTGGGCATGCTGCCCGAGCGCCGCACGCTGCTGCCGGCGGTCTACGGCCTCCTCACCCTGCAGAACGGCGTGCCGATCGGCTATTCGCAGGTCGACGTGCTCGCCGGCAGCGCGGCGATTTCGTTCAACACCTTCCCGACCTTCCGCGGGGGCGAGGCCGCGTATACGTTCGCGCGCCTGCTGGCGGCCGTGCGGCACGTTTTCGGTGCGACCTCGTTCAGTATCGAGCCTTATCAGCTCGGCCAGGGCAACGACGAGGGCATCGAAACGGGGGCATGGTGGTTCTACTACAAGATGGGCTTCCGGCCACGCAGCGCGGCCCCGCGACGCATCGCACGCACGGAACTCGCGCGGATCAAGTCGAATCCGCGCCACCGCTCGTCGCCCACCACGTTGCGCAAGCTCGCCGATGGGCACCTGTTCTTCGAGCTCGAGCCCGCGCACCCGCGCGGCCTGCCGCCGGTCGCGACCCTAGGCGCGCGCGTGGCGGCGCAGCTCGCCAGTCTGCCGGCGCTTGATCGTACCGGTGCGCTCGACGACGCGAGCCGCGCGCTGATGCGCCTCGCCGGACTGCGGTCGCTGCGCGGCTTCACCCGCGACGAACGGCTGGCCTGGCGGCGGTGGAGCCCGTTCGTGCTGGCGCTGCCCGGCCTGACGCGCTGGAGCGCCGCCGACCGGCGCGCCGCCGCGCGCGTGGTGCGCGCCAAGGGCGGCCGGCGCGAGAGCGACTTCACCGCACTCTTCGCCGCGCACCCACGGCTGGCGCGGGCGCTGTTCGCACTGCGTTAGCGTTGTGGGAACCTCTAATAATTCAAATGCAGGGTGGGTGGAGCGAAGCGAAACCAACCGAACAATATGATTTTGTTGGGCCCGCCGCTGGCGCGGCTTGGCCCAACCTACATGAGAAGCGATTTTTAGAGGTTCCCTTGTGTTTCACCAATGGCCTGAAGGGTGGCCTACAGCGGTTCCCGGAGTGTCCGTTAAGTACCAAGCAGAATGAAACACGACAAGCGGCTGCGCATTGGCGCATCGCACCATGCGCTCGTTTCTCAGCGGTTGCTAGTGATGGTGCACCGCCCCTGATTCCGCGCGGCGCACCGGAGCGACCACGGTCAGGCGTGCACCCGAGTCGAAGCGCAGTTCCAGCTTGATGCTCGCACCGGCAGCGAGCGCGCGCCGCGGGTGGTGCAGCATGAGGTGCTGGCCGCCGGGCGCGAGCCTGACTATGGCGTGCGGTGGGACCGACAGCGCGTCGAGCGCGATCATGCGCGCGACGCCGGCGCGTATTTCGGTGGCGTGAATCTCGGTCTTGGCGAAATCCGGGCTGAGGACGGCGACGAGTCTGTCTGCTTTCGATCCTTGGTTCTCAAGGGTGAAGTAGGCGGCCAGCACCGGTGCGCCCGGCGGTGCTTCGCGCACCCAGGCATCGCGCACCACGACCGTGGTGTCGGCGAACGCAAACAGGCAGGGCAGCATCAGCAGGACTCCCACGGCAATACGTTTGCGGCAAGCCATCAGTCCCCCTTCAATCGTTGCAGGCCCTGCGCCAGACGCGCGGCGTCGTGCGGGCCGGCGAACAGGGCGCGCAGGCGTGCCTCGGGATCGATCAGAAAAATTGCCACGCTGTGATGTACTTCGTAACTGCCGCCACGCGCCTCGCCGCTTTCGTAATACGCGCCGAGTGCCCGGGTCAGGCGCATCAGCTCGCCTTGGCCGCCGGTCGCGCCGATGAACTCCGGGTGGAAATACGGCAGATAGTTCTTGAGCGTGGCGGCCTTGTCGCGCCCCGGATCGACTGAGACAAAGATATATTGAATGCCCTGTTCCTTGCCACCGGCGATTTTCTGCACATCGCGCAGGACCACGAGCGTGGTCGGGCAGATATCCGGGCAGTGGGTGTAACCAAAAAACACGTAGCTCCACTTGCCTTGCAAGCGCGCGCGGTCGAATACCCGGTTGTTCTGATCGTGTAGGCGGAATTCGGGCAGTGGCGAGGCTGGCTCCAGAACCGTCATGCCCGCGAGTGTTGTGGCGCGCGCCGGGTCGCGGAAGGTTCGCCCGGCCAGGTACCCGAGCACCAGAATGATGCCAAGGGCGGCGACAAGTGATATGGAGATCAGCGCCTTACGCGTCATGCGGGAGGTTCCGGTTGTGTTCTGGTGCGGATATCGGGCTATCCACATGCCCGATCCTGAACCGCAATCATACGTGCAACGACGAGTTGCGCACATTTGATCTGGATCAAAGGCTTTTTGGCGGTACTGTTCTTTAATCTGCCCGGGAGCGACAAAACGCCGCAGTCGCGGCGCCGTCCGACAACAACGAGGGCTCAGATCATGGCGAACGATCAAGAAAACGAAACCGTACCGGTGATGCAGCGCGTGCTCGACAACCCGTTTCTGCTGCTGTTCCTGGGCGTCACCATGCCAACGGTGTTCTACATCCTCTGGGGCATCATGGAAATTGTCACCATTCCCCTGGCCAAGTAACCGAACCCGAGGAGACAGCCATGAGTGCGATACTTCCGCCCGACAGGGCGATCTGGTGGAAACAGCCGATGGACCGCGTGGAGGGCACGTGGATCGCCGTCGCGCTGCTGTGGTGCCTGGGCATGTTCTTCATGATGCCGTTCTGGCACGTATTTGGAAAACAGAACACGCCGGGCGAGGCCTATCGCATCACCCCGGCGGCGTTCCAGGCCAAGGCGCAGGCGGTGGTGGACAAGTACACGGTCCGCACCGAGGCCGACGGCCAGTACCCGGTGGTCAAGCCGCCGGCCGGCAGCGACATCTATCTGGTCGGGCGCCTGTGGCAGTGGTGGCCGATCTACGAACTGGAGAAGAACCAGACTTACCGCCTGCACATCTCGTCGATGGACTGGCAGCACGGCTTCTCGCTGCAACCGG
>CAYJBG010000048.1:0-12554 GCA_964368085.1 uncultured Acidiferrobacterales bacterium | reverse complement strand
CGCATTGGACAGGATGGTACCAAGGGAGGGACTCGAACCCTCACGGCTTTCGCCACTACCACCTCAAGGTAGCGTGTCTACCAATTCCACCACCTCGGCGTACAGCTGAAACGAGGCGATTATACTATTTCGGTATCGCCGGCGCACCGGGATCCACCGGCGCCTGCGGGACCGGTGCGGCCGGAACCGGCGCCGCTTGCTCGGTGATGCTGCGGCCCCGGTCCGCGGACTGCCGCGAATACACCACGGCGAGCGAAAGGCTGGTAGCAAAAAAGATCGCGGCGAGAATGCCGGTGGTGCGACTGAGAAAGGTGGCCGAACCGCGCGCGCCGAACAGCGTCTGCGATGCGCTACCGCCGCCGCCGAAGGCCGCGCCCATGTCCGCGCCCTTGCCCTGCTGCAGGAGCACCAGCCCGATAATGCCCACGGCGGTCAGCACGTGTACCACCAGCAGAATTTCTTTCATTGCCGTATCTCCAAACGTTTTTGATGAAGCACTTTTAATCCGCCGCGCGGCAGATGGTCAGGAATTCATCGGCCTGCAGCGAAGCGCCGCCGATCAACCCGCCGTCGATATCCGGCTGGGAAACAAGTTCATTGGCATTCGCGCCCTTCATGCTGCCGCCGTACAGAATGCGCAGACCGTCCGCGACCTTGGCGTCCTTGGCTGCAATGCGAGCGCGAATGAATTTGTGAACCTCCTGGGCCTGTTGCGGTGTCGCGGTCTTGCCGGTGCCGATCGCCCACACCGGTTCGTAGGCAATCACGGATTTTGCCAGCGCGCCGATGCCGACCAGGTTCAACACGGCGTCGAGTTGCCGGGCGACCACGGCTTCCGTCTGATTGGCCTCGCGCTCGGCGAGCAGCTCTCCCACGCACAGGATCGGCGTCAACCCGACCTCCTGCGCGGCCTTGAATTTTTCCGCCACCACCCGATCGGTCTCACCGAACAGCGCGCGCCGTTCAGAATGACCGACAATTACATAGGCACAGCCGAAATCCTTGAGCAGAGCGCCGGACACCTCACCGGTGTAGGCGCCGGACTTGTGGGCATCGAGGTTCTGACCGCCCCAGGCCACGGCCGTGCCGCTTAACTCCTTGGCGGCTTGGGGAATCAGAATAAACGGCGGGCACACCACGACCTGCGCCTTCTTCACCGAACTTAAGCCAAGCTTTATGCCCGCGAGCAACTTGGCCGACTCGGCCTGGCTGCCATTCATCTTCCAGTTTCCTGCCACAAGCGGCTGGCGGACGGACATCGGACCCCTGAATTCTTAACGGATTCGGCTGGAAATGAGGGCGCGATGTTACCGTCCGGGGGCGGAGAAAGCAACGCAGTCCGTTCCTGGACTCAGAGGAGAATCAATCGTCTTTGCCGTGCTTCTCCGGCTTGAGCTGCATCTCGACCCAGCGAATCCAGCCATCCAGTTCAATGCGAATCGGGCCGGTCTCGGTCAGATTGGTTCCGCTGAGCACATCGGTGGCCTTGAGCAGTTCCTTCAAGGTCTTCTCGATGTCCGATGCCAGATATCGTGCCGCGTGCTCAACGTGTTCCAGCACCTTTCTGAGCTGCTTCTCGTCAGACGTGCCGCCGGCGATCAACGCCTCGAGCATGGCCTTGGCCACATCTCCGTCGGCTGCAGGCGTCGGCGTCAGCACCAGCGTCGGACTGCCGAAGCTCTTGAAGACGCCGGCGACCGGCGCTTCGATCAGGGCCGTGATCGTTTGCGGCCCGGTCGAGGCCGGCAGGCGCACATAGAACGTCAGGCTCTGCTTCTCGGCCTTCGCGAGCGAGATATCCCATGTCAGGGTCTCCGGCGTGGCGCCGTTCCGGATGGCCGCGCCGGCATCGACCAGCGTGAGCGCTGCCGGGAGTGTAACCGTGACATGCACCGGGGTGGCCACGCCCTGATTCTCGAGCGCCAGGGTCACCGGTACCACCGCGCCCTGCGCCAAACTCGGGCCGGCGGGGTTCACGGTAACCAGGCCATTCAGGAACAGATTGGCCAGCAGGCTGTCGTCGCTGAGGCGCACCGCCTCGGCCAGCAGATCGAAGCCGGCAAATACGGCGTGTCCCTGACCGTAGACGTTGACCGTCACGGCTGCTCTGGGCAGGCACTTGTAGGACTCGTGTTCTTTGTCCTTATCGTCGTGGCCTTTGCTGCCGTCCTTGTCATGGCCGTCCTTGTCATGGCCGTCCTTATCTTTGCCGTCCTTGTCATGGCCGTCCTTGTCATGGCCGTCCTTGTCATGGCCGTCCTTGTCATGGCCGTCCTTGTCACAGTACTTGGCGTACTTGGCCGGATCGAGATCATAGACGCCCGCCACCACTGCAGTAGTCGGGTTCACGCGCAACACGTGATCGTAGGCCAACGCCACGGTGCCAGTCAGGCCGAGCGGACTGCTCGCCAGGGTCATGCCCACCACATGGGACTCCTTGCCCTTGAACCGCAGCCCCAGGGTCTCATCGAGGCCATGGTGGCGTTCGTCGTGACCGCCGGCCACCAGCAGCCCTTCGCCGCGGTAGACCGCCTCGCGCAATTCTTTCTGAACGTCTTTGTCGAGCTTCTCGTGCTCGCTCAGCAGCGCGTACAGTCGGTAGCCTCCGGAACGCAGTTCACGCGTGAAGTCGTCGGCGGTGTCGGCAATGGTGTACGACCAGCCGGCCTTCTTGAGCAGGGCTTCCAGGAATGCGCGCTGCGCGATCAGGCCGTCCGCGCCCTTCGGTCCGTGCGGATCGCGGTCGCACTTCTTGTGATTCTCGCTCGAGCTGCTGCTCTTCCTGGCACTGTCGAGGCTGTGATCCTCGTGCTGCTCGCAGTGTTTCGGCGTGTCGAGCAGGATGAGCAGGCGGCCGCGGGTGCCGAGCTTGAGCTGGCTGTCGATTTTGATCGGCGGCTCCAGCACCCGGAATCCGCCGAAAGCGATGGTGCGCAAAAGCCCGCCGTACTCGGCCTTGATCACGCAACTGTAACCGCCGAGCGCCAGCCCACCGGTATCGATATTGCGGAAGTAGCTGTGCACCACGCTTCCGGCCGCCAGGTCTACGATTTCACTGAATTCATCGATCACCGTGCCGGCGTCCATGTTGACCAGCTGATGTATCAACCGGACTCCGGTGAGCGTTGTGGCCGACACGTTCTTGGCGACCTCGGTGCATGAATTCATATCGCCCAGATAGGACGTCGGTGCGCTGACAGTGACCTGTCCCAGTATCCCTTGCAGCGCATTTCGCTGTACCTGGAAACTGGTGCTGCTGGTACTCAGTTGCACCCGGGTGAACTCGTCCTTGAGCACGAGTTCCACCGGATAAACTCCAGGCGCCGCATCGGCCAGTGTCAGGCCGAACGGCACATCCATGAGTCCACCCGGGACCAGCTCGTTGAGTTTACGGGTATCGAAATACAGCACGCTGCCATCGGGACGGCGCACTGTAATCTCGACACGCGAAGGCGCCAACAGGGTGTTGTTCGAGGCGTTGCGCACGCGCCCGTCGATCTGCACCGAATCCCAGGCCTGGTACAACGGCTTGTCGGTGGTTACGCTCGTTACCGCCAATTGCGCCGGGGCAACGATGGCGAACGGCGAAACCGCTTCCGAGACCAGGCGGCCCTGACTGTCCAACAGACGCCCGTACACTTCATAATTGCCGGCAAAGGTCGCGGCGGTATTCCAAACCGCGGACAACACCACCTGTGCGCCCGGCGCCAGATTCTCAACCGGCAGCGGCGCCAACTCCACCAGATTCACCGTCGTCCCCGGCGCACGGATCGCCACTATCACCTGACCCGAGGCAACAGTCTGTGCAACATTGGTGACAGTCGACTGGATCGTCACCGCCTCATCGGCCCTGTACACCTGCTTGTCCGTGACCACGCCGAGCGCCAACTGGTTGGCCGTCTTGACAACCGGGACGTTCAGATCGACGCGCAGCTTCTCGCTGGTGAAGGAATTGGCAAATTCCATGTACGCGGCGCGCGCCGCCGGCCGTACTTCGTGCAGCTGCATGTTGGCCAGCGTCAGGTCGAACTCCACCGCACGCCCGGAGCCGGTCACACCCAGCAATTTCCAGATGTATTCCTTGCCGCCGTCGGCGCCCGGAAGCGTTGTGGTCGGCGCCAGCGACGGATTGCTCAGCTGGATGTTGGCCGGCAGATCCATGTGCAGATCGACGTCGATGCCACCGAGGCGCTCAAGCGCCTTGGGCAGATAGGCCATGACGAAGCTGGTCGAAGCCAACCGGGTCGTCAGACCGTTGTTGACGTTGGCCCAGGAACCATCTGTAGCCTGCGTATTCAACAGATACCCGATAGTCTTGCGTATCTGCGGGTCATCCGCAGAGGGATGCGAATAGTCGAGCGCGAGGCCCACCATGGCGGTAACCAGCGCATCACTCGCCTGGTTGACGGAATGTCCCCAACCGCCGTCGGCACGCTGCCGGGTACGCAGCAGATTGTCCGCAAAGGCAATCGCCACATCGATCTGTGATACCAGCGCCGGGTCAGAAATCACGGTCCGTGCCTCTGCCAGCCCCCAGAGGCGCAGCGCCTGGACCGTGTTGTCGGTACTGTTGTCTCTATAGTTGCTCAGGAAATAATTCACCACACGCGGGATTTCGTTGGCATAGTCCGCCAGGAACGGCGTGGTGAGAATGCCAGTCTGCAACACATGCAGCGTATTGCTGATTTCATTACCGACGTAGACCGTTCCGTCCTTGACCAAAATGCCGCGGGTCGACTCGACTCCGAACAAACGCTCGGCCACACCCTGAACGCTGACACGGTACATGCCGTTCGGTCCGACCGTGGAAACATAGGCGTTGCCCGCCGCATCGAGGTCCAGCCACACTGGCCGGAACGCCAGTCCATCGGCGAAGACAGATACCGCCTTGTTCGGCGCGATGCGCAGGATATTAAAGGCGTTGTGATTCGCGACCAGCAGATTGCCGGCGGCGTCAAACGCGAGACCATAGGGGTTCACCAGCAATCCGCCGCTGATCCACACCTCGGACGACTGGGTTGCAGGATTGAACCGCAGGATGCGGTTATTGTTATGGTCGGCGACATACAGCAGGCCGTCTGGACCTCGCTCCACATCGGTAGCGTGGCTTCCGCCGGTGGTGTTTAAAACGACTTGGCTGGTGCCGTTGGCGTTGACCCTGGATAAGAAGCCAATGCCGGAGACATACATTGTGCCGTCGTTGGCGAAGGCGATCCCGTAGACGTTGTTCGGGAATCCCGAGGCGACGGTAGTAACCGCACCGGTGGACGTATCGAAACGAACAATGTTTCTTCCGAAATGCTTGGCAATATAGAGCGCCCCATCGGGACCGCTCTCGATATCGAGCGCATTACTGCCGGTGCCGAGGGCGCCAATGCTGGCGCGCAAGCTGTAATCCTTGATCTGGTTCAGGTCGAATTGCTGAGCGTTGCGCAGCACATCGGCAAGTCCCTTGGTCACCAGCGCGGTGCCGCCCACCTGTGTGGCCCACCAGCCCGAGGAGGGATGATCACCGTTCCAGAACGTGGCGGCGCCGCTGCGGGTCTTGCGGTCGAACAGATACTTCCCGGTCTTGTATTTGGTGCGGAAGGAATCCGTCGGCTCCGTCCACGCCCCTAACGACCAGAAACCGAGAATCGTCTGCGTCCTGGCAAACTCGGGATGCGAAATACGCAGCGCGCCGTCCGACTGCAGGCTGCTGGCAATCGCGTTGTACAGGAACTTGGTCCTGTCCAAATCGATTTCGGCTTTGCCAATCGAGCTCGCCAGACCATAGAGGCTCTGAGTCTGGATATGGCAACCGAGGCAGCGGTTGGTGGTATGCCAGTTCACTGCCCCCGGCGCGGTATAGGCGCCGCCTTTTTTGACGGCGGCCTTCACCAGCGCAAATAACGGGTCGGTACTGCCACCCTTGCTGGTGTCGACGCCCTGCATGTCGATCCTGCCATGCACAGTCTGCGTGCCTTCCGGCACCACTGTCTTGTTAAGCGTGAAGGCCCCGCTGGCCTTGTCACCTACGTACAGCGTGCCGGTTATCTCGCCCGTAATATCAGCGGTCATTGGCAGGATCTTGACTGCCAGATTACCGGCCTCGGTCGGCGCCCACGGCCCGAACGAGATGGCTGCGTTCTGCGCCGGCTCAATACCGGCGGCGCTGGTTTCAGCGGTAAACAATACTGCGCCGGTGTCCGGCTTGGTCACGCTCAGAACATACAGCCCGCCGGCGAGCGCCACGTTGCCGTCATTGCGCACCAGCGCATTGAAAGTCACCGGCGTCATGGCGCCGGCCTGGGTGAGCGGCGGGTCGAGCGCAAGCGCACCGCCGATGGCCTGGGTATCGACGACGCCGGTGTACGCGCTGCCCTCGGCATGGATCTGACCCCATGGCACACTCGCGTTGATGGTGCCCGGCTCAATCACCCGCAGCACCAGCTTGTAAGTACCGGGCACGAATTGGAGCGTGCTCCACGACACGGAAATGGTCTTGACCTCGTTCGCATTGAAGGCGAATTCCGCCATCGGCACGGTGGTGCCCTCGGCATACGGCACCACCTGCGCGACCGACTGGCCATTCGCATCCAGTATCTCGCCCAGCACCAGCGCCGATTTCGGCACCGACAGCAGGCTGGCGATATTGGCGGTGAACAGCGCCGTGCTGTTGGCGCCGGATTGCGTTTGCTCCGCCCGCACCGATACCACGGTAAAGGCGTCCGCAGCGATCGGCGCGAGCAACGGATCGAGGGCGTAGTTGCCGTGCGCGGCGAGCTGGATGGGCTGGGTCTGTTGCGCATAACCGACCGCGGACACCGACACCGCGAACTGCAAGAGGTCGATACCGCTCAACGCGTAACGGCCGTCGGCCCCGGCCACGACGGAAAAGGCCGTGCCGGAAATCTGCACCGTGGCGCCGGCGATGGGCGCACCGGTCGAGGCATCCTTCACCGTGCCCTGCAGAATGCTGGTCGTCGCCCCGCTTCCCGGCAAGGAGAGCGCGAGGGTCGCCTCGGCGGTGCCGAAGGCGGCCACCTGCATGCCGACGGTGGATGACTGATATCCGGTCGCGCTCAGGTTAAGCGTGAAATTCTTGAGCGTAATACCGTCGAGCGTGAAACGGCCGTCTGTCCCGGTGGTGGCGGTGGCGCCGGTCTCGACCAGCGTTACCGACGCGCCGGCGATGGGCGCGCGCGTGACGCCGTTCACAACCAGACCGTTCAGCGTAAGCGTGGTCGGCGCCGTGCTGCTGGCGGATGGATAGAGTGACAACGCCCCGAGGTTGCCGGTGGCGCCGGCCGGGAAGCTGATCGAATAGGTCTGGGTCACATAACCGCCGGCCGTCAGCGTGGCCGTATAGTTGCCACGCGGAACCGAAGCGATGGTGAACTGGCCATTGGCGGCGCTGGTCGCCGCCAGTCCGCCGCCCAGATCGAACACCGCGCCCGCGACCGGCAGGCCGGTCTTGGCGTTGATCACCGTACCGCTGACGGCGGCCGGATTCGTGTCCTGGAACGCGCCTTCCTTGGTCAGTCCCTGGTTGACCGTCAGTGTCTGCCCGGTGGCCAGCGTAGCGGAACCATTTACCGTGTAGTACCCGGTCTTGGCGACCATGATCGCGTAGCCACCAACTGGCAGCGCACCGAGGTCGAATTCGCCGTTGGCATTGGTGGTCGCCGAGTAAATGCCGGCGCCACTGAGCGTTACCGCTGCCCCGGACAACGGCAACAGGTCGGCGGCATCGAAGATCTTGCCACGCACCAGACCGGTTTGATCGGCCACACCCAGCACCAGATTACCGCCGAGCGTGACTTGATTGGGCTGCGCACTGGCCACGATGCTGGCCGCACTGTAGCCGCTCTTGCTGGCGGTGATGGTGTAGGTACCGGCCGGCAGGCCGGTGAAGATGAAATAACCGTCGGCATTGCTCAGCACCGAAATGCCCGGCAGTTCCTTCAGTGTCACGGTCGCACCCGCGATCGGCTCGGTGCTGCCGGACTTGATCACATAGCCGCTGATCGAACCGTTCTGCACCAGGCCAACACCCTGGCGCAGTTCGTACAGCTTCAGCGCCTGCAACGCGAGCGCAGTGGTATAGGAGTCGTCGTTCCAGCTGCCGTTGACCGACTGCGCCGCTTGCAACGCCGCGACACTGGCCTTGATGACCGACAGATCGGTAACCTGCGGAATGAGCGCAATCAGCGTCAGCGCGGTATCAAAGTTCTCGCCCCAGGTTACGTTCGCGTCTTGCTTCGACAGTAGAAAATTCTGTGCCTTGCCCAGCGCGGCACTCACGCCTACATAGTTATTTCGGTACGACCACAATGCCCGCAACGCCTGAGCGCTAAGGTGAATCGAAAGTTCGTTGGTTCCGTCCGCCCAACCACCGGCCGCACTCTGCCGATTCATCAAAAACCCAACCGCGCCCGTGACCTGCGGGCCGGAGGTGTAACCGGCGGCCGAAAGCGCCTGCAGCGCAAAAGCGGCATCGAGAACGGAGCTGCTCTCTCCGGCGTAATCACCAAAGCCTCCATCGGCGTTCTGGTGCGCTGCCAATGCATTGGTCAACGCCGCGACATCGCCGCCCGCGGGCGCGTTGACGAGAATCTTGCGGGCGAGGAATTCGGTGTTGGATTCGATGTCGCTGTTGAGGAATCCGAGCGCAGCTGCAAATGCTGGTTGGCTCTGCTGGCCAAGCGCCTGGTACGCGCGCAGGACTTCGGTGGTTGATTGGACGGGTGTGGCGAGTGAAGTTGCGGTGCTGCCGAAGCTGCCGTTGGTGTTCTGCTGGGTCGAGAGCCAAGCCGTGCCATCTGTAATGCCGGCCAGGGTGGAGAACGGCAAGGCGAGAAGTGCCCAAAGCGTTATAACGCCCATGCGCAAGTCTCGTGTAGTAGTCAGACGGTTATTCACTCCAACTCCCTTTCCTCATTCAAATTTCGCAGAAATAAATCTGTTCTCAATCATGGTTCCCAAGATCGACTTGCAGTCCCCGCAGTCAGATCAATAGGGTACTTATCCGGCTTCGATTGTTTTGGACGGCAGTGGGGCAGTAAAGACCATCCAATTTAGAGAACCGGATACATCTGTGCAGTCATGTCGTGGCATATATAGACGACAATCTCCAATTAAAAATGAGGGAATCCATGGCTTATGATTAGCAGTCATCCAGTGCCTCGTTAAGCTGCATAAAATGCAGCATATGGAATAAAACGACCATGTAACCAAGGTATTGACCAAGTAGCAGTGCCGGAGCAACCCCCGGCGGCAAATTCAATCCAGGTACGCGGCCAATCCAGGACAACTGGTTCAACGAGCTTATGGCGCCCAGAAGTGAATCCGCCTGTGTCTGGGTCAAACACAATTTTCTCACCCGACTCGTGTCGCCGGCATAAATTACTGTGCTCTTTACAATCCCTTTAACAAGAGAGTTAACGATTTTATCCAGCGACCTGAATACTTTGAGCGGGTCGGGGGAGTCTGCTACTCTATCTAAAAATATTCCAATATCGAGTCCCGCGCCAACAAGGTCTCGCGCGAGCCCTCCCCACGGAAAGTCTCCACCGTTTCTGCCGCCCGTAATCTTGTAAGCACCTGCGCCCGTCACGGGATCGAGAATAATATATCCCGCACCGGCCCATCCGGAGATGGTGATCGGTTGAGTATGCGCGATGACTTCCTTTCCGACGGCGAGTGCCGCCGTAATTTCATCCATTACCAGACTGCCGAGATGTAGATTCGACAGCGTGACGGCCTGGTTAACTGGTGTCAGGTGATAAATCTGCTGTCCTTGGGCATTGGCCGTGACTAGAGCCTTGACGGCCGACACGCCTTCGCCGGGTTGCTCCTCGGAGAGGATCTGTTCGGGAATCAGATGTTCCAGGGCCGAAGAGAGAAGGCCTGATTGAACAGCCATTTGCCGTGTCTTTTCGCTATCACCAGCAAGCGATGCCACCGCCCAATGCAGACGAATGTTCACACCGAAACTTCCCCGTTCAATCGCCATCGGAATCCCGAAAAGAGTCCTGACACGTGGTTCATAACCCATCGAGCCGTATCCGATTGGCAAATTGTGCTGTGACTTCCCTGCGACACCGATGAGTTGCGACATGGCGACGTACTGAGCGAAATAACTCAAACCAGCTCCATAATATACATCTCCGGTAATATCTTCCGCGGTCAACGTCGCTTTGGAATTCAGATCGATGGAAGTGAGTATCGAATGGGTCTGCGATAGCTTTACCTGAAGATCAAGCACTTTCTGCACTGAAACATTTCCGGCAATAATAGGAACATTCAGGTACGAACCTGTAGGAACTCGATATTCATAAAACGGGGTCTGGGCGGTATTGCCTGCACTCTCTACGCCAAAGACGATACTTACGTCTTCTCCAAGACGTCTTGCCGTCGCTTCCGAAACTACTTGGCCATCGACTGCGATTCTTGGAATAACGCTAACCAAGTATGCAGGTATCGAAGTAGGCACCGAAGTCAGGTCAGTGAGCCCATTCGGGATTAGCGAAACCAGGGTTTGCTCGTCTGCCTGCGACGCTGGGCGATAAGAGAATGTAATCTTGTGATTGTTTAATCGTGCCAACGGAAATCTTACAGGATTTATAGGCTCTCCCAACTCATCGAAGCCTAAAGCCAGCGTCATAGAATTTTGTAACGACCTGGGAAACGCTCCATAACGCGCACCGACTATTAATACGCGGTACGGCAAAGTCGCAGAAAGCACCGAAGCCGATTGTTGGATAAGATGATGATCACCGTTAACATTACCAATATTCGCTGTTGGGAGATTGGTGGTCAAATATGACGACAGCGCCAATTGCACCTGGCTTTCGGTGGTCTCCAAAATGCCAGCGTTCAATCCCATTACCCAACTACCAGATTGGTCCAAAGTGCCGCTTGCCAAATACGATTGAACCATTGTCGTCGGATCTGTTCCGGATATTACTGCCAAGTCTAATCCTGAAAATTCTTGACGCTGTTTGTAGCTCGGATCAAGCTGCACCCATCTGTCGGCGGCCTTGTTGATGGCGCCGCGCGAGGGCTGGAAGTCGATGGCCGCTTCCACCCAGATGTGTTCGAGTTGGACCTTGGATATCTTTCCGCCGGAGACGAAGGTGGTGACCGGAATGCCGCCGCTGCTGGCAAAATTCGCGGCGGCTGTGACATTGGTGAAGCCGCCGGCCCAGTTGCGGAACTTGTCTTCCGGGACCTCGATGGCGCCGTGCACATAACGCGCCGGGATGCCAGAGGCGCGATAGAGTGCGATGGTGAGGCTGGCGATATCGAGCGCATTGCCGCGCTTGCTGCCCAAGGTGACGTCGGCATCCTGGGTGGCGCCCCAGGTGGGCAGCCATTCGACGTTGTTGCGCACCCACTGGTAGATCTTCACCGGGTCGTGGCCCAGCTCCTGGGCCTTGGCCTTGATCGCATCAGTGAGCACCACCTCGGCGCTGGTGGCGAGATAGGCCGGATCAGAGGCGCCCGGTAACCGGTCGTAGGTGAAATCGCCGAGGGCGGCGAGCCGCACGCCCGGGTTGTCGAACAGCGCGGCGCGTACGAAGTCTTCTTTCTTTAACTTGGGCTTGTTCTTGGGATTCGGTTGCAGACTCTTGTTCGGCATGTCGTTCGGATCGAACTTCGTCCGGGCGCGCTTCTTGTTCTTATCTTTAAGATGCGTCTTGGCCTTCGCGGCCTTGAGCTTCTTGTCCTCGTCCTTCGGCACCTTCTCGACGTCATCGACGTTGGCCTTGAGCGCCGCCATCTCGGTTTTGTAGGTGTTTACCGCCTCGCTATGGCGATCGAGGATGACCTTCGGGAGGTTCTTGTCCTTGAGGTGCTGACCGATCTTCTCGAAATCGGCCATGGCCTGCTGATCCTGCTCGTCGAGATCCTTGCGCAGGCGCTTGAGTTCATCCTTGTCCTTTGTCGCGTCTTCGTTGCGGGTCAGCCGGGTTTCAAGTTTGTCGAGACGATCCTCGATATCATCGATGGTTTTGGTGAGTTTCTCGTCGTTCGACGACGGCGCCTGTTTGTGGGCCGGAGCGGCCGCGGGCAATTGGGCGGCAAGAGCGAGAGGCTGGAGACAAAGACTTACGAACGCCACGAGCACAACCGTGGCGATGGATTTCAGGAATCCCTGTTCGTGCCGCAGGATGTGGTACACGGGAAGAGTTTTCCCTTCCATGGCGACGCCCCCCAATTCTTATTATTCTAAACGAAGGCTGGTTAGTTCAAACCAGTGTGGCTTCTGAGAAGGTTAAGCAGCGCGACATACTTCGTCAAGTGTATTGAAAATAAAAGATATGGGGGTAGTCTTTAAAAGAAGTAACAGCCCATGAAAGGCATTTTTAAAAATTACTGCTTGAGGTAATGCTGGCAACCTGTTGTTTTTCCAATTACACCCCTGCATCCCGGTGCGCCTTATCTGTCCACCGGAAATCGACACCGAGACTGGGTTTTCACTGACCCCCCAATTCCAACCTGGCCCATAACCCACTATTGACACCTGTGTAAGTAATGTCCTATCTTCTGGGCAGGAGGTGCACGAT
>CAYJBG010000047.1:0-12577 GCA_964368085.1 uncultured Acidiferrobacterales bacterium | reverse complement strand
GTCAGTGAATGAGGCTTCCTTCACTGGACAAACGCAGGAGCAGTTTTTCCGCCACCGCGCAAATGAACTGGCCGAGAAGGCCCTGATTGCGCAAACACCGCTTTATCTCCTCACCGATACCGCGCCCGGTATCGAGCAACTGTGCGAGTGGGGTTATGCCGGGGTATTGCCGCACCAACCGGCGACAGAGGTACTGAGCAACGCCATACATGCCTCACCGCACTACGATGCCGAGGCGGCCGGCGCACCCGGCGTGCTGCGTGTAGAGCCCTGGGCCTGGGGTCGGGACACCAAGACGGCGGCGCGCATCCTGGTTGCCGATGACAACCGCATTAACCGCCTGATCCTGGAGCAGATACTCAAGTCGGCGGGCTACGAGGTCGATGTCGTGAGCGATGGCGAAACCGCGCTTAAGCACCTCACCGCCGGCCGTTACAAGGCCGCGCTACTCGATCTGCACATGCCGGGACTGGATGGCGTCGACCTGTTGCGCCGCTACCGGCTGCTTAAGGCCGGTGTCCGGATGCCGATCGTCATGCTCACCGCGGACGTAACCTTCGACGCCAAGAGCGATTGCGCCGAGGCTGGCGCCGACGCGTTTCTCACCAAACCGGTGACGGCCGAGGTGTTGCTGTCCACGCTCGAGCGCCTGATTCACGATCGCCAGGTACGCACCCTGCCCGTGCCGGCGCCCGATGCCGATGGCGGGCAGGTGGAATTCGAGGAACCGGTGCTTGATGTCTCGGTGCTGGCCGAGCTCGACCGCCTGAGCCGCGATCCGGCCAGGCTCATGGCGGTGATCGAAACCTTCGAGACCGAGGGCGAGACACTGCTGGCGCTTATTGCCGAGACGGTCGCCGCGCGCAACCACCCGGCGTTCGCGGAAGGGTTGCACGCCTTGAAAGGCAACGCGGTGAATGTCGGCGCCATGCGACTCGCGGCCGCCTGTCAGCGTGCCGAGGCCGCCGGCGTGCTCGACTTCCGGCAGCGGGGCGCGGACCGGGTGCGTGAGATCGGCGCGCAACTGGTCGCGGCGCGCCAGGCGCTGCGCGAACTTTCCTCGCCCATCGCCAACCCCGGATTCTTAAGCAGCTAAGCAACACCCGCATACGCCACCCGTTCGCCCTCCGCTTTCGGCGCGGCGCCAACGGTGTCGTTGCTGCGCTGCGCCAGACGATCTTGTGCAGCCACGAGCTTCTCCATGGTGCGCAAATCACGTTCCGTCAGGCACATCGCCGCATCCACCCAGATCGTGACCACGTCCTCCAACTCCTGGAAAACAAGCGGGGCGAGGCGCTGGCGAACCTGTTGAATGGCCAGCAGGCCGTTGCGCGAGCGGCTATGCTTGCGGATAAAGGTGTTTACCGCGTGCACTCCCTGCCCGTCCTCGGCGAGTACATCCACGAGCCCCAAGTCGTAGAGCTCGGCGGCGCTGTATTGCCGGCCGCTGGACAGGAAACGCTCGGCGCGCGCCATGTCGAGGCGACGCGCAAGCAGGCTGTAGGCGCCCATACCCGGAAACAGATTGAAGAGGATCTCGGGCAGGCCGAGGGTCGCGCTCCGTTCCGCCACCAGAACATTGGTCGAGAGCGCCGCCTCGAAGCCGCCACCGAGCGCGCTGCCCTGCACCAGCGAGATGGTCGTCAGCCGCGGGTTGCCGACATGGGTGTTGTTGTTAAAGACGCACTCGACGCACAGCCGCCCGTAAGCAAGCAGGCGGTCGCGGTTGCGGTTGCGGATCAGATCGGCAAACAGATCGAGGTCGCCGCCGAGCGAGAAGACGCCCGGGATCGCCGAAGCCAGCACCAGATAGCGGATCTCTGGCTGGTTGTCCCCGTGTGAGGACAGATGCAGCTTCACGCGCTCCTGAACATCCAGGATCTCGCCCAGGACAATCCGCGAAAAAACCGGTCGCGGCGCGGGGTTGAGGTAATGCCACAGGGCGTGGCGTTCGGTGTCGAGGTGGGTCAGGCTGTGGCGGTAGTTCGGAAGTGTGAAGGACGTCGCTTTGGCTGTCTGCGTCATCATGATCTCTCCTTGATTGAAAATACGGGCGCCATCCTCGGCCACGCGACTCTCTCTCGACTAAGCAAACCGGCAGGGACGGCCAGAATGGCGACTACTGGATAACATGTATTTGCCTTAGAGGCTACTGTGAATCGCTTCCACGGTCAGGAATGGCCGATGTCAGGCCTTGGCGTACCGGGCCAGCCGCACCTGCGCTTCCTGCGCCCGGGCGGGCCGCTCTTGCGCATCCTGCGCTCGCGGCATTGGCACATCCATGTGCGGCACATTTATACGTCCCTGTATGTCAGAAACCGGTCCAGCTGGTTGGCAAACGCCTGCCGGTCGCTGTGGCTCAAGGGGGACGGTCCGCCGGTGATGACGCCGGTATTGCGCAGCTCGCCCAGGAAGTTGCGCAGTGTCAGGCGCTCCTGGATGTTGTCTTTCGTGTACAGCTCGCCGCGCGGGTTGAGGGCGTAACCGCCCTTCTTGATGACATCCGCCGCCAGGGGGATATCGGCGGTGATGACCAGGTCGCCGGCCTGCACCCGTTCGACAATTTTATTGTCGGCAACATCGAAACCGCCCGCCACCTGCACGCTGCGAATATAAGGCGACGGCGGCGTTCGCAGCAGTTTGTTGGCAACCAGGATCAGCGCCACCTGCTTGCGCTCCGCGGCACGATAAAGAATATCCTTGATGACCGCCGGACAGGCGTCGGCGTCGACCCAAATTTGCATGGACGACTCTTTCATATAGGCGAGTGCAAAACCCTGAACAACGGCAACGCCCTGTCCAGTACCAGCATCGAAATCGCCAGAATCAAGATCAGCAGAAGCGGTGGAAGCCGGGGTATTTTCATGCGCCAACAGTTGGATGATCCTGTTCAGACTGAGGTGGCACCGTCACCCTCCCCTCATTGAACAGCTCCGTATCGTTAAAATAATAAAGTGCCCACTTTATTGAGGGAGATACCGTCCGACGGCGTAGCCGCGAACTTGAATGACTTGATTATAAGGGGTCACTGATACCTTTGACCTTGGTGTTGCAGCCAACCAGCCACGTGAGAGCCATTCGGATCTCGATGCGTCCAATGTAAAACGCCTCCTTTTTCGTTCCAGTCGAACACCGCCACGACGGGTTTATCCGTGATGGCGCGGATTTTTTTGAGAACCATCTCGCCGACATTTTTCCCACCGCCCGGATCGATCACGATGACGCCGGCGCCTGTCACCACGAACGCCGGGTTGTTGCGAAAGCCCTGATTCTGCTTGTTGGGCATCTCGTAAGGCCCGTAGATCACGTAAATCCGCTCCGTGATCCTTGTAACGGGGTAGTCCTTCTTGATCGCACGGTCGGCGGCGACGGATGCGCCGACGACCCCCACCAGACAATACAGCGTCAACGAAAAAAGCCTTGCGGTTCGCATAGGGATCTCCTCCGAGATTTCAAAAATAGCACCCAGTACTTCTTCCAAGTCCGGTGGGTTACGCGCTTTGCGCTAACCCTCCCTACACTGTAAGAATTACTATCAGGAGGTGAGACGCGTGAGCGCCTCACGATATTTTTCCGCGGTTTTGGCGATCACTTCCGGCGGCAGCTTCGGCGCCGGTGCTTTTTTGTTCCAGCCGCTCGCCTCCAGCCAGTCGCGCACGTACTGCTTGTCGAAGCTCGGCGGGTTGGCGCCCGGCTTGTACCGGTCGACCGGCCAGAAGCGCGAGGAATCGGGGGTGAGCACTTCGTCGATGAGCGTGAGCGTGCCCTGCTCGTCCAGGCCGAACTCGAATTTGGTGTCGGCGATGATAATGCCCTTGGTGAGGGCGTACTCGGCGCAGTCTTTATATATGGCAATCGTGGCCTGCTTGACCTTCTCGGCAAGTTCACGGCCCAGTAGCGCGGCGGCTGTTTCGAAGCTGATATTCTCGTCGTGCTGGCCTGCCGCCGCCTTGGTGGACGGCGTGAAAATCGGCTCGGGCAGTTTGTCGGCCTCCTTGAGACCGGCCGGCAGCTGGATGCCGCACACCGTGCCAGACTTCTGGTATTCCTTCCAGCCGCTGCCGACCAGGTAACCGCGCACAATCGCCTCGATCGGCAGGGCCTTGAGCTTCCTCACCACCACCGCCTGTTTTTCCACCTGGGCGCGTTCTGCCGGGTCTTTCAGCACCTGGGCGAGCGGCAGATCGGCGATCTGATTGGGGATCAGCTTGCGCGTGCGCGCGAACCAGAAATTCGACATGGCGGTAAGCATCGCGCCCTTGCCGGGAATCGGGTCGACCAGTACCACGTCGAAGGCCGACAGCCGGTCGGTAGTGACGATCAGCATGTGCCGGTCGTCGATGTCGTAAATATCGCGGACTTTTCCGCGGTGCCGGAGCTTGAGGGATTTCAGATTGGATTCGAAGAGCGGTGCGGTCATGGCCTGAAGTGGCTCGGAAAGCGGGCCGCCATCCTAAAGGACTGCTGGTGCGAAAGGCAAATCACGGCCTGATGCTCCCAGCTCTGTTCGCACGCTGACGCGCAGACCAACTATTACCGACGCGTGGCCCGGCAACGACCAGCGGTCCACTCTTTCGGCCACGGCTATATCCCCACAGGCGACTTTTGAACCCGGCTAGTCGTCCCCGTACGGCAGGCGTACATGCCCGTAGCGGATCGCGACCACGGCCAGGGCCAGCACCAGAATCCCGCCGGCAAACGCCAATATGGTCCAACCGTCGAGATGCTTTATGCCGATGATGATGTAGCGCGCAATTGCCACCATGGCGATATAGATCGGGTAACGCAGCGGCAATTTCCCGCTCTTGAAATACAGTCCGACCATGGTGAGTATCTCGAGAAAAATGAACAGCAGCAGGATGTCCTCGAGCAGGACTTTCTGAACCGCCAGCATCTGCTGTATCTCCTGGCCGATCGCGACAATCGTGGCAATCGTGATAACCAGCAGACCGACCCACTCAATCAAGTCGAGGGCGCGCAGGACCGTCGTATTATGCTTTTTGGGATGTGTGCGCATAGGTTTCTCCGGGTGCCAAGATATAGGGTGCGAGAGTTCGACTCAAGCGACGCTTGCCAGGCCCGGCGCCTGGCGTACCTGCGTTGAACCAAGGCAGAGACATGAATTCATGCTCCGCAGGGATTATGCCCGAACTACCGTGCGGCACGGGGTCGAGTACACCCCTGATAAAAAGCAGATCGAATTTTGGCACTCTCCTGGTATGCGGCCATCCAGCGGGCGGCGCAGCGCGTCCGGCGACGCGTAATGCGCCTGTCACGCATTCATCTATATAATGGCCGGGAACTTGCGAACCCGTATACACTCACACCGACCGTACCATGACAACATTGCAACAGACCATTCTGGAGAAAAAGGCAGCACTCGCGGACACCGTGAGTGTGCCGCTTGGGCTGCTCGCCGGCCGCGTCGCCGAGGTCTGGCCGGATGCCGACGCCATTGACATCCGCCTTCAGGAGGGGCTGGCCTCGCTTCCCAACTGCCAGCTGTTGTATGCCTGGGATATGAACGGCATCGAGCTTTCTTCCATGGTGCGCGCCAATGGCCCGGACCCGTCGTGGCGCGGCCGCGACCTGTCGGATCGTCCGTATCTCAAAAACCACCTGCCGTACAAGGGCGTGATGTTGTCCTCCGTGTATCTCAGTAAATATACATACGAGTTCTGCCTCACCGCGCTGCAGGCCGTGAGTCACGACAACAAGCTGCTCGGCTTCATCGCCGCCGACTTCGCTGTCAAAGACCTGCTGCGTGACGGGCAGCTGGCCGCCACCCAGGAAGTCCGCTGGAAGCAGTTCCGCGGCGACCCGTCGGTGCGCGGCACCGTGTTCATGCAAACACGCGCGCACAGCCTGTTCGACCAGCACATTGACGCGGCGACCGAACAGATTGGCCGTTTGATGCGCGAACAAGGAGTTTTCCACAGCAAGATTCATTTCTCGAGTGGACGCTGCTCGTTCTGGCTGTACGACGATCCGTATAATTACCGCCTGCACGACGTCGAGGAAATCATCGATCCGGAACTGTGTCTTGCCTACCCGGTGCGGGCTTATCCGGAGAAGGCCAATACGCCGGCCGCCGACATCATCAGAGTACTGGAGCGGTTCAAGGCGCTGCGCTTCGCAGACGAAACGCTCTACCTGCGTTCAGGATCGCTCAACATCATGAACGGGATGGTGGGGCTGACCTTCTCCTGTGACGGCTCGCATTACATGTCGGCCGAGGAATTTCTCGCTCACGACATCGGTTTCTGGCTGGGTACGAACACCGGCGCGCAGCCGGTGACGCACGCTGCTATTGACCCGGCACGATAGTTTTTGAACGAAGGTAACTGAACATGGCTGCCGAGCTTACTGGGATGGCGCTGGCGCGTGCCGGGTCAATAGCGAAAATCTTAAGGATTTTTTGTTATTGCGGCGGCATCGCGGCTTTGCTCCCGGTCCGGCGCCATCATCTGCCCACGCGGCATGTTCAAGTACGTGCATGCCGCCGCAATAACTGAACGGCGTTCGCTCTATCCGGAACTGGCGCGGCAGACAGACGTGGATCACGCGACACTTGCCGCTCATGCCGGCTCACCCGCCCACGCTGACGCCGCCACATCACGATAGCCGGCAAGCTCGCGTAACAACGCGGTGGCATAACTGCCGGGCGGCAGGACAAAGCTCAGGCTTAGCGTCGTCGCGTCCAGCCATTCCGTATTGAATTCCAGCGGGATTACGCGCAGCGCGCGACGTTCCTGCTCCAGTCCCGCGGCCTCAAGTCCGCGCGCGAGGTCAGCGTGTTCGGATGCAATCGCCGCTTCCAGCTCACGCACCGCAGATTGTGTGGGCAGATCGCCACGGCCCCAGAGCGGACCGCTTGGGTGGATGTCGCCTTCGGCCAAACGCCGCCGGATGATGTCATCGACGATCTCAGGCACAAAGAAGCTGCGGCTGCCGTTCAGCATCATGGCGTCGCCGTTCAGGGTCCGATCCCAGTCACCCGTGGTCACGCGTCGCGCCAGCACCTCGTTGAACACCCAGCTGCGCGCGGCCGAGAGATAGATACCGCCCTGCTTGCGGTCGCGCAGGCTTCCGCTCCCGGCAAACATCGCACGCGCGGCGGCGACATTGCCGCCACCATGTCCGAAGCGCTGTTCGCCGAAATAATTCGGCACGCCCTGTGTGCGAATTTCTTCGCCACGGCGCAGCACCATATCGCAATCGCCCAGACAGTCGCGCAGCACAATGATGAACCGGTTGCCGGCCAGCGCGCCGGTTTTCAGCTTGCGCGAATGGCGCGCACTTTCGACCACCGTCATTCCATCCGGGAGCGCACCCCAGTCGGGGTCAGGACGACCCGCCAGGTGCAGACTGAACCATTGCACGGTGATAGCGTGTCGATCCTTCATGCCGGCATAACCGACCTCGCGGCGCGTGACGCCGGCCGTGCGCGCAAGCTGCTTCGCTACCTGCTCGGTGTTGAAGCCGCGCTTGCGCAGCTTCAGCCACAGGTGTTCGCCCGCACCCGTCAGGGCGAACGGCATCTGCTCCTCGACGGTGAAATCCTCCGGCGTCGCGCGCAGCACCGCAGCGGTCAACGGCGGAATCGCCGTACGCGGCCAGGATGGCTCAGTCATCGTCCCCGGAGACGCCTGGCCCATCGGGGCGTAGATCGTCATCGTGACGGGCGATGGCGTTGATGAGCACCGCGAGCGCGTCGTGGAGTTGCGCCACGTCCGGGCTCTGCATTTCCTCGAAGCGCAGGCGGGCCTGCTGTTTGAGGTCATCGAAGGTAACGGCAATGCGCCCCCGCGGGTCGATAGCCCCGGTCGCCCAACCGGTCATGTCGGCCATGCGTTCGGCCTCGACGGCGAGGCGGAGCAAGAGCGCGCCGTCCGGCGCCTGTGTGAGTGCGTCGCGGATCGCGGCGTGGAGTTCGTTGAGGTTCATCGGATCATAAAATAGATTTTCACCAACTCCCCCAAAGTGAAAAAGTGCGCGCCACGCGCGCCTCGGCTCACCTCCCTCTCCCTGTGGGAGAGGGAATGAGGGTGAGGGAGAGAGGGATGGGGTGAGGGCCAATCTTACCAGCGCCTCACACAAACTCCCCCTCTCCCTCTGGGAGAGGGATGGGGTGAGGGCTTCCATTTCCACCAACTCCCCCAAGGTGAAGAAGTGCGCGTAGCGCGCAACGGCTCACTCCCCTCTCCCCCGGCCCCTCTCCCGCAAGCGGGAGAGGGGAGATCGATCGGTGACAACTACGACTGATCCGCGCCCTCGTCGCCGTCGAGGTCGAGCGCACCTTCCTTGAACACGCGGCTGGCGCGGATGTCGTCGGCTTCGATCGTCATCAGGTCGAGCTTGGAGAGGTTTTTCTTGCCGCCGGCGAACAGGCGGTTAGCCTGGCGCAGGCGCGCGCGGTCCAAGGCGTTTCGCACCGAACGGGCGTTGGCGAAATGTTCGAGCGTCATGCGCAGCCGGATGTACTCGCCGAACGCCTTTTCGCCCTCGGCGCTGAAGCGGTAGTTCTGCGCGGCCAGCATGAGCCTGGCGATCGCGAGCAGTTCGTCCGCGCTGTAGTCCGGGAAGTCGATGTGATGCGCGACGCGCGAGCGCATACCCGGGTTGCTGTGGAAAAACTTGTCCATCCGGTCCTTGTAACCGGCCAGGATCACGACCAGGTCGTCGCGGTTGTTCTCCATCACCTGTAACAGGATCTCGATTGACTCGGCGCCGTAGTCGCGTTCGTTCTCGGGCTTGTAGAGATAATAAGCCTCGTCGATAAACAACACGCCGCCCATCGCCTTCTTGATGACCTCCTTGGTCTTGGGCGCGGTATGGCCGATGTACTGGCCGACCAGGTCGTCGCGCGTCACCGACACCAGGTGTCCCTCGCGCACGTAACCGAGGCGATGCAGGATTTCAGACATGCGCAGCGCCACCGTGGTCTTGCCGGTGCCGGGGTTGCCGGTGAAACACATGTGCAGGCTGGGCGCGCCGGCGGTCAGACCCATTTTCTTGCGCACGCGGTCGACCAGCAGCAGCGCGGCGGTCTCGCGGATACGGGTCTTGACGGGTTTGAGGCCGATCAGCTCACGGTCGAGCTTGTCGAGAACTTCCTGGATATTGGAGGCTTTGAACTCGGCCTCAAGGTCGACCTTGTCGGTGACCGGCGGGGTCTGCGGTTGCGCCTCGCTCATGGCTAGGTCCCTCAATATTACGGAGAAAGGAACTGGACGGCGCGGATTGCCACGCCGTCCCTCCTATTTAAGTACAACTACGGTACTACGCCACTGAAAACTTAATACCGCTCGCTTTCCGGCTTGTCCGTGGCATAGGAATGCACGGTGTAGCGGATGCTGCGTCCTTCCGCTTCTTGCCGCACCAAACCAAAACCCGGCTCCTTCTTGGGACGGTTGACGAGGTAGGACATGGCTGGGCTTTCCGTGCCACGCGTGGAGTTAAACGCCATCACGCGGATGTAGTGATTGGGGAATGTCTTGCGGCAGTTGTTGATCTCCAGCAGGATCCCGGCTGGATCCTTCAGGTCGAACATGGGGTTGCCGAACATCTCCCAATAGGTATTGCGCGGATGCGGGTCGTCGGTGTACTCGACGCTGACCGCCCAGCCGTTCTTGAGTGCGTATTTGATCTGCGCGGTGATTTGCGCGTCGGTCAGATCCGGCAGGAACGAGAACTGACCCTGGGTAACGCGATTTCCGGGATTGGTCATCATAGTGCTGTCTCCTCAAGTATACAGGTTACACGCTGACCGTGGTGGACGGCACGAAGTCGGCGGTATCGGTGGATTCGTAATTGAAGCTGATGTCCTTCCACGTATCCAGCGCGGCCTTGAGCGGCGAGCACGACTTGGCGGCGTTTTCCAGAATCTGCGGGCCTTCCTTCAGGTAATCGCGGCCTTCGTTGCGCGCCAGGATCATGGCTTCGAGCGCCACGCGGTTGGCGGTCGCACCCGCCTGAATGCCTTGCGGATGGCCGATAGTACCGCCACCAAATTGCAGCACCACGTCTTCGCCGAGGTAATGAATCAACTGGTGCATTTGGCCGGCATGGATGCCGCCCGACGCCACCGGCATGACCTTGTTCAACGAGGCCCAGTCCTGCTCGAAGAACAGACCGGTCTCCAGGCTCTGGGGGTTGTGCGTGTCGCGCAGCACATCGTAGAAACCCTTAATCATGAGCGGGTCGCCTTCCAGCTTGCCGACCACGGTGCCAGCGTGGATGTGGTCCACGCCCGCCATGCGCATCCATTTGCAGATCACGCGGAAGTTCATGCCGTGATTCTTCTGACGCGAGTAGGTCGAATTACCGGCGCGGTGCAGGTGCAGAATCATGTCGTTCTTGCGCGCCCACTTGGCCATACTTTGAATAGCGGTGTAACCGATCACCAAGTCGATCATGACGATGACCGAGCCGATGCTTTTCGCGAACTCGGCGCGCTCGTACATTTCTTCCATGGTGCCGGCGGTGACGTTCAAGTAATGGCCTTTGACTTCGCCGGTGGCGGCGGAAGCCTTGTTCACGGCTTCCATGCAATACAGGAAACGATCGCGCCAGTGCATGAAGGGCTGTGAATTGATGTTCTCGTCGTCTTTCATGAAGTCGAGACCGCCCTTCAGGCCTTCGTACACCACGCGGCCGTAGTTACGGCCGGAGAGACCCAGCTTGGGCTTGGTGGTGGCGCCCAGCAACGGGCGGCCGAACTTGTCCAAACGCTCGCGCTCGACCACGACGCCGGTGGCCGGGCCCTGGAAGGTCTTGAGATAGGCGACCGGTATGCGCATGTCCTCCAGACGCAGGGCCTTCACCGCCTTGAAGCCGAACACGTTGCCGATGATGGAGGCCGTGAGGTTGGCGATGGATCCGCCCTCGAACAGGTCGAGGTCATAGGCGATGTAGGCGAAGTACTGGGCTTCGTTCTTGGTGCCGGGGCCGGTGTTGGGCACCAGCTCGGAGCGATACGCCTTGGCGCGATACAATTCGCACGCCGTCAGGCGGTCGGTCCATACCACCGTCCAGGTGGCGGTGGAGGATTCACCGGCAATGGCGGCGGCGGCCTCCTCGTGATCCACGCCCGGCTGCGGGGTGACCCGGAACAGCGTCAGGATATCGGTGTCCTTGGGGACGTAATTAGGCTCCCAGTAGCCCATTTTCTTGTACGGAAGAACGCCGGCTTTATAGCGTTCTTTGCCCTCTTTGAGGGTGCCGCCTGCTTCTGTTGTACCCATGAATGGCCTCCTGAGACCGCGATTGTGGATAAGGTAGGTCTAAGCGAGTTCGCTACCCTACTCCAAAAAACAATAAATAATATTCATTTATTTATGTAGATATGATAAGTTTTTACTTATGCATCTAACGCTGCGCCAATTAAAAGTTTTCGAGGTGGTCGCCCGCCGCCTGAGCTACCGGCGCGCTGCCGAAGAGCTGTTTCTCACCCAGCCGGCGGTGTCGATGCAGGTGAAAAGCCTCGAAAAGCAGCTCAGGGTCGCGCTTTTCGAGCAGCTCGGCAAGCGCGTCCATCTGACCGAGGCCGGACAGGAGGTGCTCGCCTATACCCGCACCATCACCCAGCAACTCGATGAACTGGAAGCGGTGCTGAATCGCATGAAGGGGCTGAGCGGCGGGAAGCTGCGCATTTCCGTCGCCACCACCGCCAACTACTTCATCCCCACCCTGCTCGGTACCTTCTCACGGCGCTTCCCGGATGTGACCGTCAGCCTCGACATCACCAACCGCGAGACGCTGCTTCGGCAATTGAGCGAAAACACCGTTGACCTCGTCATCATGGGCCAGCCGCCGGCCGCAGCCGATGTCGAGGCCGAGGCGTTCATGGACAACCCGCTGGTGGTCGTGGCCCCGCCCGATCACCCGCTCGCGGGCAAAAAAAAGATCCCGCTCGCACGCTTGCAGGAAGAAACCTTCCTGGTACGCGAATCCGGCTCCGGCACGCGCATCGCCATGGAGCGCTTCTTCACTGAACGCGGCATGAAGCTCAAGACCGGCATGGAGGTGGGTTCCAATGAAGCCATCAAACAATCCGTGCAGGCGGGCTTAGGGCTTGGGTTGCTGTCGCGCGCCACCATCGAACAGGAACTGACGCTCAAGCGTCTCGTGGTCCTCAATGTCGCCGACTTCCCGATCATGCGTCACTGGTACGTGGTACACCGCCGTGGCAAGCGCCTGTCGGCCGCAGCCGATGCGATCAAGCAGTTCATACTGAAGGAAGCCGCGACGCTGCTGACCACGGGAGCGGGGGACATGCCGGGCGGGGAAATCAAGCGTGGTCGGCGGTAGCAACGGGCGCTGCGACCGCCGGGGCGTAAACCCGGACACACCGGACGTTTCTGTCGACCGCGCCATGATCGGCTGGACGAAGTCTTTCCCAGCCCCCGCGCCCTCTGCGGTAAAAAGAAAAGGGCGGCTGACGCCGCCCGGCAATGGTACGTAAACCAATTCCTCTATTTCTTGGGCTCCAGCGCCGCGACTCTCTTCTCCAGCGCCTCGAGCTTCTTCATGGCCGCGTTCGCCTTCACGAAGTCGAAATAACTGATGTTCTTGG
>CAYJBG010000046.1:0-12596 GCA_964368085.1 uncultured Acidiferrobacterales bacterium | reverse complement strand
TGGACCGAACTACAAGATCGTCGCCGCGCTCAAGGATGGCCAGTTGCGCGTGAACAACGAACCGCTGCAACTGCCCTGAGCTTTTCCTGAACCAGAAAAAATGCGGGCGCCTCTCGGCGCCCGCATCGTTTACCGCCCTGGAAACAGGGCTTACTGGTTATAGGCGCGCTCACCGTGCGAAGCGACATCCAGGCCCTCGCGCTCGTCTTCTTCCGTGACACGCAGCCCCATGACGATGTCAATGAGCTTGAAGAGCACAAGGCTCACCACGCCCGACCACAGCACCGCCGTGCCCACCGCCCACAACTGGCTCACTACCTGATCGCTCATCACGAAGTCGCCGACCTTGCCGGTGGCATAGTCGAACACACCGCTGCCGCCGAACTTCGGGTTCACCACGATGCCGGTGCCGATGGCGCCGATCATGCCGCCGATGGCGTGCACGCCGAACACATCCAGCGAGTCGTCGTAGCCCATCGCCTTCTTGAGCCCGGTGACCGCCCACAGGCAGACCACACCCGCGACCGCACCCAGCACAATGGCGCCCATCGGGCCGGCGAAACCGGCCGCCGGTGTGACCGCGACCAGACCCGCGACCGCGCCGGAGGCGACGCCGAGCATGCTCGGTTTGCCCTTGAGCATCCACTCCATGAACATCCAGGCGAGCGCGGCGGCGGCGGTCGCCACCACCGTGTTCACCATGGCGAGCACGGCGGTGCCGGTGGCCTCAAGGTTGGAGCCGGCGTTAAAGCCGAACCAGCCAACCCACAGCAGCGACGCGCCGATCATGGTCATGGTCAGGCTGTGCGGGGCCATCGCTGTCTTCGGGTAACCGATGCGCTTGCCCAACACCACTGCCCCCATGAGCGCCGCCATACCGGCGTTGATGTGCACCACCGTGCCGCCGGCGAAGTCGAGCGCACCCTTGCCGAACACGAAACCGGCCGGATCGCCATAGGCGCTCGGGCCGCCCCAGAACCACACCATGTGCGCGATCGGCAGGTACGACAGCGTGAACCACAGCACGCTGAACACCAGCAATGCCGAGAATTTCACGCGCTCCGCCAGGCCGCCGACGATCAGCGCCGTGGTGATGGCGGCGAAGGTGAGTTGGAACACCATGAACGCCATCTCCGGAATCACGACACCCTTGCTGAAGGTCTCGACCGTCGAATCGACGGTCAGGCCCTTGAGGAACAACCGGTCGAGACCGCCGATGAAGCTGTTGAGCCCCCCGCCCGCGGTGAACGCCAGACTGTACCCGTACACCACCCACAGCACCGCGACCAGACAAAAGATCACGAACACATGGGTCAGCACCGACAACATGTTCTTGGTGCGCACCAGGCCGCCATAGAACAGTGCCAGACCCGGTATGGTCATGAGGATCACGAGCACCGTGGAAATAAGCATCCAGGCGGTGTCGCCCTTGTTGGGCACCGGCGGCGGAACCGCGGCGGCGGCCGGCGCGGCATCCGCGCAGACCAGCATTGGCACCGCCACCATTACGGCGGCGAGCAGTGCGCCCAGGAACTTCGGAAGTACAGATTGTATTTTCATTTTCATGTCTCCTGTCAAAGCGCTTCCTTGCCGGTTTCGCCGGTGCGGATGCGGATCACCTGCCCAAGTTCGTAGACGAAAATCTTGCCGTCGCCGATCTTGCCGGTGCGCGCCGCCTTGGTGATCGCCTCGATCACCTTGTCCAGCATGTTCGCGTCGATTGCGACTTCGATCTTCACCTTGGGCAGAAAATCCACCACGTACTCCGCGCCGCGATACAGCTCGGTGTGGCCCTTCTGCCGCCCGAACCCCTTCACCTCGGTGACGGTCACGCCCTGCACGCCAACCTCGGCGAGCGCGTCGCGCACGTCATCGAGCTTGAAGGGCTTGATGATGGCTGTTACGAGTTTCATGTTGCCTCCTGAAATTGAAAGAGGGCCGCGGTCGCCCGCGGCCCGTCCGGATCAGAACTTGTAGATGCCCTGCACGCCGAACGAATACTGATTGTCGTCGGTGGTGCCATCGGTCTGGTTGAAGGCGGTGGCGACGTCCGACTTGTCGTAGCGACCCTCGACGCGGATCTCGGCGTTGGCGGTCGGCATGAAGGCCAGGGTCGCCGTGGCCTCGCTCCACTTCTGGGCCAGGCCGGTGCGGTAGCCGTTCTTGTCGTCGAACTGCTCGGCGCGGAACGCCACGCGCCACTGGTTGGCGAACTTCCAGTTCACGTACGCGGCGATACCCGACCACTCAGCATCGGTACCCATAGCGATCGCGTCTTCCTGTTTACCGACGTCGGCATTCAGCGTGACGCTCAGGTTGTCGGTAATGCTGTAGGCCACCACCACATCCACCAGATCACGCCGGCCGATGGCGGTCAGACCCGGCTCCTCGCCACTGTAGACCGCCACGGCCAAATTGAGCGGCTTGATCGGCGTGAACTGCGCGCCGACCTCGAAGGTCTTGCCGTCCGCCACCAGCCCACCGACGGTCGAGGCCGATTCGCGCAGCACTTCCCAGCCGTTGTTCACGCCAACGATGAATTTCATCGTATCGCCAACCGAGTAGTAGGCTCGCACACCGGTGTGGGTGAAGGGAATGGCGTAGCCGAACAGGATGGAGCGTGTGAAGTTGAGGTTGTCCGGGCCACGGATCACTTCGGCCCCGGAGAGCGTGACGTATTTGCCGGCGATGGCCATGAACGGGCCGTTGGCATAATGCGCGTAGGCCTGGGTGACGTCGAACTCGTCGTTGGTCGTGCCGGTGGCGGTGATCGCCCGGGCGTCCGAGCCGGCGTTAACTTCTACCAGCCCGCCGAAGCCCTTGGCCGGGAGCATGGAGACCGTGAGGTTCACCATGTGCAGGTTAAAACTGTTCCGCTCGGTGTCGAATACGCGATTGGCCGTTCCGCCACTAAATGTGCCGGCGCCGGACAAATAGGTATACGAGGTATCGACATAACCGGAAATCTTGATCCCGCTCGCATCCATGATCTGGCCGAACGTCGGCACTCCGGGCTTGGTCGGCATCTTGTCGTCGGCAGCGAATGCTGGCGCCGCCCAAGCCATGACCATGGCTGCCGCCAGCACGCTTCTCTTTGTCGGATTCATATCGCTCTCTCCTGGTTATTTCCGGCCAACGCCGGTGTGAGTGGTTTTAGTACAACGTGTGAAATCTCCTTGCTGGAACTTCTCCTGTCGATCCACGCTAAAGCAGCTTCTGTGCCACCCGGATTTTTCTATTACAAACATTAAGTTGGGTAGATAATGAGAAACTTCTGGAGCGCTTTTCGCACCATGACGGGGAGGCTCGATTCACCCAATGCACCAGAACTGTGCGCACTTAACCGTGGACGACTTGAAAAACGGTCAGCCAATAGACATCTGATACACTGCACGAAACGGCGCCATGATCGACCCAAAAAATTTCGAGCAAGTACTCAACTCTCTGCGCCAGGCCATCCCCGGCGGGTTTGCGCAGGGCGTGGAAAAAAATCTGCGTGCCGCCTGGGCGGCGGGACTGGCGAAACTCGATCTGGTGACGCGCGAAGAACTGGAGGTACAGACCGCCGTGCTGGCGCGCACCCGTGAAAAAATCGAGGCGCTCGAAAAACTGGTGGCGGAGCTGGAGAAGACGCTCCGGAAATAACCACTGTCTTTACAGAGAAAGGAATCCATGTCACTCGCCGTCGTACACAGCCGTGCGCTTGCCGGCATCGACGCGCCGCCGGTCACGGTCGAGGTACATTTGTCCAACGGCCTGCCGGGTCTTTCCATTGTCGGCCTGCCCGAGACCGAGGTGAAGGAAAGCCGCGACCGGGTACGCAGCGCGCTGCTCACTGCCAAGTTCGAGTTTCCGATGCGGCGCATTACCGTCAACCTCGCGCCTGCCGATCTTCCCAAAGAGGGCGGGCGTTTCGATCTGCCGATCGCGCTCGGCATCCTCGCCGCCTCCGATCAAATTCCAGACAGCGCGCTCAAGGATTTTGAATTCATCGGCGAGTTGGCGCTCACCGGGCAATTGCGTGCCGTGCGTGGTGCGCTCACTGCCGCCCTCGCCGCACGCACGGCACGGCGTGCGCTGATGCTGCCGGCGGGCAATGCCGACGAGGCGGTGCTCGCCGACGGCGCCACCGTTTACGCCGCCATGCATTTACTCGATGTTACCGCACACCTGCACGGCGCGGCGCTGCTGCCGGCGCACCGGCTTACGGTGCTACCGGTGGAAGACCCGGGGCCGGACCTTTGTGAAGTGCGCGGTCAACAGCACGCCAAGCGCGCGCTTGAAATCGCCGCGGCCGGCGGCCACAGCCTGTTGCTCATCGGTCCACCCGGCACCGGCAAGACCATGCTGGCCAGCCGCCTGCCCGGCATCCTGCCGCGCATGACCGACGCCGAGGCGCTGGAGGCGGCGGCCGTGCAGTCGGTGAGTCACCAGGGGTTTTCGCTGGCACGCTGGAAAAAACGCCCGTTCCGCGCGCCGCATCACACCGCCTCCGGCGTGGCGCTGGTGGGCGGCGGCGGCAGCCCGATGCCGGGCGAGATTTCGCTTGCGCACCACGGCGTTCTGTTCCTGGATGAGCTGCCGGAATTCGACCGGCGCGTGTTGGAGGTGCTGCGCGAGCCGCTTGAATCGGGCTCGATCACCATTTCGCGCGCCGCGCGCCAGGCGGATTTTCCGGCGCGCTTCCAGTTGGTCGCGGCCATGAATCCGTGCCCCTGCGGTTATCTCGGCGCCGCCAACGGCCGCTGCCGCTGCACCGCCGAGCAGGTGCGCGGCTATCGCGCGCGCGTGTCCGGCCCGCTGCTCGACCGCATCGACCTGCACGTCGAGGTGCCGGCCGTGCCGAACGCCGACCTGCTCGCCCCCGACGGGAACGACGGCGAAACCTCGGCGCAGGTGCGGACACGCGTGCAGGCGGCGCGCGAGCGCCAGCAGCGACGATCCGGCATGGCGAATTTTCGACTCGGCACGAAACAAATCAAAGAGCTGTGCGCGCTCGATACCGACAACCGCCGGCTGCTGGAGCTGGCCATGCAGCGCCTGTCCTTGAGCGCACGCGCCGCGCACCGCATCCTGAAAGTCGCGCGCACCATTGCCGATCTCGACAGTGCACAGCGGATCGGCGGCACACACTTGTCCGAGGCCATCCAGTACCGTTGCCTCGATCGAGGCCGATAGTCGGTGAAGTAAAAAACGAGGGTAATAAAAAAGCGACCTTGCGGCCGCTTTTTTATACAAGAGCACGAAACAACGTTACTTGGCCTTGCTCACCATAAAGTCCACTGCCGCCTTCACATCGGCATCGGCCAGTTGCGCCTGCCCGCCTTTCGGCAGCATGGCGGTGCCCGGCTTGCCCTTGAGCGAAACTTCATACAGCTTGTCCATGCCCGTGGCGAGGCGCGGACCCCAAGCGGCTTTGTCACCGAGCTTCGGCGCACCGGCGACACCGGTGCCGTGACAACTCACGCAGGCGCTGTTGTAAACCGACTCACCCTTGCCGGCGGCCTTGGCGACCGGAATGGCGCCATTCGCCACGGCGGTGGCGCCGGCCACGACCAGCTCGCCCACCGGCTTGATGCGTGCCGCGATCTCGCTGTCGGTCTGCGCGCTCCTGGCCTTCGCCTTGCCGGAGCCGCTTACCATCTGCGCCACCACAAAAATGATGACGGTCAACGCCACCAATCCGGCCAGCAGGCCTGAGAAGGTCTTAAGAAATTCACGGTCGGTCATGTCTTCATGTCTCCAGATTTGAAGTCGAAAATTATGTTTAAAGTACTTTAGGCCATCGGCTGGCCGGGGGATTAGCGGCGGCGATTATACCGAAATTTTCCAAAGAATCACACGCCCGGTGGACGCCCCCGGTCGGCAGCGGTTATCCTTGCTGGCACGCGCCCTTAGCTCAGCTGGATAGAGCGTTGGATTCCGATTCCAAAGGTCAGAGGTTCGAATCCTCTAGGGCGCGCCATACATGCCATCCTTGGCGAAGCTTTCCGGGCTTCGTCAATCCCCGGTCCTCCCCTACCATCCCCGCGTTGACGGCGGCTTTACCAGAAGTCAGGACAGGATCCGGCGCATCGCCCACACGGCCACGACCAGCAGCGCGATGCCCGCCGCCAGGTTGGGCAGAAAGCCGAGGCGGGTTTTGGTCTCGAGCAGGAACGGCACGAAAAAAACCAGCGACCCCGGCACCAGCAGAAAAATATCGCGCGCGAAGCGCGTGACCAGCGCGTTGTCGCGGGTTTCGGCATACAGCCAGCTGACAGCAAGAACAGAAGTGAGCGGCAGCGCCACCAGCAGCGCACCCCAGAATGAGTCGCGCTTGGCGACCTCGCTGGCGAGTGCGATCACCAGAGCGGACACTACCAGCTTGACCAGGAACAACCCGTTCATGAGCAGCGGCGGTTGCGGGTGTTACTTCTTCTTCGCCGCCGCGCGCTCGGCGGCGGCCTGCTTGATCAGGAAATCCACCACCTGCATGACCCGATCGAAACCGCCCGCGATATTCGCGTTGGTCATGTACCTGCCGTCCACGATCAACGTCGGCACCGATTCGAGGTTGTAGGCGCGCCCGGCCTGCACCGCGCGATTCAAGTTCGCCTGCATGCCGAAGGAATGGTAGGCGTCGAGAAAAGCCTTGCGATCGCCGCCCTTCTCGGCCACAAATGCAGCCAGGCTGTCGGCGTCGTTCAGGAGGCGCTTGTCAACGTGCATCGCATGGAACAGCGCATTGTGCATTTTCGCGGTGATGCCGAGCGTCTCGAAAGCGTAGTAGGCGCGCGCATGTATCGCCCAACGCTCATTGAAAATTCCCGGCGTACGAACAAACTGGGCGTTCTTCGGCAAGGTCTTGAGCCATTTCTCCAGCGCCGGCTCAAGCGAAAAACAGTGCGGGCAGCCGTACCAGAAGAATTCGCGCACCTCGACCTTGGCGCCGGTCTCGACCGGCTGCGGGTTGATGCGCGTGTACTCGACGCCTTCAAGAAACTGCGCTTGGCCGGAAAATGGCAGGAGCAGCAGGGCAAACAGGGCCGGGCGGATGAGTACTTTCATTTTGGGAAAGCAGGCCTGCACAAAAATAGCCATATTATAGTTCTCCGATGATGTTTTTAGAGATTAAGACAAACCCGGCGCCGGATGCAACCGTGCCGGCACGGCTCACGCCGAAAGCCGCGCCAGCAGCTTGGCCTGAATGCCGTCGAAGCCGCCATTGCTCATGATTAACACCTGATCGTCTGGCCTTAGTTCCAGGCCGAGCACCGTCACAATCTCATCCACCGAACGAAACACGCGCGCGCGGCCGTTGAGCGCCTCGGTCACGATTTTAATGTCCCACGGGAATTCGGTCGGCTGGTACAGCAGCACCTGGTCCGCACCGGCCAGTGCCGGACCAAGCTGTACGCGATGCACACCCATGCGCATGGTATTGGAGCGCGCCTCCAGCACGGCGACGATGCGCTTGCCGCCGACACGCGCGCGCAGCGCCTCCAGCGTCATGCGGATCGCGGTCGGGTGATGTGCGAAATCGTCGTACACGGTAACGCCGCGCACCGTGCCGCGCGTTTCGAGGCGGCGTTTGACGTTGCGGAACTCCTTGAGCGCGGCGCAGCTCACCGTGACCGGCACGCCGGCGTGGCGCGCGGCGGCGAGCGCGGCGAGCGCATTGAGTACGTTGTGCGTGCCGATCAGTTCCCATTCAACCGTAGCCTGCTCCTGGCCCTGGAACAGCACGCGAAAGCGGCTACCGTCCGGTGCGAGCGGCTCGGTCTGCCAACCAGTGGCCGCACCGAACTCTTCCACCGGCGTCCAGCAACCCATGGCGAGCGTTTCGGCGAGCCGCGGATCCGCGCCATTCACCACCAGCAGGCCGCTCTTCGGCACACTGCGCACCAGGTGATGGAACTGGCGCTGGATCGCCGCGACATCGGGAAAAATGTCGGCGTGATCGAATTCGAGATTGTTGAGAATCGCGGTGCGCGGCCGATAGTGCACGAACTTGGAACGCTTGTCGAAGAACGCGGTGTCGTATTCGTCCGCCTCGATCACGAAAAACGGCGCGTCGCCGAGGCGCGCCGAGACGCCGAAGTTCTCCGGTACGCCGCCGATCAGGAAACCCGGCTTGAGATTCGCGTACTCCAGAATCCAGGCGAGCATGGCGCCGGTCGTGGTCTTGCCGTGCGTGCCGGCCACCGCCAGCACCCAGCGGCGCGCGAGAACATGCTCCGCCACCCATTGTGCGCCCGAGGTATAGGGAATGCCGCGGTCCAGCACATGTTCGACCGCCGGATTGCCGCGCGACAAGGCGTTGCCGATGATGACAAGATCGGGCGCCGGTTCGAGGTGCGCCGGGTCGTAGCCTTCACGCAGTGCGATGCCTTGTGATTCAAGCTGCGTGCTCATCGGTGGGTAGACGCGTGCGTCCGAGCCGGTGACGCGATGTCCGAGTGCGCGCGCCAGCAACGCCGTGCCGCCCATGAACGTGCCGCCGATACCGAGGATATGAATGTGCATTCAGGTCTGCGTCGAAAGACCGAACAACGGCACCAGCAGGTGGCCCAGCATGCGCACCGCCAGCAACGAAGTGAGACCGGTGAGAAACGCGAGCGGCAGCGGCCACTCGGTGGCCTCGCGCAGCACGCGCGCAATAATCAGCAGCAGCCAGCCGCTTAACAAGAGCAGCGCAAATCCTTCCCAGCCGGGCATGGCCTGCGGCCCCACTTTGGCCAGCTCCACCACCGCTGGCAGCAGCGGCAACAACAGCAGGCTGAATACGGCATCCACGGCGTACAGCGCCGTCATGGTCTGCATCCAGCGTGCCGGGAAACCGCGCAGCCGCAGCACCAGCCACACCACCGCGCCGAACAACGCCACTTGCGAGACAATAAACAGAACATGCGCAAGTTCCAGTTGCTGACCCGTCAGCCCCAGGCTGTTCACCGCCACGCCGGCGGCGGCGGCGAGCCACAGGAGGCCCATGGACGCCGGCAGGTCTTGCGCGCGTCCGCGCAACAGGCAGATATCGAAAATAATCTTGAGAATGTGCATGGCGACCGGGGAACCGAGTCAATCCGACTGCAGGCGCACGACCAGCCAGGCCCGGTCTCGATTCTGCATTTCGACCTCAAAGCGCACCGCCCCATCCTTCACCGAAGCGGCCTTGCTCTCACTGACTACCACCTTCACCACCTTGTTCCCGTTTGCGCGGCGGGTAGTGCCGGCGACATGGACACCGAGTTCCGCGCCGAGCCGCTGGCGGGCGCGCAGATAAGCGACGGCGGAGCGTGTCGGCAGATCGTTCGCCAGCGTTTCCGGATTCTCGTCCTCGGACAAGCGCGCCACGCCGCGCAGGTCTTCCACGACCAGCGGCGTGGCGATGAATTTCTCGACAAAGTACGTGGCCCGGCTTTCCGGGGCACTCGGCCGGAAATCGCATGCACTTAAGGCCGCGCCACACAGCAGCCAAACCAGCGACCGCCATGGATGGCGGAAGTGCAGAAAACGCAGGAGCAGCTTTTCTGCCATTCGGCCGGTGCATCGGGCGACGCCGTGCCTGTCTGCGTTCATGCTTCAATAATAACACGCCGCGCCGGCCTTAAGGACCCGCCGCGCGCCGTACTCTGTTATTGCGGCGGCATGAATGCATCTGGATACGCTCCGTGGGCGGAGGGTTGCAAGGAGCCGGGATCGAGGCCATCATGCCGCCGCAATAACAGAAAAATCCTTAAGGTTTCCGCTATTGACCCGGCACGACCGTGCCGGCACACAAGCCCGGCGATGGGCGTCGCGCTGCGCCTTCGTTCAGGAACAACCGTGCCGGGTCAATAGACTGTGTTATGACCATGGCCCACGACCTCATCGCCACCGACGCGGCGCTTGCCGACCTGTGCCGCGCGCTCGAAAGCAGCGCGTGGATCGCGCTCGACACCGAGTTCCTGCGCGAGCGCACCTATTATGCGCGCCTGTGCCTGATCCAGATCGGCACGCCGGCGCTCGTGGCCTGCATCGATCCGCTCGCGCTCGAAAGTCTTGAACCTCTGCACGCGCTGCTCGAAGACGCGCGCCTGCGCAAGGTGCTCCACGCCGCGCGCCAGGACCTCGAGGTCTTCCACGATCTGCGCCGCGCAGGGACGCGCCAGTGTGCCGCACATGGATGTGCCAATGCCGCGAGCGCAGGAAGCGCAAGAGCGGCTCGCGAGAGGCACGACTCCAGGGATGGAGGAGGTAGAGCAACGCCGGGAGCGGTTGCCGAGGACGCCGGGAGCGACCGCGGGGTTGTGCCCGCGCCGTTGTTCGACACCCAGATCGCCGCCGCCTACCTCGGCTACGACGACCAGATCGGTTATGCCGCGCTGGTGACGGCGATCACCGGCGTGGCGCTCGCCAAGGCGCACACCCGCGCCGACTGGTCGGTGCGGCCCTTGAGCGCCGCACAAATTCAATATGCCGAAGATGACGTGCGCTACCTGGTGCCGGTGTACGAGACGTTGCACGAGCGGCTTAGCTTGGCCGGCCGGCTGGCTTGGGTGGAGGACGATTGCGCGCGCCTCACCGAACCGGCGTTGTACGCCGCCGATCCGGCCGAGGCCTGGCGGCGGCTGCGCGGAGGCGCCGAGTTGCCGGCGGCGAACCAGCAGATGTTGCGTGCGCTGGCTGCCTTTCGCGAACAGACTGCGCAAGCCCGCAATTTGCCGCGTGGCTGGGTGTTGCGCGACGAGGTGCTGGTCGAGCTGGCGCGCAGCGCGCCTCAGGCGCGCGCCGAATTGGCCGCGATCCATGGACTCGAAGACGGCGCGCGCCAACGCTGGGGCGACGGCCTGCTCGCCTGCATTGAACAGGGTCGGCGCGCCGAACCGCTGCCCCTCTGGGAACGGCGGACGCCGCCCACGCCTGAGCAGAACGCATTAGGCAAACGCCTTATGGAAACAGTGCGCGCCGTGGCACACGAACACGGGCTTAGCCCCGCGCTGCTGGCCACGCGTCGCGACCTGGAAAAGCTGGTGCGCGGCGCTGACCCGGGGCAGGTACTGCGCGGCTGGCGTGCCGGGCTGCTCGGCGCGCGGTTGGCCGCACTGCTGCCGTTGTAAAGCGCGCGGCGGAAACCGACATGCTGGCGCTGGTTCAAAAACTTTTCAGGGCGCGGGCGTTTTGGGTGATCGGCCGGAATACTGCTCCTGCGTTTCCGGCACTTCCGCCATCCATGGCGGTCGGCCGGAAAACTGCTCCTGCGTTTTCGGCACTTCCGCCATCCATGGCGGTCGCCATCTTCACCGGTTTCGTGCTGCTGCTCATCGCGCTCAAGCCTCAATCGGCACCCGGGGTGTGCGTGGTCGGTGACGTGCGTGTATGGCTGGCGGCGCGCATCCCCGAGGAACTGCGCACGGCGCAACTCGACGCCCGGCGCATGCAGGTCGGTGTGGGTTCTGCCGCGATCGAAGGTTGGGAGGGTCTCGGCGATGCATTGGTGGTTGCCGGCCGCGCCTTTGTGCGCACCACGCGGCGCGACACGGCACGCGCCCAGGCACTTGAAAGCGGGCGCTTCTTTCAAACCAGCAACCTGGTGTACGTGCCGCTCGGAACGCAAGCGCGCGACACATGGTCGGTGGAAGCCGGCACGACGCTCGACACGCTGTGGCGCCAGTTGGCTGCCCGTTATCCGGACGGCGTACTGGCGGCCGGCCATGTGCACTGGCTACAGCTACGCCACTATGCGATTGCGCGGCCGGCGATCGACGGCTTGGCCATTCTTGATCACGCAACCCACTACTACACCGAACCGATGGAAAATTCAGCGGACACTTGGGCGTATCTGGTCGGCGTCGCGGCGCCGGCGCGCCTCTTGCCGTCTGCCGACACACGGTACGCGCGTCTGTTCGCGCGCCGCCCGGACGGCAGTCTCGATCTGCCGGTGCACGTACTGGTGCTCAAGACGTCGCCGACAGATCCCGCGCGCGCGCCAAAAATCGAGGAAGCGGTGCGCGTCGGGCGCGCGGCCGGGGGCTCGCTGCTCGGCGGCGGTACGCTGGCTTTGTACCCGCTGCAACACCTCGGCATCTGCCAGGACGCCTTCGTATCCACCGGAGCTGGCAATCCCGGCCTGCCGTGACACGGTACTTTCACGGAGGAAGGCCTCACCTGCATTCCCCCGCTGGCGGGGAGAAGATTAGGGAGAGGGGTGGTTTGTTAGTGTTTTCAAAAAAGATGTGCCAAGGTTTCGGCCCCTCTCCCCTTGCCCTCTCCCCCTTTCGGGGGAGAGGGGGAGTTGGTGGAAATCCATATTTTTATCGAAGCGCGGGCGCGCGCGCCGCTTCCGGTAACTTCGGCAACAACACATACATGCGTCCGCGCTGCTTCATTTCGCCGGCGAGGCGGCCGGCTTCAGCCCCCTGACCGATGAACAGGTCGGCACGCACCGCGCCCTTGATCGCGCCGCCGGTATCCTGCGCAAGCGCGAGACGTTTAAGTGGCGCGCCGTCCGGCAATACCCCGTCCAACCACACCGGGACGCCGAGCGGAATATAAGCAGGGTCCACGGCGATCGAGCGCTCGGGTGTCAACGCGACGCCGAGCGAACCGAGCGGGCCGTCGAGCGCCGCATCGCG
>CAYJBG010000045.1:0-12902 GCA_964368085.1 uncultured Acidiferrobacterales bacterium | reverse complement strand
CCCGGCACTTCTGCCCTCCATGGATGGAGTAATGCCGCGTGAGGGCAGGAGCCCGAAGCGGCCGCCATCCATGGCGGTCGGCGGATGCGCAGAAGCGGCCTTCGTTCGACCTTCCAATAATTACCGGTACTGCCCCATCCGCTCCGTGGACGACCCGGACGGCGCCTCCAGGCGCGCCACCTCCGCATCCAGCCGTTTGCGCAACAACGGCCGCAGCAAGGCGCGGACAACGATACCCGCCGGCATGACCGTAAGGATCATGGCGACGAGAAATACAATGTAGACCACCAGCGCCAGTCGCCGCAGTGGGGCCCCCGGCTTGCCGATCAAACGCAACAACGCCCCCCACAGCCGCAGGCTGCGATGTACGATTTTCTCACCGGTGATATAGCCGGGATTGACCTTGACCGCGCCGAGCCCGGACAGCAGCGGACCGCGCGCGGATTGTAGCAGAGGCAGCGCATCCGCCAACGCCCGGCCGAAGCGCGCGGCGGCGGCGATCTCGGCCTCGCTCACGCCGGCGGGTGGAAATATGCCCCAGAAACCGTTCTTTTTCCCGGTCAAAAGCCATCTTGGGGTGGTGACGAACGTCGCCCACGGCGGCCCCTGGTCGATGAGGACCACGTTGTCGATGTGGCGTGCGCCGAGGGACGTGAGCATGGCTTTTACCTTCTCCTGCGCCGACAGCCACAGGTTGCGACAGGCGATGAAGGTAATCACAGGCGTGTCGCGCAACACGCGCGCCGCCTCGGACTTGAGAAATGCGGTCACCGGCAACGACGGCGACACGAACCACACTTGGTAGGCCAGCACCACAAGATCGAAACGCGCCTCAGCGCCAAAGGCCACCGGCCGGATGGGCGGCGGATCGAGGTGCACACACTCCGGAAAGGTATCGAAGAACCGGAAAAATCCCCACGGGAACGGGAAGGCTTCGACCGGCTCCAGGTTTTGCCAAACGATCTCAACGTCCGGGCGCGCGCTGAGCGGGCGCAGCATCGACTGCACGGCGCGCGTGAGCTGGCCGGTTTGCGAGTAATGAAGGACTAGGATACGAGTCATTAATCAGGGTAACGCAGACTGTTTTTCAGCAGCGAGGACAAAGACGCTGGGGCGATCGCTTACATTTTGCCTATGCATTGGGCGCCGGGCCACTCCCCGATGGCGTAACCTTATCATCCCGTGGCCTCGTTTTCCTCAGTTTCCCGTAACAACTGTAAGAGATCCCCGCGCGGCAACTTGCCGGTGGCGTTACGCGGCAGGGCCTCGACCAGACGCAACGGCCGCGGCAGGAACACCGGGTCGATACGGGCGCGCAAGGCTTCGAGAATGTACTCGCGCGTGCGGCCGGGGGCGACCACGAAAGCGGTGAGCCGCGGCTCGCGTACGCCGTCCTCGTCGCCGGGCAGGAAAAATACGGCGTCCCGCACCCCCTCCACCGCCAGCAACAGGCGGTTGAGGTCGCCCAGAGCAATGCGCTTGCCCGCGATCTTTACGAGCTCGGTGTTGCGGCCGTGCAGCAGAAACTCACAGTCACTGAGCACCTCGACCTGGTCGCCGAGAATCATGGGTTCGGGCAGGTACGGCGCCTCGACCCGGAAACCGTCGGCGGCGGCCGCGACCCGGATGCCCTCGAACGTTCGCCACACCTCGGTTTCCCCCTGGCGACGCGCGGCGATGGCGCCGGTTTCGGTACTGCCGTAGAACTCCTGCACACGCGTGCCGTACAACGCCTCGGCCCTGGCGGCGAGCCCGGCCTCGAGCGGCGCCGTGGAAGAGAGAATGAAATCGAGCGGCGGCAACGGCGCGCCGTCCAGCACGCAGGCGCGTATATGCACCGGCGTCGTCACCAGGATGGCCGGACCGGGCAAGACGCTAAGCGCGCGACGAATGTCTTCGGGGTAAAACGGCCGCTCCGCGCCGATGGCGTAGCCCCACTGCGCGGGCATAATCACCGAATACACGAAGCCGTACATGTGTTGCGCCGGCACGGTGGCGAGTATCTGCCCGCCGCGCGCGGCATCGAGCCCGAGGCAAAGCCCGGCGATGCGCGCCTCGTGCACAAATGCGCCCCAGTGCTTGGGGTAGCGCTTCGGCACGCCGGTGCTGCCGGAGGTGAAGGCGACGGCCACCAACTGTTCCGACGCAAACGCGGGGTCTTGCGCCTCTTCAGCAGCTCCGGAGGTATCGTAGGTACACACCTCCATCACCGCCGCCTCTTCCGGTGCGCGCTGGTCGCCAAGGCAGTACATGCCCGGATAGTCGCGTTTAAGCTGCGCCAGCACGTCCGGCACGCGGTTCGACGGAAACAGACTCACTTGACCGCGGGTGCACGCCGCCGCCAGCCCGACCAGAAAATGGTAGCGGTCATCGCAGTGATTCAGGACATAGGGCCGGTCCGGCAGGCGGGCACTCAGCGCGGCGAGGTCGCGCCGGAATTCGCGGCGCGTGATGGGCTGGCCGCCACGCCAGGCGATGACATCCCCCGGCTGCCCCGGGCGCAGAAAGGGCAAGTGCATCACCGCTATCCCGCCCGGCCGTTCGAGAACAGCTCAGCCCGCTCGCGCGCTGAGCTGCGGGCGATACGACGCAAGGTACCCCAGGGCATAAACACGCCATACTCGCGGTAACGCAACGCGCGGTAGGCGTACTGTGCGAACAGCAGAAAAATCCCAAACACATAACTCAATACATTCGAGAACAGCGACCACTGCTCAAGCGGCGCGGCCACGGCGAGCACCGCGGAGGTGAGTGCCACGGCGCCAAAAAACCCAACCCAGACACGCGTCAGGTTGCGCGCGTAGCGCACCAGCGGCAGCGGCAACTCGCCAAGGTGATATTCCATGCGCATGAGGCGTTCCACCAGCGGCATGGAACCGCGCTGCAGCGTCATGCCGAACAACAGCAGGAGGCCGAGATTCACCAGCACCGGCGGCAGAAACAGAGCGTAGATGGTATTCGTGAACAGGTTCAGCGCACCGAGCGCCGCAAGCAACGCGTAGAGAGCGGCCCAGGCCAGCCGCGCGCGCGCACTCTGGCGCAGACGCAGCACGCTGTAGAAATACACCAGACTCGTGACCACCAGCCCCGCCACCGCCACCGCCGGCGCCTTGAACGCGATCAGCAAATGCACGAACAACGGGTAAAAGATCATCCCGAGGACATGGAGAACGGCGCGCACCGGTTGGACCGTATTATTACGCGACGCGGTTCTGTTCGACGTGGGCGGTCAGGGTGCGCAGCGAGCGGAAGATATCCGAATTTTTCTTGTCGTCGGATTGCAGCTTGAACCCGTATTTCTTGGAAATGGCGAGCGCCAGCTCCAGCGCGTCGATTGAATCCAGTCCCAGACCCTCACGGAACAACGGCGCCTCCGGGTCGATGGCCTCGGGCTTCACTTCCTCCATGTTGAGCGCCTCGACAATCAGATGCGCCACTTCATTTTCCAATACCGTCTTTTCAGCCATTGCCTCACCTGTTCGGGAAATTTTAGAAACTAACTGACTCACCGTCCTGATGCGCCCGGTGCAACCACGCCATTTTGCCACAGAGCCGCCCGGCTGACCACGACCGCCATGGATGGCGGCCGCTCCGGGCTCCTTGCCTTCTCGCGGCATTACTCCATCCCTGGAGGGCAGAAGTGCTGAGTGCGAAGCCGTCCCTACGGGGACAAACGCAGGAGCAGTGTTCCGGCCGACCGCCATGCGACCGCCATGGAAGGTGGCCGCTTCGGGCTCCTGCCCTCTCGCGGCATTACTCCATCCATGGAGGGCAGAAGGTAGAGCAACGCAGGGAGCAGTTGCCGGGATGGCGAATGAAGGCCCGTTCGCTAAGTCTGGATATGATTGGGCAAAACCCCGTGGTGCGCGTGCGAACCCGACCCGCTCGCATATTTCCGCGCGAGCGGGATTCCGAGAATTTCAGTATTATTGTCCGCAACCCCGCTTACGCGGGTGACGAAAAACAAATGGATTAAGCAGGAAACCGCACTTGAGCGCTGAGATCGTCTATGATTTTGAGTGGGACGCAGCCAAGGCCAGGACCAACCTCCGCAAGCACGGGGTATCGTTCCGGGCGGCCACTGCGGTGTTTCGCGATCCGCTGACGCTCACGACCTACGACGACGAGCACAGCGAGACCGAGGAACGCTGGGTCACCCTCGGGCGGACCGAGAACGGACAGTACCTGGTGGTGGTCCACACCGTTGCCCAGGTGAGCGAAGCGGAGATCCATATCCGGATCATCTCGGCGCGTGCGGCCGACCGCCAGGAAATACAGGATTACGAACAGGCGCCGCGCTAGCGGCTAAAGGTGATGCCATGAAGCAGCGATATGATTTTTCCAAGGGCGAGCGTGGGAAGTTCTATAAACCCAATGCCGTATTTCGGCTGCCGGTCTATCTCGACGCGAAGGTGGAGAGCTACCTCGCCGCAAAGGCCGACGCCAAGGGCGTCGAACTCTCCGAGCTTGTGAACGAATTGCTCAAGAAGGACATCGAGTTGATTGAGGCGGGGCGGTGAACCATGCGGCGGGTTACGCTTCGCTAACCCGCCCTACCGCGCTGGGTGACGGTTGGCCAGGCCGAGAACGGGTCCACCCTCCTTGGTGGTCCATACCTTCACCCCGACCACGCCCGGCAATGCGCTCATCCGGATTGTTTCGGCGCGCGAAGCGACGAACAAAGAGCGCCAACAGTACGAAGGATCTTAAAGCCAGCCGCGCAGCGGCTAAAGAGACGAGACCATGAAACAGGAATATGATTTTTCGAAGGGCGAGCGCGGCAAGTTCTACCAGCCGGACTTGAAGCTCATTCCCCCGGTGCACCTCGACCCCCAGGTACTCGAATACCTGGCCGCGCGCGCCAAGGCCAAGGGCATCCCGCTCAACGAACTGATCAACTCGCTGCTCAAGAAGGACATCGAGTTGATTGAGGTGGGGCGGTAAGCAGTCGGCGGGTTACGCTTCGCTAACCCGCCCTACGCGCTACGACCTGTGGCACACCGAACGGCGCATGCGGGGGGAGATCAAGCGTATTCCCACACGACACGCAGCGTAACCGGGCGCGTCACGCGGTCGAGGGCGTCGTACCCATAAACTGCCACGATATTGCGCCATCGCGTTATGTTTATTTCCGCGTGGGCACAGAAGACGTGCCCACCCTACCTGGCTTGTATCGCTATTTTCGTGGGAGCGATCGGAGAGTGTGTGCCACATTATCAGCGCCTCGGAGCAAAAAACGGCCATCCTCAAATGTCAGACAATATTCGCGTAATGCCTCGCAAATCTCGGCGCCTATGCCAAACGTGATGCCGCTTACGTCGGTTAAATATTCGGGTGGATAATCCGCGCGTTCATAGGCACCGACCGCAAGCGAGGATTTTAGCTGATCTCCTACTTCCTCGAATCGTTTCTTTCCCATAGCATCCAGTTCTTGCGGCCTCTTCGTTCCCTCTTGAAGGGCCGCCTTGAAGTTGTCGAACAAACGCCCCGGGTCTGCCGTCTCATACAATCGGGCGATTGGATCGCGGCATTTGCTTTCGCGAAAGATGCGCTGAATCTCTGTCAGCGCAGCCTCATTGATCGAGAACATACTCATGGACGTGGACGTAGTAGGAACGGGTGACACCTAAACGGAGGCAAATCGAATTGTATTTTCGTGATGATATTGTCCAAGGTCCTCGGACAGCCTTTATTGCAGTCGTAAACGCAGAACAACACGCCGATCGGAATAGCGGCTTGGGTATAATGAACATAAGCCAATCGAAACAGTTTAAGAAACAGTTTAAGGGGTCAGTTTAAGGGGTCAGAGTTAAGCCAGTTTAAGGGGTCAGAGCCCTTTTTGTACACCACAGTTTAAGGGGTCAGAGCCCTTTTTGTAGGCCTACCCCGTCTCGCTTGCCCTACTTTGGTCTTCAGCTTTCGTTCGATCTTATCCTTGAAGTGGTCGTTTCCAAGCGGTGTTCCGGTTTGCCAAGCGGCACGGATGTCCTTGAGGGCTTTCTCATCGATGTGTGCTTTAAACAACGCCCGGTATGCCTCCTGACGGCCGGCGTTCGTCTTTCCGAGGCTTGTATACAACGGGTGTGGCGTGATCAGTTTAGTTTCCCTGCCCTGCGCGTTCGCCCGGTAACTGCTCCAACGGTATTGGTGAGGCGCATTGGTCATATTGGCGCGCACGGGGTTTAGCTCAATATATCGCATGCAGGTCAACAGGTATGGTTCGTCATGTATTAAAGAAGCCTTGTAGCGCCCTTCCCAGATACTGCCGCTCGTTCCATATGTGTGGTTGATGTAGGGGACGTAACGCCGCCCGACATATTGCATTATGCGGCCTACGCCCTCCGGTTCACGAGGGGTGACGAGAACATGGACATGGTTGGTCATGAGCACGTAGGCGTGGATGGCGCATTCGTAGCGAGCAGCGGCCTCGGTCAACCAATCGAGATAGGCGCGATAATCGCTGTCTTCGAAAAAGACCGGTTCCCGGCTATGCCCGCGCTGGACGACGTGGACCGGGATATCAGGGAGGCAGAATCGGGGTTTCCTTGGCATTTGCCTGCTCCTCTATTCCGGTGAGGAACAGTGTAAAGGCCGAAGTCGGTAGGGTAAAGGGCTCTGACCCCTTTAATTCCTTGGACCCCTTTAATTCCTTTAATTACTTTAATTACCGAGATTGCCGGCGGCGTCGTAGACGTAATTCGGTAGGGTAAAGGGCTCTGACCCCTTTAATGTTTCTGCTGACCCCTTTAATGTTTCTGACCCCTTTAATGTTTCCTTTAATGTTTACCCCTTTAATGTTTCAATGTTTGACCCCTTTAATGTTTCCCCTCCCGTTCAGGCGATTGCGAGCATCCTGTCCGCCATCCGTGCGTTGATGGCGCCGCCGGAGCCGGTGAAGAAGCGAAGGATCGGGTTTATTCAGAGCGACGATTGAGTCAGGTGGACATGCGTCCGATTACGCTACGCTAATCGGACTACCGCGCTGCGTTACGTTATGGGCAAGAAATTCCTATTTGAGACTCGATTACCCACGCAAACATGCCTGCCCCACTTACCAAGATGATTACACGTTGTTGATCAATGTTAGGAATCTTCAATCGCTGCAAAAAATCCTCGGAGCCCTGCGAAATATATTGCATCGCTATTGTTAGTAAACGACTGTCTCGCTTCCAGTAAGAAACGTGTTGGTGGATGAGGCGTAATGGAGGGCCACTTTCTATGTAGCTATCCCACTCACCCGATGTTCCACCTTTACAGAGAAGCCAGCCATTTTCTTTTAATCCGTTAACTTGTCTATCCGTAATCGCCTTGTTAGGAAAAACTTTTTGTACGTTGTAGTCGATCTGCAATTGTCGGTGGTTAGAGAATTTCCTGTGCGCTACATCGGTAGCACCATCAACAACTAAATTAGGCAAAGCCGTTTCTAAAGGCGGCGACTCACCAAAGAAATACCAGACACCGATCGCGCCTGCGAGCACTGCCAACGATATTACTAATATTGCTATTTTTTTCTTCGTTTTCATTTGTCGCAGCATTGATCCTTCTTTTCCGGCCCAGGCTTACGGGTGCATAGACACCTGTTCCCTGTTTCTATATCACCGTCACCACTGCCTGGTCTGCCAGAACCATCGAAGATCATAAAATTAGTAGTTGACGGTAAATCATACTTGTTACCAGACCATGCCGAAGGGTTCTTGCACTCCTTACAGCGCCAATAACAAATACAAAGCTGAATACCAAATGGATTAATTGCGCTACGTTCCCATGCAACCGCTACCCATTCACCATTACAGATAATGGGTCTGTAAATATATCCTCCGCTTCCCATCAGTCCAAGTCGATCAGTCCACCGCAACGGGTTGTTATCAACATACGTATAGGTATTCAATCCGCCCGCCAACCCAATCGGATCAGCGGTGAGGTACCGCCCCACCTTCGGATCATAGTACCGATTCCAGTTGTAATGCAGCCCACTCTCCGCGTCGAAGTATTGTCCCGGGAATCTCAGATTAATCGTTACCGTACCCGTAGGCGGTGTATTCCCAAACGCCTCCCCCTCCCACCGCCAGATGACTTGTGCTTGTGAGTTGGTAGCGAGCCGTGGCGTATTGAGATGATCCCCATGCAGATACCGAATCGCATCCTGCGTCGTCCCGCCGGTGGTGGCGGTGAGCTTGATGGCATCCGCGATCACGGTGCCGTTGGCGTTGTCGGTCAGGGTCACACTCCCCGCCGTACCCGCCGTGAAGGCGAAGCTGCCGAGCAGCATCCATTGCCCGCCGCTCACGCGCTGGTTGATGGCGAGGGTCTGGCTGCCGCCGCTGTATTTCACCGTGAACGGGGCGTTGCTGGCATGGGTACTCGCTGCTACCCAGCGGGCATATACCTGGTAGGTACCGGTGGTCGGCACGTTTAGGGCCCAGGTGGCCTTGTCCTTGCCGGTGCCCTTGGCGTTGGTGCGGTAGTTGGTCCCGTAGAAGCCGGTGATGCTCGTGCTCGTGGCCCAGGTGCCGGTGAAGGTGGCCTGGGGGTTGTCCACGATGATGTCGGGCGGCAGCACCATAACCGGCTCGATCTGAGCGAGTGCCTGCCCATCGGCCCATACATAGCCGCGCCGCATCACCCCAGCCGTGTCGGTCTCGGCAATGAGGTTACCGAGGGTGTCGTAGTGGTACACCGTGCCCTGGGAACCCACGATCTTGCGGGAGCGCAGGCGTTGGGCATTGTAGCTGTAACTTGCACCGGCCACGTTGCTCAGGTGCCCGGTATTGTTGTAGGTGTAGCTGCGTATACCATCGCTTAGGGTGTTGCCGGCGGCATCCAGGGTGATGGCGCCTTGGGGCGTGCTGGTGAGGCGGTTGCTGTTGGCGAGATAGGCATAGGTCCCGAGGTTCTCGGTCTGGCGGTTGCCGTTGGGGTCGTAGGTGAAGGCGCTGCCGGTGGTGGCGGTGGTGGTGCGTTGATCGAGGTTTAAGCGATCGAGCGCGTCGTAACTATAAGACCCCACCAGCGGCAGGCTTTGCAGGCCGATGAGGTTGCCGTTGGCGTCGTAGGCGTAGAGGCGGGTGTCGGCACTGGCGAGCGACTGGTAGGTCAGTCGTCCTTGCAAGTCGTATTGACGCAGTTCGTTCAAGCCATTGCCGAAGCTCTGACCGAGCAACAGGCCATCGGGGCGGTAGGTTCGGTTCCCGGCAATCGTCACGGCCGCGCTGTTCACCGTGGTGGCCACGGAGGTGATGCGGCCGAGGACATCGCGCTGGTAGGTGACCGTGCGGTTGTCCGGGTACATGACGCTCGTTACCCGGTTGCCGGCGTCGTAGGTGTAGCGGGTGCTGTAGGCCACGTTCAGTTCGGTGTGGGTCTGGGCGAGCAGATTGCCGAAGGCGTCGTAGCCGTAGGCGGTGCTGCCGGATTCATCCAGCAGCGCGCACAGCCGCCCGAGGCCGAAGGTGCAGCCCGTGCCACTGTCGTAGGTGTACGCGATGTCTTCACTGGTGCCGGGGTAGTCGATGCGCGTGAGACGATTGAGGGCATCGTACGTATAGGCCGAGACAATGCCACGCGCATCGGTCTGTTGAACCAGATTGCCGGCGGCGTCGTAGACGTAATTCACGGTACCGCGGTCGGGGCTTAGTTCCTTGAGCAGGTTGCCGAGTTTGTCGTACTGATACTGGGTGCTGGCGCCGTTCGGAGCCTGCACCTGGGCCAAGCGATCCTGGGTATCGTAGTCATAGCGGGCGACGCCGTTCAGGCCATCGGTGGATGTCGTAAGCCGATTCAGCGCATCGTAGTTGCGCTGGGTGATGTCGGTCACGTCTGTACGCGGGCCATCGATCTTTTTTAGATTGCCGTTGGCGTCATATTCGTAGACGGCGGTCTGGTTCAGCGCGCCGATATCTTGCCAGAGACGGTTGAGCGCATCGTAGGTGCGACTCTTGGTGGTGACCACAACGCCTGAATTGTCGTACACATCCTCGCGCGTGCGGTTGCCGATGTTATCCAGGGTGTAGTGGATACGGTTGCCAGTGGCGTCCCCGATGTCGGTGAGACGATGGGCGTCGTCGTAACCGTAGGAGGCGAAGTTGCCATCGGGGTAAGTGACTTTCTTGATCTGGCCGGCGCCGTCGTAGTCGTAGTAGGTAACTTGACCACCACGGTTACGGCTCTTGAGCCAGCCGCGCGGCCAGTAGTCAAGGCTGGTGACAACCCCGTTTGGGTCGGTCATGACCTTGGGTCGGCCGTTGGTGTCGTATTGGGTGATCTCGGTGGTGTGATTGAGGGCGTTGCGAATGAAGCGCACATCCCCGTTGGGGTAGTGCTCGAAGCGAGTCACGTCGGCCACGTCGGTGCGCGGGCCGTCGACGGACTTCAGCAGATTGGCGAGGGTGTTGTCGCCAGACCCGGTGTACGTGAAAGTCCAGGTGCGCGTCTTGCCGCTGGCCGTGTCGGTGATGGTCCTGCTCAGCAGATTGCCGGCGGAGTCGTAGACATTGGTGGTGTCACGGCCCGGTTCGGCGATATTCGTGGGCTTGCGAAAGCTTGGGTGCCAGGTGGTGCCGATGTTGCGCGCCACGGGAGTGCCGACGGCTTCGGTGCGGTTGGTTTCCAGGTTGCGGGTCAGATCGTAGGTATAGCTTGTCAGGTTGCCGTTGAAGTCGGTGCGGGTCTTGACGTTGCCGTTGGCGTCGTAGGTTGTGGCGGAGGCTGCAGCGCCGCAGCCGGAGCCGCCGGGCTGGGAGACGCCGGTGTTTTTGACGACGCCCAGGATGGTGGTGAAGTTGTAGGTGCGAGCGGTGCCGAGCGGGTCGGTGACAATGGAGGAGATCGGGCTGCCGTAGACGTCGATGTTGTAAGTCAGGCCGTAGTGCTCGACTGGGCCGCCGGGTTGGTTGGTGGCGTGGTCCTCGTCATAGGCGCGGCCTTGGGCGTTGTAGCGGTAGGTGGCATAGCGGCTGCCGTTTTCGTCGAGGATTCCGGTCAGGGCATTTGGGAAACCGGCGTTCTCATACAAGTATTGCCGTGTCTTGCCGTCGGGGTAACTGACTTTCGTCAGGTTCTGTTTTGAATCGTACTCGTACCGATAGAGTTGGCTCTCCGGGTCGAGCATCTGAACCATTTGTTTCTTGGCGTTGTAACCGAACTGCAGCGAGCGCAAAGCGGCATCGGTTACACGAATGAGCAACCCTGACGGTAGCGGATAGACGGTTGGATTGCCGTTCGCATCCAAAATGAAGCCGCCATTGGGGCCCGTAGTGCCATCGGAGTAGGTATAGCTTTGAGCCAATCCGTTGAGTGAGGTGACGGTTTGAATACGGCCTGTCAGGTCATAGCGCTCCGTTGAGTCATTCGCGGCATTCCGCACCTGCCAGGCAATCGTTGCGCCAGCAGCATCCGTGACAGGCGATACCCGGTCATTGATATCCGCGGCGGGCAATAAATTGGTTGCCGTTCCAAAGCTAAGCTTGCGGTCGTTGCTGCGCAAAACACCGAAGTCATTTGTTTGGCCGGTACCGAAATACTTGTAGCAGTATGTTTCACCAGTAGTTGCTCCAACACCCTGGACACACGCCCGTTCTGGTACGGCGCTGGAGGAGTCGATGTTGATGGTCGCGGCTAGGTTGAAACCGTAGATTTCATGATTGTGCGACCACTTCCCGCCACGGTCACTGCGATAGGTACGAATAAACTGTAAAGGTGATGCCCCGCTACCAATGAAATCGGTTTCAACGGTCTCTTTTGCACCGGTAGAAAGGTAAATTGGATTGGAGGTCGTTGGGCATATCGGTTCTGGCTGCTGGTCTTCGCACCAATATTTCAGGTTGTCTAATGGACTGACATTGTTGGTTTGCATTTGATACGGCTTAAGACATTCAATGCTGATCGATGCCGCGCCATTGGTCTTAGATTACAGGATCAACAGTTCCATCTTGACTTACCGACTGATAATGGTATTGCCACGACTTGTATTGCCCATTTATCTTGCCGTCTGATGGCACTGGAAAAAGATCTAAATATACATTGTTAACACCAGCTTGATTTAGACACTGTTGCACTGCCGCATAATGTTCTTGAGGAGTCTTATAGAACATTGGTCCCGTTCCGCTTCCGCATTGAAATATGTAATAGATTCTTGCTTCCGTTACAGTCGCGAATGACGCGGGAGAAATGAGCGCTCCGGAGAGTAGAAGGATAAAAAGACAGGGCACAGAGAAAGGACGCTTACTTAAGCGCCGACCGCGTAACAACGCCAGTGTGTAGTTTGGTTGGAGCGCAATGGCATCTGTGGATAGGCGCGATGACCGAGCGTTTTTCCCGCTCAACGCAGGTTCTGCGAACGATGTCCTGCTTTCGGAGGGAGTAAAAAAGTTACGGATGAACTCAAAACCGCGGAAGCAACAGGTCATGCACTATCTCCCTGTGTTTGTTCATTTTTCTCCGAAGCGAACTGGCGATCCGTTCAGGAATCATTTTCTGCAACGATGCTATTTCAGCTCAGATCAGAAGTGAGTGTCAAGGAATATCGGCATATTATCGCAGGGTAATATACCGGACTGCGGTCAGTCAGTCGGCGCCGGTTACCGGATATTGCAGCTCCAAGTCGCTGAACCCCGCCGCCCTGCGGACTGGCTTCTTTCATTTATGAAATTGATGTGTACAATTAACAATATCCATACACATGGAGTATCGCATGCGCACCAACATCGTTATCGACAACAAGCTCATGTCTCAAGCGCTCAAGTTCACCGGCCTCAAGACGAAACGCGAGGCTGTTGAAGCGGGGCTTGAAATGTTGGTTAAAATGGCTCGCCAGGGGGAAATTCGTGCGGCGCGGGGCAAGCTTCGCTGGGAAGGCGATCTCGATGCGATGCGGCGCGATGCATGATTGTCGTTGACACCAGTGT
>CAYJBG010000044.1:0-12952 GCA_964368085.1 uncultured Acidiferrobacterales bacterium | reverse complement strand
TCGGCAGCACCACATCGCTCAGTGTCGCGCAGGCGCTCGATCCCAACAGCGTGCGCCGCGGTACGTTCACCGTTCGCCTGCCGTTTCCCGAACACGTGGCACGCCAGCTGCGCATCGGCCAGAGCCTGCGTCTCACGAGTTTCGACAACCCGGACAAGGTGGCGGCCGCGCGCATCAAGGAAATCCGCCCGGCGCTGAACAGCAGCACCCAAACCCTGGAGGTGATCGCGGAACTTCCCGCCGGTCACGAATGGTATTCAGTCGGCAGCGTGCGCGGTGAGGTGGTACTGAGTGTGCGCCGCGCGACGACGGTGGTGCCGGAACAGGCGGTCGTGCTGCGACCGGCGGGTGCGGTGGTCTATGTCCCGGAGGGCAGCAACGTCAAAGAACGCACGGTCCAGACAGGCGTGCAACGCGGCGGGGAAACCGAGATCCTGACCGGCCTCAAACCCGGTGAAGCCGTGGTGGTCGATGGCGCCGGCATGTTGAGCGACGGCGCCAAAATCAAGGTGCGCGACTCCGGTGCAGCCGCCGGACCTGCCGTCGCAACGGAGAAAAAACAGCCGTGAGCCTGCCCTCCTTTTCCATCCAGCGGAATATCTTCACCCTGATGGTGAGCCTGGTGCTCGTGTTGTTCGGCGTGATCGGCCTCGCGCGTCTGGGCATCGACAAATTCCCGAAGATCGAATTCCCGGCCATCTCGGTGGTCACCACCCTGCAAGGCGCCGACCCGCAGATCATCGACAAGAACATCACCGACGTCATCGAGGAAGCGGTCAACCAGGTGCCGGGCGTCAAGTCCATTCTCTCGAGTTCTTCGATTGGCGCCTCGGTCGTCGGTATCGAATTCCAACTGGAGAAGAACGTGGACGTGGCCTACCAGGAGGTCAAAGCCAAGATCGATGGTGTGCTGCGGAGTCTGCCCAAGGACGCCGATCCGCCGGTGGTGCGCAAGGTGGAAGTCGGCGCCAACGCGGTACTGTGGATCGTCCTGCAGGGCAACCGCACTCTACAGGAACTCAACACCTATGCCGACGAGGTGCTCAAGCCGCGTCTGGAAACCATCAATGGCGTGGGCGAGGTGATCATCGGCGGCCAGATCAAGCGCACCATTCGTGTGTGGCTCAACACCGATCGCCTGCAGGCCTACAACCTGTCGCCGATCGACGTCGCCAACACCTTCGGTAAGGAACACGTGATCCTGCCGGCCGGTTTCCTCGGCAGCCAGTCGCGCGAACTGCTCATCAAGTTCGACGCCGAATTCAGCAAGCTGACTGAAATGAGCAATATGGTGGTGGCTTATCGCCAGGGAGCACCGGTCTACCTGAAGGATGTGGCGCGTATCGACGACGGCCTCGAAGATGCGCGCAAGCTGGCGCGTTTCAAGGGCCAGCCGGCCGTGGGGCTCGGCATCGTCAAGGCGAGCGGCGCCAACGTGGTGGCCGTGGTGGATGCCGCCAAGGCGCGTGTCGAAAACGAGCTGCGCGCCAGTCTGCCGGCAGGGCTGGTGCTCAGCTACTCCTCCGACGACTCGATCAGTATTCGCCAGTCGATCGCGGCGCTCAATGAACATCTGATCATCGGCACGCTGCTCGCGGCGCTGATGGTGTTCCTGTTCCTGAAAAGCGGGCGCTCGACACTCATCATCGCCACCGCCATTCCGGTTTCACTGATGGCCACCTTTGCGGTGATGTACTTCGCCGACTACACCCTCAACAAGATCACCCTGCTTGGCCTGTTGCTCCTGATCGGCGTGGTGGTGGATGACGCCATCGTGGTTCTGGAAAACATTTTTCGACATCGCGAGGAAGAGCACGAGCAGCGGGAAGCAGCAGCCGTCAACGGCGCCAACCAGGTGGTGTTCGCCGTACTGGCTTCGACACTCACCCTGGTATCGATCTTCCTGCCGGTGGCCTTTATCAGTGGCATCGTCGGGCGCTTTTTGGGCTCGTTCGCGCTGGTGGTGGTAATCGGTGTGCTGGCCTCGCTCTGGGTATCGCTGACCCTCACCCCCATGCTGTGCGCCAGGTTCCTGGACCTGCCCAAAACCCACGGCCGGGTGTACCAGGTACTCGAACGCGCGTTCGTCGCGCTCGAATCCGGCTATCGCCGTTTGCTGGGACTCGGCCTCACACACCGCTGGACCGTGGTGTTCGTCGCCATACTGATTGTGGCCTCAAGCGCGTTCTTCTTTGCCAAGGTCGGCAAGACCTTCGTGCCGGAAGAAGATGAATCGCGCTTCATGGTGCTCGTGCAGACGCCACTGGGCTCGAACCTCGATTACACCTCAGGCCGGTTGACCGAAATCGAAGCGGTGCTCGCAAAACGTAAAGATGTTTACAGCTATTTCTCGGCTGTCGGTCTTGGCAATGTCGGACAGGTGAACAGCGGCAGTGTCTTCGTGCGTCTGCAGGACCGCAAGGAACGCCCGCTATCACAGCCCGACATCATGCGTGAACTACGCCGCGATCTGGGCGCCATTCCCGGCGTACTCGCGTTCCCGGCCAACATCTCGCCAATCGGCGGCATGCGCGGTGAGCCGTTGCAATTCGCCATCGTCGGCCACGACTTGCAACAGATCGACGCGCTGGTCAACGAGATGATCAAACAGCTCGGCACCCTGCCGGGCATCGCCAAGCTCGACAAGGACCTCAAGCTCAACCTGCCGCAGGTCAGTGTGATCCTCGACCGCGAGCGCGCCGCGCAGCTCGGCGTCACGGCGACGGACGTTGCGCAAACCCTGAGCCTCATGACCGGCGGCGTGGACATCGCCGATTTCAAGGAGAAGAACCAGCGTTACCACATTCGCCTGCAGGTTGAACCGGATCAACGCGTCAATATCGAAAGCCTCAAACGCATTTACGTGAAGAACAAAAACGGAAATCTGGTGCGTCTCGACAGTTTGGTGAAATTCGAAACCGGTCTCGGGCCAGCCGAAATCAAACGCCGCAATCGCCAGTACGCCGGTTTTATCTACGGTGCGCTGGAAGGCATGCCCCTGGGCGAGGCCTCCGACAACGTGAACCGTATCGCCGCCGAGATTCTGCCCTCCGGCTATTCGATCGCCTACACCGGTCAGGCCGAGGAGTTTGCCAAGACCGGCGGTTACGTCATCTTTGCCTTTGGCATGGCGCTCATCATGATCTACATGGTGCTCGCCAGCCAGTTCAACTCGCTGCTGCAACCGCTGGTGGTCATGGTCGCGCAGCCGCTCGCCATCATCGGCGGCGTCGCGGCGCTGTGGATGTTTGGCGAAACACTCAATCTGTTCTCGATGATCGGCATGATCCTGCTCATGGGTCTGGTCGCCAAGAATTCGATTCTGCTCATCGACCTCACCAACCAGTACCGCGATAAAGGAATGAGCATCCTGAAAGCGTTGAGCGAGGCCTGCCCGCATCGCATGCGCCCGGTGCTCATCACCTCGATGACCATCATCGGGGCGATGATGCCGGCCGCCATCGGTCTCGGCCCCGGCGTGGAAACCAACCGGCCGCTGGCGCTGGTGGTGATGGGCGGCATGGTGTCATCGACATTGCTGACGCTGGTGGTGGTACCGGCGGTCTATTCGCTGGTCGAGGGCGCGCGCGAACGTTATCGCAAGAACACCAGCCCTCTGCTCCCGCGCCTGTTGACGCGCACGCCCTTTGGGAAGAAAAAGTCATGACCTGCACGCTGCCTCGCAAGTTTCTGCTCACGCTGCTGCTGAGCGCAGCACCTGCCGTGCAGGCCGAAAACCTGCTCGACATCTACCGCCTTGCGCAACGCAACGACCTGACCCTGGCCCAGGCGCAAGCCAACTACGAGGCCAATCTCGAACGCGGCGCGCAGGGCACGGGGCAGCTGCTGCCCACCGTGACGTTCAATGCCGCGCGTTACTCGGTCAGCCAGGACATTCAGCAACCCGCGCCGCGTACCGGCGACTACGACAGCGATTCCTACAGTCTGCAACTCACCCAGCCGCTCTACCGCAAGTCGAATTTCGCCGCCTACGCGCAGGGCAAGGCGATCGCCGCCCAGGCCGAGGGTGAGATTGCGATTGCCCGCGGCGAGCTGATCATGCGCAGCACGCAGGCCTACTTCGATGTGCTGTACGCCGCGGACACGCTGGCGTTCGCGCGCACCGAGAAGGCGGCTATCGAGGGTCAACTGCAATTGGCGGAACGCAACTTCGCCGTGGGCAACGCCACGGTCGTGGACGTTCATGAAGGGCGCGCCCGCCACGACCTGGCCGTGGCGCAGGAAGTGAGCGCCGACAACGACCTGCAAGTAAAGCGCGAGGCGCTCGCGATGCTGGTGAACACCAGTCCCGAAAAACTCGCCACGCTCGCACCGAACCTGCCGTTGCAACGCCCCGACCCGCAGGACATGGAGGCCTGGAACAGGATCGCGCAGGAGAAAAACCCGTTGATCGTGGCCTCGGCGCGGGCCGTCACGGTTGCCGAGGAAGAAATCGAAAAGAATCGCGGCGGTCACTACCCGACGCTCGATCTCGTGGCCTCGCACGGCTACAACAAAAACGGCAGCATCTTTTCTCCCGCGATCTTCGAGTACACCACCAACCAGGTGGGCGTGCAGCTTCAAGTGCCGCTTTATGCCGGCGGGATTACCCAGTCACGGGTGCGCGAGGCGCTGGCGCGGCGTGACCAGGCGCGCGCCGCGCTGGATCAGACAAAACGCACCGTCACGCGCCTGACCCGCGAGGCACACCTCGCCATCACCGGCGGCATCGCCCGCGTGCGCGCACTCGAACAGGCGCAGGCATCGAGCAAGAAGGCGCTGGAGTCCACGTTGATCGGTTACGAATCCGGGGTACGCGCCGGTGTGGACGTACTGAACGCCCAGCGCGATCTCTATCGCACGCAACGCGATCTTTCCCAGGCGCGCTACGCCTATCTGCTGAGCCAGATACGCCTAAAGCTGGCGGTCGGCACGCTGAATGAAACGGACCTAAGCGCCATCAACACGCTGCTCACTGGCGGATAGTTCGCTTCATCTCTATCATTGACCCAGTCGCCAAACAGTATCCCCCTCTCCCACCGGGAGAGGGCCGGGGTGAGGGCCAGCAGCACAACAGCGGCCTCAGCTTAAAACCACGCGGCCGGTTCTCTTTCTAAATATCCATGTCGAATATCCCCAAAGTCGGTTTCGTCAGCCTCGGCTGCCCCAAGGCGCTGGTGGATTCCGAACGCATCCTCACCCAGTTGCGCGCCGAAGGTTATGCGATCTCACCGAACTATGGCGACGCCGATCTGGTGGTGGTAAACACCTGCGGCTTCATCGATTCCGCCGTCGAGGAATCGCTGGACGCCATTGGCGAGGCGCTCAAGGAAAACGGCAAGGTGATTGTCACCGGCTGCCTCGGCGCCAAGGGCGACGTGGTAAAAAAGGCGCACCCGCAGGTGCTGGCCGTAACCGGCCCGCACGCGCTGGAAGAAGTGATGCAGGCCGTACACACGCATCTGCCCAAACCGCATGACCCGTACATCGACCTCGTGCCAGCGCAGGGCGTCAAGCTCACGCCGGCGCACTATGCCTATCTGAAGATTTCCGAAGGCTGCAATCATCGTTGCAGTTTCTGCATCATCCCGTCCCTGCGCGGCGATCTCGTCAGCCGCCCCATCGGCCAGGTGCTCACCGAGGCGGAACATCTGGTGGACAGCGGTGTAAAAGAATTGCTGGTGATCTCGCAAGACACCAGCGCCTACGGCGTGGACGTGAAGTATCGCAGCGATTTCTGGGGCGGCATGCCGATCAAGACGCGCATGCTCGAACTCGCCAAGCACCTCGGCGACATGGATGTGTGGGTGCGGCTGCACTACGTCTACCCTTACCCGCATGTCGATGACGTCATTCCGCTCATGCAGGCCGGCAAGATACTGCCGTATCTCGATATTCCCTTTCAGCACGCGAGCCCGAGAATTCTCAGGGCCATGAAGCGCCCGGCCGCCGCCGAGAACACGCTGGCGCGCATCCACGCGTGGCGCGCCGCCTGTCCGGAGCTGGTGATCCGCAGCACTTTCATCGTCGGCTTTCCGGGCGAGACCGAGGAAGATTTCCAGATGCTGCTCGATTTCCTCGACGCCGCGCAGCTCGATCGCGTCGGCTGCTTCGCCTACTCACCCGTGGACGGCGCGGTCGCGAATGCGCTGCCCGGCCACGTTCCGGAAGAACTGAAACAGGAACGGCTGGAACGCTTCATGGAAACCCAGGCCGAGATCAGCGCCACCCGGCTGGAGCGCCGCATCGGCCAGACGATGAAAGTGTTGGTGGATGAAATCACCGACGACGGCACCGCGCTGGCGCGCAGCTACGCCGACGCACCGGAGATCGACGGCGTGGTCATTATCGAGAACAGCAGCGGGCTGGAGGTCGGCGAGTTCGCGCAGGTGCGCATCACCGAGGCCGGCGATCACGACCTGTGGGCGGTAATGGACTGAGGCTTTGCCGGTCATTGGCCCCGTGTGTAGCCTGGATGGAGCGCAGCGGAATCCGGGGAGAAACGTCATGACCGATCATTTTCCCGCATTTCGCTGCGCTCCATGCGGGCTACTTTCAGATTGGTTTAAATAAATCTGTCCCGGATTTTCTGCTGTGGAAAGGCATGCCATGCCGATGCGATGGCAACAGAAAAACTATATTAGCGGGAACTGTGATCTGACCCCGGTATTGTTGATAAAGCAAACATCGTCATTTCTTCAGAAAATCTGTTATGAGTAAGTAAACACAATGGACTGATGGTCCAAAAAGCCATTGCTAGTAAGTGTCCGAATTCGTGGAGGGTGGAAAAAACGTTTATCGATCAAGTTTATGTTTTCAATTGTGTTCAGCCCACCTAAGTTCTTCGTCATGGGATCAATAGTATTCAAAAAGAAAGGGATACCACAAAATGTTACTAGAGAACCCAATAAGCAAGATTGCTCTTCTATTGCAAGAATGATCGGCCGCACATTTACAGAGTTGTCCGATCTCACCATGTTTCTACAAAGCCTTGGATCAACCATATATAGCCCTTGCCCCGTATTGTAGTTAAACGGTGTTACTCCAAAGGCCATTTGGGTAAGCAAGTAGTCCGGAAAGAAATTGGAATATTTCTTTGGCGAGGCCCTAATAACATTGATCGTGGTTTTTAGCAGCCATCGTTCAAACTTAACCCCGTGTATTTTTCCAATGAACTCTTCAGTCCGCTCATCTCTGCTAACCAGCTCGGAGAATTTTCTAAAGTATTCTCTCGCAATTTTGATCTCAGCATCTAATGGTGAAAGGCTACTGTTGTGAGTTCTGCATAGGATTTTTGAAACGGCATTATTCAGGCCAATTTCTCGCATCTCATCCTGTGTCCAATCGAACCCTGTGACCGAGATGGGCCCTCCCTCAAAAAAAGTTCCCGAGACAATGTGCTCCCGCGAAAGTCCGCCAGAACACCCGCCCAAACATTCTGCCCAACATATTTTTTCATGCACTGTTGGCGACATTTGGCGTTCTTTATGGGTATCCCTGACTAAGTGTAAAAAGCTGCATTGGCTCACTAAGATAACTGACCCACTCTGTGGGTTTGATGCCCCTAACGCCGTTTTAACCGGCGCGGGCCACGGTAGCTAAACATTGCGCCGATGTCACACCGCGTCCGGTTGAAAACACAGTTAGAGGACTCACTTTTTCTGAAGTCGGTTGTCGATTACCCACTGCACCACTTTTCCTTTAATTACTCCCTTCCTTTCCTGAGTGTGGCCCTTCGCTTCTCTGCGCGCCATCGACACACCCGAACTCGAAACAACAGAGGTGAGGGCGTTCTCCATTGATCTCTCGTACGCGTGGAACTCGGCGCCACATTTTGACTGCGCGGCATCGGCTATTTCGTGTGGGGTTGCAGTAGACACAGAGTAATGATTGGCGGCTGCTTCCATGCAGTTTCTATACGCAAGGGAATCGGAATACACCCGTGCTTTAAGGGCTTCAGATTGAGCCCTTCGGGAAGAGGACGCACAACCGGAGACGAGGACAAGACAACCTACCAACAACAAATTTTTGTGAAGGGTTTTCATGTGTGTCCTCTAACGTTAAAGCTGTGGGGCGCAAGCCGCAACGCGGCGCAGCGTCCCAACGAGCGCCTTGTTATGCGATTTGCAGGAGGCAACCATAAATGATGAAAACTTACTTTTGATTCGCCTCATAAAACTTTGATAGGTTGAATCGAATCATTTCTCTTAGTCGCGCACATTTGAGTGAAGACGGTTGCCGATCTCCGTAAGTTTATTGCCTAGCTCCTCTACGGCTGCAATTAACTCACTAATAGTTTCTTCATCTGGCGTGCCTGAATCAAATGCAGAGTGCAGTTTATTTTCTGCTTCATCGAGTGCTTCACGTGTAATTCTGAACTGCTCAAATAATGATTTTGATTTATCTGTTGATGACATTTACTTATCCTCTTTTACGCATAACTAAAAGTAGACGACATAGAACCATCCAGAAAAAGTTTACAGATGTGGCAACATGTTTCCACATATGGAAACATGTTGCCACATCTGTAAACGCTCACCGCCTCACAATCCGATACTTGGCGAGAGGCCAAGAGCGGGTATTAATTTAGGCTGTCCCCGCAGGAAACTCCCCTATGGCAACACCCTTGCGCCTCGAATACGCCAATACTCTCTACCCTATCACCGCTCGCGGCAATACCCACGCGATGACCTTCGGACGGCGAATTCGCCTGGGTGCGCATCACCGACGCCGGTGAACATGGCCTGTGGGCGGTAGCGGCCTAATGGCCACTAACAAAATGAACATGTAGGGTGTGCTTGCGCACCGTTCAACGATACGGTGCGCAAGCACACCCTACGCGACTAGGTTCCTGACGTCGTCAGCACCAACACCAAAGCCAGCACACCGGGAAACGCCTGCACCCAGAATATTCTGCGGCTAACGGTGAACGCCCCATACACGCCGGCCACGATAACGCAGCCAAGAAAAAATACTTTGATGCCGAAACCAGCCGCACCGAGGCCGAGGCCCCAGAGCAGACCGGCGGCCAGAAATCCATTGTAGAGGCCCTGGTTGGCGGCGAGCGCCGCCGAGGCTTGCGCGAACTCGGGTGTTAATCGAAAGATGCGCCGGCCAACGGGTTTGTTCCAGAGAAACATTTCGAGCACCAGAAAATAGAGGTGTAGCAGCGCCACTACCAATACCGCGATGTTTGAGAATAGGGTCATTGTTTCTGCCTCGTCGTCTTCGACTTTACTCCCTCTCCCTCTGGGGCGACTGCATGGATGCAGGAGGTAGAGCAAAGCCGGGAGCATTTGCCGAGAGGGCTGGGGTGAGGGCGGGAGAAATCAATGCATGCCCACCCACTCACCCTCTCCCCTGCCCTCTCCCAGAGGGAGAGGGGGTTGATGAGATAGCTTCTACACATGCGGGAAGTCCGGATTGTGCGCAACCTCCCAGAGAAATCCATCGAGATCGGTGAAGTAACCGGAGTAACCGCCCCAATCCGTGGCGTGCGCCGGCTTTGTGATCTTGGCGCCAAACTTGGCGACGTGTAGCAGCAACGCATCCACCTCGGCCGGTGAGCGCACATTGTGCGCGAGGGTAAAACCGGGGAAGCCACTACCTTGAGAAGATAAACCGGCATCGGCGGCCAGACTCGTGCGCGGCCACAGCGCCAGCCAGGTTTTTCCAAGCTCGAAGAAAGTAATTGAAGGCGGCGTCTTGAGCCGGGGCAGGCCGAGACATTCTTCGTAGAAGCGCGTGGCGCGTTCAAGGTCGGCGACGCCGAGCGTTATAAAGCTGATGCGGGGCTCCATTGTTCTTCTCACTCCTGTCTAACGGCTGTTGAGGATAATCAACGTGGTGCCGGCCAGCACCAGCGCCGCACCGGCGAGCACGCCGGCGTTGATTTGCCACTCGCGGAACAGCAACCAGGCAAAGAGGGCCACGAACGCCGGATAGGAAATTTCGATAAGGCTCGCGAGCGTCGCATTGCGGCCGCGCACCGCGAGATACAACAGCACGGTGCCGGCGAGACTGGTAACGGCAATGGCGCCGATCAGCCAGCGCTCCGTTCCGGAGAGTGCGACGAACAACCGCCAGTCCGCGGCGAGCCGCGCCGGGAAGGCGAGCGCCACGAGCGCCATGGGAAGCGCGGTCAGCAACACCACGGTGGTAAGCGACACGCGCTTGAGCGCGTGTTCGATGAGCGGGTAGTGCAAACCCCAAACTACGGCGGCGGCGATGGCGGGGATGTACCAGGGAAGGTGCATGGGCGAGTCCGTCAGTTGTGAAAGTATTGCTCTCGTTGTCTGCCTCGAACACTCCTCACCCTACCCTCCCCCCAAAGGAGAGAGGGGTTAATTATTTCGGCGGTGATGACGGGGACGTACCAGGGAAGGTGCATGGGCAGGTTCTCAGTTGCGGTTGTGAATTAAAAAATTCTCTATGCGTCGCTTCGAACGCCCCTCACCCTACCCTCTCCCCAAAGGGGGGAGGGGTTGATTATTTTAGCGGGGTATTGGGTAGGTTGGTGCTGAACAACGTGAAGCCCAACAGCATCCAGAGTCGCCCTGTTGGGCTTCGGCTTGCAGCCTCAGCGCCAACCTACAAATAATGCTACGCCGCAAGCGGCAGGAAATTGCACCTGAATAGCTTAAACAACTCTCTCTGTGTGTCTCGGGCGCTCCCTCTCCCCCAAAGGGAGGAGGGAATAAATATTCCGGCAGCGATGGCGGGGATGTACCAATGCAGATGCATAGGGCGCGAGAAAAATAAACCAGTCGTTAACGCCGCAGAAAAATCGCCACGCTGAGCAACGCCAACACGACGGCGGCGGCCCACCACAGCCATCGGAGACTCGCACTGCCACGCGCCAAAACATCCAGGTTCACGCGTGCGCCGGCGTGGCCCTGCTCGGCGGCCTGCTTGTACCAGCGCAGCGCCTCGTTGCGGTCTTTGACCACACCGAGGCCGTGCGCGTGTATCAGGCCGAGGTTGAACTGCGCGATGGGATCGTTGCGCTCCGCGGCCTGACGCAACCAGGTTGCCGCCTCGGCTTCGTTTTTCTTTACGCCGGCGCCGCGCGCCAGCATCAAGCCGAGACGCATTTGCGCGGTAACGTGGTTCTGCCCCGCCGCTTTGCGCAGCCAGTCCGCCGCTTCTGTTTCGTCGCGCGCCGCGCCGCGTCCGTAGGCGTACATCACACCGAGACGAAACTGCGCGTCGGCCTCGCCGGCCTCGGCCTTGCGGCGACAGGCTTTGAAGGTCTCGATCTCGTCGCGCGTGGATTGCACCGGCTGGCTGACCGGCGCGGCGGCGGCGCTTGCGCCCACTGTCACGGTTCTGGGCAAGCCGCTGTCGCGGCCGGCCGTAACGGGCGGCTTGCCGAGTGCGCGCAGACGCTCCAGCACTTGCTCCACGCGCTGCGGGCGATCCTTCGGCGAAGCGCTAAGCATCCAGTCCACCACCTTGAGAAACTCCGCGCGGTAGCGGCCGTACCCGGCCTCGACCGCGGCTTTAAGCGGATCGGATTCCTGCTCCTGCAACGCGGCGATGCGATCCGGCGACTCGGCCGGCGCCTTACCGGTGACGCAGTGATAAATCGTGGCGCCGATGGCGTACAGGTCGGTCCACGGGCCCTGTTTGCTGCGCGAGTTGTATTGTTCGAACGGCGCGTAGCCGGGCGTGACCATGCCGGTGAGCGCGCGCGTCTGTTCGCCGAACGCCTGGCGCGCGGCGCCGAAATCGAGCAACACCGGCGGTCCTTTTTTGCGCAGATAAATATTGCCGGGTTTGATATCGCGGTGCAGAAAATCCTTGGCATGCACGGCGCTGAGGCCGTCGAGGATGGGCAGCATGATGTCGAGGATCTCGGCCTCCGCCAGCACCCCGGATTTTTGCAGATACTCGGCGAGCGACTCGCCGTCTTCATAATCCATTACCAGGTACGCGGTGCCGTTGCTTTCGAGAAAGCGGCTCACGCGCACGATTGAGCGCTCCTTGAACTTGGCGAGGATGCGCGCCTCTTCCAGAAAACGCTGCAAGCCGTACTCGTAGTATTTTTTGTCGCCGCTGGACTTGGGGATGACGGTGGCGCCGTCCGCGGTGCGCAGCGCCAGGCCGCTCGGCAGGTATTCCTTGATGGCCACGTCGCAGTGCAGGCTGTGGTCGTAACCCTTGTAGGTAATGCCGAAACCGCCGACCCCCAGGACGCTGGCGATTTCGTAGGATTCGATGCGTGTGCCGGCCGGCAGTGCGCCGTGGTGGATCTGGCTCATGCGCGCGCGCCTTGCCGGGCAGACGGGGCAATATCGGACGGATCCATGCGCGATTCCTTAAGCAATATGGGGATTTATGGTAGTGGCATTGCCACCCCGGCACAATCACTGCGCCGGCCGCCCCGGAGTCCTCTATAATGCGCCAACACATTGTCCGGCGGGCGCTCCCGCCAGGAGCCCGCCATGCAGACTCGTACCGCCCTTGCCGCCTGCTTGTTCGCACTCAACCTGCCCATGGCGTTCGCAGCCGGGTACCCGGGTACGCTCAAGGTCACATTCCAAACCCGCGACTGCGCCGGCGCCGGCGGCATGGGCAGTGTGAACGTCGACCACATCACCCGCATCCAGCCCATCGACTGCGCGGGCGGTGCCAAGCTCAAACAAGTATTAACGCGCACACCGGACGGTACGAATGAAGTGTTTACCATCACCGGGGATGAGGCGGTGAAACTTGAGGCGCAAATCCAGCGCATCATGGATGCGCGCCAAAAGGCGCTTGAACAGACTAAACCCGTTATCATCCAACGCTGACCGGCGAGGGGCGATTCACCGCCCCTCCTGCGCCGCCGTCTTCCTCTATCGCGTATGCCCAAGCTGTTTTCACCTCACCGTCGCCACAGCACCCGCGTGCTGATCGGGCCCGTCGCCATCGGCGGCGGCGCGCCGGTGGTGGTGCAATCCATGACCAA
>CAYJBG010000043.1:0-12955 GCA_964368085.1 uncultured Acidiferrobacterales bacterium | reverse complement strand
CTTCCCGATCGACGACATCGACGAGATTCTGCCCGGCCTGCTCGAAAACCGCGAGCAGGTGTTTTACAGCATGGGCCGCGACGCGGAGTTCGATGCGCACCTCATGGGTTGGGTGAACGAGGTGCGCGCCAAGGCGCGTAACGGCGTGCACGCACCCGGCGAATTCGTGGATCTCAACCACATCCTGCACGAGATGCGTCTCTTCAAGAGCGCCGACGAGATCAAGCTCATGCGCCGCGCCGCGAAGATTTCGTCCGCCGCGCACCGGCGCGCCATGCAGGCCTGCAAGCCGGGCAAGATGGAACACGAGATCGAGGCCGAACTGTGGTACGAGTTCAAGAAGGGCGGTAGCCCGTTTCCGGCGTACCCGTCGATCGTGGGCGGCGGCGCGAACAGTTGCATCCTGCATTACAACGATAACAACGCCGAACTCAAGAGCGGCGACATGCTGTTGATCGACGCCGGCGCCGAGTTCGACGGCTACGCCGCCGACATCACCCGCAGCTTCCCGGTGAACGGAAAATACACGCCCGAACAGCGCGACATGTATGAGATCGTACTCGCCGCCCAGGCGGCGGCTATCGCCGAGGTGCGGCCAGGCAAGCACTGGAACGAACCGCACGACGCGGCGGTGCGTATCCTCACCGACGGCCTGGTGCAGTTGAGGCTCCTCAAGGGTAAGGTGGACGCACACATCGAGGACGGCAGCTACAAGCGCTTTTACATGCACCGCACCGGCCACTGGCTGGGTATGGACGTGCACGATGTCGGCGACTACAAGGTGCATGACGAATGGCGCCTGCTAGAACCGGGCATGGTGCTGACCGTCGAGCCGGGCCTGTACATCGGCACGGCCGACGATATCCCCAAGGGTTTTCAAAATGTCGGCATCCGCATCGAGGACGACATACTGGTGACGCGTGACGGCCACGAGGTGTTGAGCAAGGACGCGCCGAAGGAGATCGGCGAGATCGAGGCGTTGATGAAGGGCTGATATTATTGCTTCTGTTGAAATTCGAGTGGTTATATATAGAGGCTTAGCTGTGGCCATTCCCCGTTAAGAGCGCAGAGGACGCAAAGAACTTCTCGGTTTAAACCCCGAAAAACGCCTTACTCTGCGTTCTCTGCGCCTTTGCGTCCTCTGCGTTGATTCCAGAAGACCGTATCTTGGCAGCCCGGCGACTGACGATCATTAAATGAAAACAGACTACGACATTCTGATTATCGGCGGCGGCATGGTCGGCGCCAGCCTCGGTGTGGCGCTCGGCAGCCTGCCGCTGCGCGTCGGCCTGATCGAGGCGGTCGAGTTCGGCTCGAACGCGCAGCCGAGTTACGACGATCGCACCGTGACGCTGTCGTATGGCTCGAAGCGCATTTTCGAGAGCCTGAGTGTCTGGGAACGGATCGAGGCGCGCGGTGCTACTCCGATCAAACAGATACACATCTCCGACCGTGGGCGCTTTGGTTTCACGCGCCTCGATGCAGCCGAGGCCGGGTTCGAGGCGCTGGGGTACGTGGTCGAGAACCGCGCGCTTGGCCAGGCCTTGAAAGCGGAGCTCGCGCAAACCAAAAACCTCACGCTCATCTGCCCGGCGAGCGTGGAAGAAGTTTCCTTTGCCGAAGACGCCGCGACCGTGACGCTGCGCCGTGGCGGAATACAGGAAACGCTCCGCGCGCGCCTCGTGGTGGCCGCCGACGGCGGGCGTTCGCTGGTGCGCGACAAGGCCGGTATCGAGACGCGGCGCATCGACTACCGGCAGAGCGCGCTGGTGACCACGATCACGCCCGAGCTGCCGCACCACAACATCGCCTACGAACGTTTTACCGGCAGCGGCCCGCTGGCCATCCTGCCGATGAGCGAGAATCGCTGCGCCGTGGTCTGGACCCTGTCGTCCGGCGATGTCGAGGCGGTCCTGGCGCAGGACGATGCACAGTTTCTGGCGGCGTTGCAGGAACGCTTCGGCACGCGCCTCGGCCGTTTTCTCAAGGTCGGCAAGCGCGCCGTCTATCCGCTCGCGCGGACCTCGGTCCGTGAGCACGTACGCGAACGGCTGGTGCTGATCGGCAACGCCGCGCACACCGTGCATCCAGTGGCCGGGCAGGGCTTCAATCTCGGCCTGCGCGATGTCGCGGTGCTGGCGCAGGTTTTGAGCGACGCACAGCGCGCGGGCCGCGACTTCGGCGAGCTCGCGGTGCTTGCGAACTATGGCGCCTGGCGCAAACGCGACAACCGGGCAGTCTCGGCTTTCACGGACGGTTTGGTGCGCATCTTCTCGAACGACCTGGCGCCCGTGTCGTTCCTGCGCAACCTCGGCCTTGTCGCCGTGGACCTGTTTCCGCCCGCCAAGCAGGCATTGCTGCGTCTGAGCATGGGCCGCGCCGGCCGCCTGCCGCGCCTGGCGCGCGGCCTGCCGTTGTAATATTTTTCAGCCACAGATGAACACAGATAAAACCAGATTCAATCCGGTCATGCTTGTTTTGACCTGTATTCATCCGCGTTCATCTGTGGCCCGAGAATTCATATGAACACTGACTACGACGTCCTCATTGCCGGTGGCGGCATGGTCGGCGGTACGCTCGCGTGCGCGCTCGGCGGCAGTTCGCTCAAGGTCGGCGTGATCGAACCGCAGGTGGCGCAGCCACCGGAGGATGAATACGATCTGCGCGTAAGCGCCATCGCGCTCGCCGCGCAGACCGTGTTCGAGAACATCGGCGCCTGGCCGGGCATGCGTACTCGGCGCGTGTCGCCGGTCGAGGCGATACATGTGTGGGAGGGCTTGGCGCACCTCAATTTCGACAGCGCCGACATCGGTGAGGCCTGTCTCGCCTGGATTATCGAGAACCGCGTCATCGTGGCGGCGCTCACCGAGCGCATGCAGCAGTTCGCCAACATCACGCAGCTTGCGCCGGCGCAGGTCAGCACGTTGCGAGTCGAGGAAGAAAAGGTTGCGGTGCGCCTTGCGGACGGACGGACGTTGACCACCGGCCTGCTGGTGGGCGCCGATGGCGCCGAGTCGCGCGTGCGGCGCGAGGCCGGGATCGAATGGACGCGCCACGATCTTGAACAGTCGGCGATTGTGGCGGTGGTGCAAACGGAAGTCCCGCACGCGGCCACCGCCCGCCAGCGTTTCCTGGCGACCGGCCCGCTCGCGTTCCTGCCGCTGAGTGAGCCGCGGTCCGTGTCCATTGTCTGGTCGGCGGACAGCGCCCAAGCCTGCGAACTCATGGCGCTGGATGATGCCGCTTTCAACGCCGCACTGCAAGCGGCGTTCGGCGATCACTTGGGTGCGGTACAGCTTGCCAGCCGGCGCACCGCCATCCGACTCACGCTCGGTTTCGCGCGTCACTACACGGCGCACCGCATTGCACTCATCGGCGATGCCGCACACACCGTGCATCCGCTCGCCGGCCAGGGTGTGAATCTCGGCATCCTCGATGCCGCGACCCTGGCCGAGACGCTGATCGCGGGCGCCGGCGCCAAGCGCGACCTCGGTGCGCATGCCCTGCTGCGCCGCTACGAGCGTGCGCGCAAAGGCGCGGACCTTGAAATGCAGGCAGTAACCGGAGGTTTGCGCTATTTGTTCGGCAGTCGCCTCCCCGGCGCACACGTGTTGCGCGACGCGGGCCTGCGCCTTACCGAGGGTCTGCCGCCGATCAAGAATTATCTGATGCGCCGCGCAAGCGGCCTCGCGGGCGAACTACCGCGACTTGCGCAACGCGTGTTGCGCTGACCGGCAGAGCCGCACGACCCGTACCCTGCCGAGAACGGCACGAAAAAAAACGCCGAGGCGGGTTGCTCTCGGCGATTGGGTGGATCGGTTACCGGCGGGTTAGTTCGAATAGTACAGGGCATCCTTGAGATAGACGCCCAGCCCACCGTACTCGTTGCGAGTGGCCGGGATAAAATCCTTGCCGGCATAGGCGGCGCGCAGTTTGGCGGTCGCGGCTTTACCTTCTTCCGACAACAATGCCTTTTTAATCCTGTCCTGGGTCTCCTGCGTGACGCGTGGCCCGGCGGACACGGCCTGGTTGGGCAAGGTTTCGCTCTTGTACAGAACCTTGGTCAGGTTCCCGCCCTTGTCCATTTTCTCCAAGCTTTTTAGAGGCAAAACAGTGGCCACACACTTGCCTTCCATCAAGCCATTGTAGGACTTGTCCCAACCCTGAACTTCGACAATCAGCGGCTGGCGCGCGGGGTTGTCGAATTGTTTCAGCATCGTGAGCGTGCCGAGGTTGGGCGGTGCGTGCGCGCAAATGCGCCGACCGGCCAGCCGCTTCATTTCCGTAATGGACGCGTTGTCAGCCTTTGCGACCACCACGAAAATGAAATCCTCCGGCAGTTTGACGAGTGGCGTGTGTTGCAGTTTCTCCATGCGCCAGCCGTTGAAGTGCGGACCGTCGAACACGATGTCGTACTTGTCCTTGGTCATATCGCTGGTATAGCTGAGCCAGTTGTCCGAATGCTGGTAGACGACTTTTTTACCGGCAACGCGTGACAGGAAATCGGCGATCGGTTGATAATTTTCGGTCTCATCGGCCAAGCTGCCACGGGGCGGGGCGCTTAGCACCAGGGTATTGGCGAGGGGGTTGATCTCCGTGTTTCTCGGTGGAACCGAGGCTGCGGCTACGCCCTCCGCCGCCATGGTCTGCCAGGGTTGCAGGGCCAGCAAAAAAACGCCAAACGCAGCGAGCGACGTCCTTATCTTAAACATGACAATACTCCTTACATAGTCATTGATTTTGGTAGGTGAAGAACCGAGTCGAGAATGAGGTGCAGCTATCGCACACGCCTGCGGCCTCTAACCGGTCTCTGTGCAAGATTAGACGACAGCATGTCGGTAGCAAGACACAATCAAAAAAATTTGACGGCTGCCATCTCTAAACTATGGTACGAAGATTGCCGCATGAAATCAGATGCGGGGTTGCGCCGTCCATCGGATAGCGACCACCGTCCATGCGCAGCCCCCCGATAGCAGGGCGGGGAAGGACTTAGCGCAACGCAGAAACCGGCGTTGACACGTCAGTCAATGAGGGCGAGCGCGAAGCAGGCGAAGCTCCGCTTGCCTACCGGCGACGGACCCGCCGCGCCGCAGACGTCCGGGCACCGCGTGCAGGAGGGGAATGCCGGGCCGGTTTTATTTGAATGTGATGAACATGGCCGATGTCCAGACCTTGGCATCGTCCACTTGGCGACCGAAAAGGTAGACCGGCCGGTGTCCATGCGGGCCGTTGTGCGGATCGATGTTGAGCGTGCCCATGACATCGCGCGGCGCCGGTGCATCCGACATGCGCTCCAGACCCAGGAACATGTCCACGCCCGGCAGGTCCTTCTTCAGGCGCGCCGCTTCCAGCAGCTCGGCCCCGGTGATTTCCCATTCGAACTTCGGGCAGTGCACGAACGGGTTGCCCTTGAGCGGATCGCCGACCTTCACGTAGCCGTCGATCGTACCCTCGACCTTGATCCTGGCGGTCTTCAAGTGTGACAAGTCGATCTCGATGGTATCGACGTCGCCGTAGGTGTCGCTCTTGAAGCCGATGCTGGTGGCCGACTCGCGCCAGCAGGTCTCCTCAATGTGCTCGAAGCCGCGACCGGCGAAGTCGTTGATGACCGCGTTGGTGATGGTGATCGTGCCCTTCCACGCCGCCCAGCGATAGCGGTCCTTGATGCGCGCCCCGCCCCAGCGGAAACGAATCTTGCGGTCCGAGTAGCCGAGTTCCTTCTGCAGGTCGCGATGCCAGATTTCGCCGGTGTGGTCATAGGCCACAATCTCGTCCCAGCCGGCGTCGCCGAGGAAGCGGTATTCGAGGGTTGCAGCACCCTTGTGCTCGAACTCGTCACCCATGAGGTGCTTGCCGCAGCGCAGCAGACCGTAGCTGCGTTCGCCGGTGGAAGCGAAAGTGTGGCGCGCGCGCAGGGCCGTGGCGATGTCCTTGCGGGTGAGCGCCGGCGCGATTACGCCGGCCATGCCGCCCTTGGTGCCGAACACCGCCGTACCCGGCACGCCGCCGCCGCAGCGGCCGCGGTGCTCGTCGCCGGCCATGGAGGCGCCGATTTTATAGCCGCGCTCCATCGCTTCCTGGTACAGCCAGCCGAAGTGGCCCCAGCTCGATCCGATTTCGATCAGGCGTTCCAGCTTGGGATAATGCCAGTCGAGGATGCAGCGCCGTCCGCCGACGTGCGGAATCAGCAGGTGTCCCTCCGGGTCCCTGGCGTACGCCGCCCACAACTCTTCGAGCGGCCAGGCGCCGGGTTCGACCCCGCCGCCTTTCATCTCCTCGTTCCATTCCACCGAGCGCACGTGCTCGCCGGTTTTCAAGTACGGAAACTCCGGCTCGCCGTCGTGCAGGAAGACTACGTTGTGGTCGCCGCCAGCGCAGGATGAGCCGCACCATTCGGTGCCGGGGTAGGCGACGAACGAACCGTCCTTGGTGATGTCGCGGATCAATTCCACCGTCTTTTTCCATTTCTCGGTGGTGATGTTGAAGTCATTGTGCGCGAACGCCAGCACGTCGAGGCCGCCGACGTCGCGGCCGTAGGTCAGGTTATAAGTCGTCGAGTTGGTGCCGATGGTGTCTTCGGAATGCACGTGCAGGTCGCAGTAGTATATGCGCGGCGCCTCGAAGGCCTTGTCCACCGCGACGTAGAAGGTCTGTGGCTTGACCGAAGGGTACTGCGGCAGGCGTGCAGTGATCGCGAGTTCCCCCGGCTTGTCGGTCGGCACGTCTTCCAGCAGGCGCACCGCCCAGCCCTTGTCGGCGAGCCTGGTTTTCTTCTCATACACCGGCTTGCCATCGAGCATCGCCGTGATCTCAACCTCATCGGGGCGATCCCAGCAGGTGTTGCCCCATTCGTCCTCGGCGCGCACGCGCAGCGGAAATTTTTCGCCGAGCTTGACGATGCGCGAACCGGTCCACTGCAACTGCGCCGGTGCGCCCGGCACGATCTGGATCACGAGATCCGGGTTTACCGCGGCGAAGCGCGAGGTGCCGAGCGGATCGACGTAGCAGCGAATCTTGAAGTTCTGCTCGACGAAGGTCTGTACGCGCGTGCCGGCGCCGCCGAAGCGGCGGTCACCGAGGCGGATCACGATGTGGTCGCCGGCCTTGAGATAGCCGTCGTAGGTGTCGACGATCACCGCCTTCTGGAACGGCCGCTCGTGGCCCTTCTGGTCGAAACGCACGCTTAGCTTCTGCACGGTCGCCGGGCTCTGGCCCGGCAACGTGGGTGTGGCGTGGTACTCCGCCGAGATGTAGTTGGCGGCGGCCGGGTCGCTGGTCTGGAACAGCGCCCAGTCCGAGTAGAAGCGTAACGTGGCCTTGAACCACGAGCCGTCGGCCATGCCCGAGGCGCCGAGTTCATAATCGATCACGATCTCCTGCCAGGAGCCGGCGACAATGCTGTCGACGTTGCAGCTCACCTTGCCGAGAAAAGGCATGTCCTTGGTCTTGCCGTACAACCCCGGAGGAGCGATGTAATCCCCGAGTCTCTGTTTCATTTCCGCATCGGTCATCTTTTTCATGACTTGTGTGTCTCTGTATCGAGCAGTGAAAAAAAATGCCCCGGCGAGGTTTACGCCGGGGCAGGACGGACTTTTATGATATTTTGCGACAGCAAGCCTGCACAAAAATTGTTATTTAAACGGCCACGGCGCGCTCGGGTCCCACACCGGAATGCCCATGAACGCGTACCACGGCGCCATGATGAGAATGCCGTAGGCGATCGCAAGCAGTACCGACACCCACCCGACCTTGGCGTAGTCGCTCATGCTGAAGGTGCCGCTCGAATACGCGATCACCGCCGCCGTGATCTGGGTCGGCAGGATATAGGCGAAGGTGTCGGTATCGGCCACCAGCATGGTGAATGCCACCGGATGCAGGCCGAGCTTGGGAGCCAATGCGATCAGGATCGGCGCCAGCATGGTGATGGCGGCGATATTCGACAGCATGCCGAGGCGAATGATGTGCGTACCGACCATCAGGATCAGCAGGATCATCCACCACGCATGGCCGTGTGCGAGCGGGTGAACCGCGTCAGCCAGGTATTGCGCAAGGCCCGAGGTACCCATGGCGGCGGCCATGGATAACGCGCCGGCGAGCAACAGCCAGGTGCCCCAGATGGTGCGGTCTTGCAGCGCTTTCCATTTGAAGGCAAACAGCCCCGGAATGAACATGATCGCCATGCCAAGCAAAATCGCATTGTGCGACTTGATGCCGTGACCCTTCCAGTCCAGGAACTTGAAGCCTTCTTCCGTGACCCACATCAGGCCGACAAACGCGAACACCGCCAGCACCAGCCATTCGGCCTGGGTGGTCTTGGGCTGGTCTTTGTGCAGCGCCTCGATTTTTCTGATACCACCCGGAATGCCGACACCCTGGGTCTTGAAGTAATAACGCACCCACCACTGGGTGAGCACGAACATGCCGAGATAGGGCCACTGCAGCAGGAACCAGTTCGCGTACGAGATGTTGTAAGAGAGTTCGGATTGGAACAGGCTCACGAGCACCAGGTTCGGCAAGTGCGCGGTCATGATCATCATGCCGCTGATCATCGATCCGTAGACCAGCGTCTGGATGACGATCGCCTTCTTGGCGTTGCGTTCGGCCTCGGTCTCGCCGAACAGCCGGGTGATGCCGTTGACCACCGGCAACAGCGTGGCGGCGCGCGCGTTGGCGGCCGGGATGATGAGCGACAGGACCAGATTTACGCCGAACATGCTCCAGATCACACCGCCGGCATCCTTTACCCTGGCCTTGCGCAGCATGGCCAGCGCAATGCGCCGGTCGATGCCCGCCGCCTGCATGATGGCGGCGAAGATAAACGCCGCCAAACAAAGCGCGGCCACCGGCGTGGTAAAGCCGCTCGCGGCGGCCGGGAAATTCTTCACCGCGCCGGTCAACACCAGCAACATCGGGATTAAAATGCCGGTGATACCGACCGGTATGGCTTCCGTGATCCAGATGATGCACGCCCATACCACTACCGCCAGCACCGCCTTGCCGGCGGGTGTCAGCATGCTCATTTTGCCGTCGATGCCGGCGATTTCCGGCATCGGGAGCACGTACAGGATCAGGAAGAACGCGACCCAGGCGGCGACAAAGCCGCCCAGCGTCTTGCCGGGCGAGCCGCCGGCGAGCCGGACGTTTTCAACCAGGTTGCCAATGAATCCGTTTCCAGAAGCGGAAATGACGTCCCCCCCGTTTTTTGTGGTAGTGCCCTTCATCGTAAAGCCCTCCCGTGGTGAAAGCTGAAATTACATCCAATTAGACATTAGACCTTAGACTATCGACAGTAAGTCTTGCAAGCAACACGCCGTCGCCGAATCAGGGAGAGCAAAACAAATTCCAAGAAGCCCCCGAATAGCTGGGCAGGGACCCGGCGTAACGGCCAGTAACGGCCGCCTTCACTCTGCCAGTCCCAATTCCTTCAATTTGCGTGTCAGGGTGTTACGCCCCCAGCCGAGCTTGAGCGCCGCTTCCTGTTTGCGCCCGCCGGTGTGCGCCAGTGCCGCCTCAAGCAGGATGCGCTCGAATTCCGGATTGAGCTTCTCCAGAATGTTGCTCTCTCCGGCGCCGAGTTTCTGTTCGATCAAGCGCTTGAGTCCGGCGCGCCAGTTGTCCGTGTCCACGGTTTCGACGACGCCGGCGTTGAGTTCCGGCGGCAGGTCGTCGATGCGCACCGTTTGACCCGGGGCCATGACCGTGAGCCAGCGGCAGGTATTTTCGAGCTGGCGCACGTTTCCAGGCCAAGGCAGGTTCGCCAGGTAGCCATCGGATTCCGGGAGCAGTTGCTTTACCTCCACCCCGAGCTCGACCGCAGACTGCTTGAGAAAGTGGCGCGCCAGCAACGGGATGTCCTCGCGCCGGGCGCGCAGCGGCGGCAGGTGGATGCGGATTACGTTGAGGCGATGGAACAGGTCTTCGCGGAAGCGCCCGTCCCTGACGCGCGCTTCCAGGTCCTGATTGGTGGCGGCGATGATGCGCACGTCGGTCTCGACCTGTTCGTGACCGCCGACGCGGTAGAACCGGCCATCCGCCAGTACGCGCAGCAGGCGCGTCTGTAATTCCGCCGGCATGTCGCCGATTTCGTCCAGAAACAGCGTGCCGCGGTGCGCCTGCTCGAAGCGCCCCATGCGCTGTGCGGCGGCGCCGGTGAATGCGCCCTTCTCGTGACCGAACAGTTCGCTTTCCAGCAGCTCACGCGGAATGGCGGCGATGTTGAGGGCGATGAACGACCCCTCGGCGCGCGGGCTGTGGCGATGCAGGGCGCGCGCCACCAGTTCCTTGCCGGTGCCGGACTCGCCACTGATGAGCACGGTGATGTGGGAGCGGCTGAGCCGGCCGATGGCGCGGAACACCTCCTGCATGGCCGGCGCCGCGCCGATGATCTCCGGCACCGGTTCCGGCGGCGTCTCGGATACCGGTTTCTGGCGGCGCCGGTGTTCGATGGCGCGACGCACCAAGCTTACGGCCTCATCCACGTCGAACGGTTTCGGTAGATATTCGAAGGCGCCACCGCGGTACGAGGCGACTGCGCTCTCCAGGTCGGAGTGCGCGGTCATGATGATTACCGGCACCTCCGGCGCCCGGCTGCCGATGGCGTCGAGCAGTTCGAGACCGCTCACGCCCGGCATGCGGATATCGGACAGGATCACGTCCGGCAGCTGGCGCTTGAGCGCGTCCAGCACGCCGGTGGCCGAATCGAAACTGCGCACCGCGATGTCCGCCTTTTGCAGGGCCTTCTCCAGCACCCAGCGAATCGACGGGTCGTCGTCGATGACCCATGCGCTATCTTGTTTAGCCATGTGCATTCTCCTCGGCGGTTGTTCCCGGCAATTGCTTCTGCATTGTTCTACCTCCCCACACCCATGTGGGTCGCCGACACCGCTCTGCCTCCTCCATCCCTGGAGTCGAGCGGCAGGTAAATACGGAACACGGTTTGCCGCGGGCGGCTCGCGAACTCGATCGTTCCGCCGTGCTGATGCACGATATCCTGGGCGATTGACAAACCGAGGCCGGTCCCGTCCGGTTTGCCGGTGACCATGGGCAAGAAAATGCTTTCGCGCAGCTCGTCCGGGACGCCCGGGCCGTCGTCCTCGATCTCGGCACGCAGCGCCAGGCGGTGACGTTTCTGCCCGATCGTGAACTGACGCTCGATGCGCGTGCGGAAACGAATCGCGCCCGCGCCGTTGAGCGCCTGGACGGCGTTGCGCGCGATGTTGAGCACCGCCTGGATGAGCTGTTCGGCGTCGGCGGCGAACTCCGGGATGCTCGGGTCGAAGTCGTGTTCGATGCGGATGCCGCGTGTGACCTCGGCGCGGATCAGCCGGCGCACGTGGTCCATCACCTGATGGATGTTGGTGGGCTGTTTGTTGAGTGGCGCGTTCGGTCCGACCATGCGGTCCACGAGGTTTCGCAGCCGGTCGGCCTCGTGGATGATGATACGCGTGTATTCCTTGAGCGACGCGGATGGCAACTCGCGTTCCAGTAACTGCGCGGCGCCGCGCAGACCGCCGAGCGGGTTCTTGATCTCGTGCGCCAGACCGCGAATCACGGCGCGGCTCGCGGCGTGCTGGTCGTGGCGGCTCTCTTCGCGCGCCAGCCGCAGCAGCCGGTCGATCGGGCTGATCTCCAGAATCAATTCGCCTTCGCCGTCCGGGCGCAGGAGCGGTGTCACCGTGCAGTCCACGGTGACCAGACGATTCACGGGCACGCCGAGGCGCAAGCCGTGTTCGGTGAACGGGTGGCCGGAGACCAGCGTCTGGTGCACGGCCTCGATCAATGCCTGATTGCGCGCCAGCAGATGCACCAACGGCTGGCCGATGGCCTGGCGCACGCCGGTCTCGAACAGCATTTCCCCGGCCGGATTGATGGCGCGCAACATGAGATTGCCGTCCACCAGCAGCACGGCGGTATTCAGATTCTCCAGAATGTGTTGCGGCAGACTTTTTGGCATGGTCCCGGCCTTAAGGCAGTATTTGTTCTACAGCAATAACCGCACCAGACAGTGTCAATGTTTAAAAACAGTGACTTACAGAAATATTTTCGCCTTGAATTGAGAGTAACGCACTATCATGGTGCGTTACTTTTTATAGATTGCAAGCAAAAAAATCGCCCCCGCGCGGGGGCGATTCCAAGTCGGTGACCGCAGTGCGGATTTAAATGAGGGTGAGGGCCTGCTGCGCGGAGCCGCCCTGCATCAGACGCTGTAGTACATATCAAACTCAAATCAAACAAAGCGCGCGTCGTTTGCGCCTCGGCTCGCCTCCCTCTCCCGCTTTCGCGGGAGAGGGAATGAGGGTGAGGGCCTGTCTCGCGGAGCCGCCCTGCATCAGACGCTGTAGTACATATCAAACTCGATCGGGTGCGTGGTCATGCGGAACCGGGTCACATCCTGCATCTTGAGATCGATGTAGGCGTCGATCAGGTCGTTGGTGAACACGCCGCCTTTGGTGAGGAACTCGCGGTCCTTGTTCAGGGCCTCGAGCGCCATGTCGAGCGAGTGGCACACGGTCGGGATCTTCTTTTCCTCTTCCGGCGGCAGGTCGTACAGATCCTTGTCCGACGGCTCGCCCGGATGAATCTTGTTCTGGATGCCATCGAGGCCGGCCATCATCATGGCCGCAAACGCGAAGTACGGATTGGAACCCGGATCCGGAAAGCGCACCTCGATGCGCCGGCCCTTCGGGTTCGGCACGTGCGGGATGCGGATCGAGGCCGAGCGGTTGCGCGCCGAATAAGCCAGCAGCGTCGGCGCCTCGAAGCCCGGCACCAGGCGCTTGTAGGAGTTGGTGAGCGAGTTGGTGATGGCATTCAGCGCGCGCGCGTGCTTGATGATGCCGCCGATGTAGTAAAGCGCGATGTCGGACAGGCCGGCGTAGCCGTTGCCGCTGAACAGGTTCTTGCCGCCCTTGGCGAGCGACTGGTGCACGTGCATGCCCGAGCCGTTGTCGCCGAC
>CAYJBG010000042.1:0-13002 GCA_964368085.1 uncultured Acidiferrobacterales bacterium | reverse complement strand
ATCCAAATCTACAATCAGGGGCTCAAGAGCTACCGCGATCTGCCGCTGCGCCTGGCCGAACTCGGCTCCTGCCACCGCAACGAGCAATCCGGCGCGCTGCATGGACTCATGCGTTTGCGAAATTTTGTGCAGGACGACGCGCACATCTTCTGCACCGAGGACCAGATGCAACCCGAAGTGTCGGCCTTCATTGATCTGTTGCACCAGGTGTATGCCGATTTCGGCTTCAAGGAAATTCAGTACCGGCTTTCCACCCGGCCGGTGAACCGCATCGGTACCGACGCGGCCTGGGACAAGGCCGAGCACGCCCTGGAGCAGGCGTTGAACGCCAAGAACCTGCCTTGGAACCTGCAACCGGGGGAGGGCGCGTTCTATGGCCCCAAGATTGAGTTCTCTCTCAAGGACTCCATCGGCCGGGTGTGGCAATGCGGCACCATCCAGGTGGACTTCACCATGCCCGGACGCCTCGGGGCCAGTTATATTGCCGCCGATGGGAGTAAACAGGTTCCCGTCATGCTGCACCGAGTGATTCTCGGTTCGCTGGAGCGATTTATTGGCATCCTGATCGAGGAATACGCTGGGGCCCTGCCGGTCTGGCTGGCGCCGGTGCAGGCGGTTGTGCTCACCATCACCGACAAACAGGCCGAATATGCCCGGGAAGTCACAAGAACTTTGCACAAAACCGGCATTCGGACCGAAGCGGACTTGAGAAACGAGAAAATAGGCTTTAAAATCCGGGAACATACCTTGCAGCGCGCGCCCTATCTGCTGGTCATCGGCGAGCGGGAGGCGCAGGAAGGTAAATTGGCCGTGCGCACGCGCACCGGTGAGGATCTCGGCTCCATGACGCCTGCTGCGTTTACGGGACGGATCTCGGCGGAGGTCGCGAGCCACGGCATTCCTGTTTTGGAGGGTTAGATTTATCGCTGCTGAAAAGTCGACACGCATCAACGACGAAATCCGGATTCCATCCGTCCGGCTGATCGGCGCTGATGGCAAGCAGGTTGGCATCGTGCCCACAACCGAAGCCAAACGCATGGCGGAAGAGGCGGGTCTCGACCTGGTAGAGATTTCACCCACGGTCTCGCCGCCGGTTTGCCGAATCATGAACTTCGGCAAGTTCCAGTACGAGGAGAGCAAGCGCAAGCACGCCGCCAAAAAGAAACAGAAGCAGATTCAAATTAAGGAAGTGAAGTTTCGTCCCGGGACGGACACCGGAGACTACCAGGTCAAACTACGCAACCTGGTGCGTTTCCTGGAAAGTGGGGACAAAGCCAAGATCACCTTGCGCTTTCGCGGTCGTGAAATGGCCCATCAGGAATTGGGCATGCAACTGCTGAAGCGCGTCGAGGAGGATCTCAAGGAATGCGGAATTGTTGAGCAGTTTCCGCGCCTTGAAGGCCGCCAGATGGTCATGGTCATCGGCCCCAAAAAATAGGCCGCAGTTGTATCGTGGCATTCATAAACCTGTAGCGCCTCACCGGGTTACACCGGCGGCGTGAGAATGCGGAGTGAAGATCGATGCCCAAGCTCAAGACCAACCGGGGCGCCGCCAAGCGTTTCCGCAAGACCGCCAATGGATTCAAGGCCGGTCACGCCTACAAGCGTCATATCCTGACGAAAAAATCCAGCAAGCGGAAACGCCAGCTGCGCGGATCGATGGGCATCCATCCGTCCGACGTCGGTTCCGTGCAACGCATGCTGCCGAACACGTGAGGAGATGAACCATGCCACGTGTTAAACGAGGAGTTACCGCGCGCGCCCGTCACAAGAAAGTACTGACGAAGGCCAAGGGTTACTACAACGCACGCCGCAAGGTCTATCGGGTCGCCAAGCAGGCGGTCATGAAGGCCGGGCAGTACGCCTACCGCGACCGGCGCGCGCGCAAGCGCGATTTTCGCGCCTTGTGGATCGTGCGCATCAACGCCGCCGCGCGTGAGTGCGGCTTGTCGTACAGCCGTTTCATCAGCGGCCTGCAGAAGGCCATGATCGAGGTCGACCGCAAAATGCTGGCCGACATCGCGGTGCACGACAAGCCGGCCTTCGCCGTGCTGGCGGAGAAGGCCAAGGCCAGCCTCGCCTGATCGCCGCGCCGGTGCGTGATTGAGGCAGGAACAGGGGAAAGGTCTCGGCCTTTCCCTTTTTTTATCTCCAGGGATATCGTGCTTTCCATAGAAATGACAACAGCGAGCGAATCTCAAAAGGCACAACTGGACGCGCTGGTCGCCGAAGCGCGCAGCGCCATCGAACGCGCGTCCGCGCCGGCCGAGGTCGAACAGTTGCGCGTGCACTACCTCGGCAAGAAAGGGGCGCTGACCGAACAGCTCAAACAATTGGGAGGCCTGCCGGCGGAGGATCGGCCACGCGTCGGTCAATGGGTGAACGAGGCCAAGGACCTCATCCAGACGCGGCTTCAAGCGCGCAAGCAACAGCTCGAAACATCAACGCGCGACGAACGTCTCGACCGGGAGACACTCGATGTCAGCTTGCCGGGGCGCGGCCTGCGGCTGGGCGGGCAACATCCGGTATCCCGTACCCTTGAGCGCATCGAGACACTGTTTCTGCGACTTGGTTTTGAGATCGCCGATGGCCCGGAGATCGAGGACGACTTTCACAACTTCGAGGCACTCAACATTCCCGCCACGCACCCGGCGCGCGCCATGCACGACACATTCTACTTCGGCAACGGCCGGCTGCTGCGCACCCACACCTCGCCGGTGCAGGTGCGCTACATGCAGACGCATCAGCCGCCGCTGCGTATCATCGCCCCCGGGCGCGTGTATCGCCGCGATTCGGATGTCACGCACACGCCTATGTTTCACCAGATCGAAGGCCTGATGGTGGACGAGTCGGTGAGCTTCGCCGACCTCAAGGGGTTGCTCGCCGAATTTCTTACCCAATTCTTCGAGATGCCGCTTAAGCTGCGCTTCCGGCCGTCGTTTTTTCCCTTCACCGAACCGTCCGCCGAGGCCGATATCGAATGCGTGATCTGCGGCGGCGGCGGTTGCCGGGTATGCAAGAACAGCGGCTGGCTGGAGGTACTGGGCTGCGGCATGGTTCATCCGGAAGTGTTCGGGCATGTCGGCATCGACGCCGAGCGTTACACCGGTTTCGCCTTCGGCCTCGGCGTCGAGCGCCTGGCCATGTTGCGCTATGGCGTGAACGACCTGCGCTTGTTCTACGAGAACGATTTACGGTTTTTACAGCAATTCAGATAAAAACATCCGCCGCAAAGACGCAAAGGACGCAAAGAAGATCATGAGTTTTATTGCGACAACCTTTGCGTTCTTTGCGTCTTTGCGGCGGAAATTATTTTAAACTATGAAAATCAGCGAACAATGGCTGCGTGAGTGGGTGGCGGTGCGTCTGGACGCGAAAGCGCTGGCCGAACGCCTGACGCTCGCCGGACTCGAAGTCGGTTCCGTCGTCCCGGTGGCGCCGCCGCTGGAGCGCGTGGTCGTGGGCGAGATTCTCTCCATCGCAGCGCATCCGCAGGCCGACCGCCTGCGTGTCTGTCAGGTGAACGTCGGGGGGAAAGCGCCGCTCACCATCGTTTGCGGCGCCGCGAATACGGCAGCCGGCCTCAAGGCACCCGTCGCGCTGGAAGGTGCGCTGCTGCCGAATGGCACGAAGATCGTCCGCTCCGCGATTCGCGGTGTGGAGTCGTTTGGCATGCTGTGTGCGGCGGCCGAGCTGGGCATGGAGGAAGCATCCCCGCCGGGTCTGCTGGTACTCGATGCCAAGGCGAAACCGGGCACGCCAATCACAAAGCAGCTGCAACTCGATGACCAGCTGATCGAACTGGAATTGACACCCAACCGAGGCGATTGCCTGAGCATCGTGGGGCTGGCGCGTGAGCTGGCCGCGTTGACCGGCGCACGTTACACGCCGTCGCCCCTGAAGCCGGTCGTGGCCAAGTCCCGCAGCAAGCTCAGCGTCAGTCTGGGTGCGAAGCAGGCCTGCGCACGTTACGCCGGGCGCGTCATCGAAGACATCGATCTGCACAGTGTGACACCAACGTGGATGAAGGAACGCCTGCGCCGCAGCGGCCTGCGCGGCATTCATCCGGTGGTGGACATTACCAACTACGTGATGCTCGAACTCGGCCAGCCGATGCATGGCTTCGATCTCGACAGGTTGGCGGGCGGCATCAGCGCACGTCTTGCGCGCAAGGGCGAGTCACTCACGCTCCTGGACGGCAAGACATTGACACTCGCACCGGAGGATCTGGTAATCGCCGATGCGCGCGGGCCCGTGGCGCTCGCCGGTATCATGGGCGGACAGGATTCGGCCGTATCGGACGCGACCAGGAACATTTTCCTCGAAAGCGCCTGGTTCCGGCCGGACACGATCGGTATGCGCGCGCGCCACTACGGCCTGCATTCCGATTCCTCACATCGTTTCGAGCGTGGTGTGGACCCGGCATTGCAGCGTGTGGCGCTCGAGCGGGCCACGGCGTTGGTGGTCGCGATCTGCGGCGGCCGGCCGGGACCGGTGACCGAGGTGAGCGCCAGCGCGCAACTGCCCAAACGCCCGGCGATCTTGCTGCGCGCCGCGCGCATCGAGCGCGTGCTCGGCATGGCGTTCCCGCCGGCCACGATTGAAACCGTGCTCAAGCGCCTCGGCATGCGCGTTGGCAAAGCCGCGCTCGGCAAAACCGGCCGTAGCTGGAAAGTGTCCCCGCCCAGTTGGCGTTTCGACATTGTCCGTGAGGAAGACCTGATTGAAGAACTGGCGCGCCTGCACGGTTACGACATGCTACCGATGCGCGCGCCACGGGTGTGGTTGCACACGCTAGCGGCGCCCGAATCACGAATTACCGAAAGCCGTCTTCGTAACTTGCTCATCGACCGGGATTACCAGGAGGCGATCACCTACAGCTTCGTGGACCCGGCCCTGCAGGCTCTGATCTCTCCCAATGGCATGCCGCTTACCCTTGCCAATCCGATAGCGTCGGACATGGCGCAAATGCGCATGACGCTCTGGCCGGGCTTGATAAAGGCGCTGCTCTACAATCAGAACCGCCAGCAAGGACGCGTGCGCCTGTTCGAAATCGGCCGGCGCTACCTGCCGAAGCCGGGTGGTGGCGTGGAAGAACAGCCAGTCATCGCCGGCGTCGCTTCGGGTCCGGCTCTCGCCGAACAGTGGGGCAGTGCGGCGCGCCCTATCGACTTCTTTGACATCAAAGGAGATGTCGAGGCCCTGCTGGCCCTGGGCGGTCAGCGCCAGTTTGTTTTCCGGCCCGCCAGTCACCCGGCTCTGCACCCGGGTCAGGCGGCGGAAATCCTCCTGGCTGGAACGAACGAAATCGTGGGGCTTGTCGGTGTGTTGCATCCCGGCATCCAGACCCAATCCGGATTGGACCAGTCGGTCATTCTGCTTGAAATCCTGTTATCCGCCGTGCAGGCCGCGAATATCCCGGAATTTCAGGAAATTTCGCGTTATCCTGCCATTCGGCGCGACTTGGCCGTGGTTATTAACCAGGCCATTCCGGCTCAAGCACTGGTGGATCTTGCCCGACGGACGGCTGGGGAGTATCTCGTAAACCTTGAGCTGTTTGACGAGTATCGCGGCGAAGGTATTGATTCCGGAAGAAAAAGTATCGCAATGGGCTTGACCTTCCAGGACTCTTCGCGCACTCTTAACGAAGAGGATGTGGAGACGGCGGTGGGGAGGGTGATCGCAGCCCTCAAGGCCGGCTTCGATGCACGCTTAAGACAATAAGCTTTCAAAGCAATAATTTAAGGGCTCATTCGATGGCGTTAACCAAGGCTGATCTGGCCGAGGCTCTGTTCAACGAGCTGGGATTGAACAAAAGAGAAGCCAAGGAATTCGTTGAATTCTTTTTTGAGAAAATCCGCGCGGCCTTGGAGAAGGGCGAGTCGGTGAAATTGTCCGGATTCGGGAACTTCGGCCTGCGCAAGAAAAACCCGCGCCCGGGCCGCAATCCCAAAACCGGCGAGGAAATCCCGATTTCCGCGCGTCGCGTGGTGACATTTCGAGCCAGCCATAAATTGAAAGAACGAGTCGAACAGAATGCTGGATCCCGAAGACAATCTTGAACTGCCGCCCATCCCCAGCAAGCGCTACTTCACCATCGGGGAGGTGAGCGAGCTGTGCGGTGTCAAGCCGCATGTGCTGCGCTATTGGGAGCAGGAATTCCCGCAGCTCAAGCCGGTCAAGCGCCGTGGTAACCGCCGCTATTATCAGCGCCATGACGTGATGTTGATTCGCCAGATCCGCAGCCTTTTGTATGTCGATGGCTTCACGATCAGTGGCGCACGCAACAAACTCGTGGTCGAAAACGACCTGAGCGATCCCAACCAGCGTACCGCTGTCATCCGCCAGCTCATCCAGGAACTGGAAGAGGTACTGGTCCTGCTCGGGCCGCGTCAAGCCTGACTCTGTTTCTCTGCCAGACATTCTCGGTTATTATTAATTATGCGCGGCACGGCGCCCGTTTGTTACGGCGTCGGCGCGTTTGCATCGGGGCGTAGCGCAGCCTGGTAGCGCACCTCCTTGGGGTGGAGGTGGTCGGAGGTTCAAATCCTCTCGCCCCGACCAAACATCCTGTTGGGGCGAGAGGATTCTCAGCCCAGCGTCTTCCCTGACGCTGGGCGTTCGGCGCTTCGCGCCTCACCCTCTCGCCCCGACCAATTATTAACTGTCATACATGCCGTCCCTGGCGATGCTCTGTAGACTCCGTTCAGCCCCAGCCGGTACTTCCGTGTACCGGCGTTCGGTGGCACGGACGCACGTTAAGTGCGTCCGTGACGTCTCCACCTTACCCTTGGCGAAACTGAGATGGCTTCGATGAACCCAACCCGTACCTCCATGTGCGGGCGTTCGGCGGCGCCGACGCACATTCAGTGCGTCGGCAATTTCTCCGCCTCGTCCTCTCGCCCCGACCCATCCTTCCTGTATCCTGCGGGTGGCTATGCGCATTCTTCTGAGCAACGATGACGGTTATTTCGCGCCCGGTCTGGCCTGCCTGGCCGAGGCGGTCGGGCGCATTGCGCAGATCGATGTCGTGGCGCCGGAGCGCGACCGCAGTGGCGCGAGCAATTCGCTGACGCTGAGCACCCCGCTGCGCCTGCACCGGGCGGCGAACGGTTTTTTCTATGTAGACGGCACGCCGACCGACTGCGTGCACCTTGCCATCACCGGTCTGCTAGCGCATGAACCGGACATCGTCATTTCCGGCATCAACCACGGCGCCAACCTGGGCGACGACGTGATTTATTCGGGCACAGTAGCGGCCGCCATGGAAGGGCGATTTCTCGGGCTGCCGGCGATCGCCGTGTCGTTGGTTGGCAGGAGCTGTGAGCATTTTGAAACGGCGGCGCGCGTGGTGCTCGAATTGATCGAGAAGCTCAAGAGTCATCCGCTGCCCACGGATACAATATTGAATGTGAACGTCCCGGACATCCCCTACGATCGGCTCGCCGGTTTCGAGGCCACGCGCCTGGGCCACCGGCACAAGGCCGAACCGGTGATCAAGTCCGCCGATCCGCACGGCGATCCGATTTACTGGGTGGGCCAGCCGGGCGCGGAAGCCGATGCCGGGCCGGGCACGGACTTTTACGCAATCCGCCGGCAGCGCGTTTCAGTCACGCCCTTGCACGTCGATCTCACCCGGCACGCGACATTGGCCCAGGTCGCATCCTGGCTCGATGGTCCATGAGTACGCGTCTGCCCGGCATCGGCATGACCTCGGCGCGCACGCGCGAGCGGCTGGTGCAACGCCTGCGCGACAACGATATCCGCGACGAAGCCGTACTCGACGCGCTGCTCAAGGTGCCGCGCCATCTGTTCGTGGACGAGGCCCTTGCCAGCCGCGCCTACGAGGACACGGCGCTACCCATCGGCCACAACCAGACGATTTCCCAACCTTACATCGTGGCGCGCATGACGGAGCAGTTGTTTGCGGACGATGCGCAGGGAACCACATCCGTGCCCAAAGCCGCCAACATGCGGCGCATACTCGAGATTGGCACCGGCTCCGGTTACCAGACCGCGATGCTCTGTTCTCTGGCCGGGGAAGTGTACTCCGTGGAGCGCATCGAGGCGCTGCACAAGGGTGCGCGCCGCGTCTTGCAGGAATTGGGTTACCGGAATTTTCGCCTGAAGCTCGGTGACGGCGGCAAGGGTTGGCCGGAATATGCACCCTACGATGGAATTCTGGTGACGGCCGCCGCCGCAGAAGTGCCGCAAGCGCTGCTCGCGCAGCTCGCGCCCGGCGGCCGACTGGTGATTCCAGTCGGCCCGGACGCGTGTCAGGAATTGCTCAGCATCCGGCAGACCGACGAAGGCGTGGTTCGTGAACGCATGGAGATGGTCAATTTTGTTCCGCTCATTCGAGACGCCTCCTGAACTTGACCGCGCCGGGCAGGAGCCCAAGTGCCGCGACGCACAAGGATGTGCGAGTGTCGTGGGAGGCAGGACGCCGGGAGCGACCGAAGCACATGGACGTGCGAGAGCGGCCGCCGGGCGGCCACTGATGCGGCATTACCAGAAGGCCTGGATCGCGCCGCTGGTGCTTGTCGCGACACTCAGTGCGTGCGGCAGTGGGCGGGCGACCGGCGCAGACGGCCGTGACGCCACCGTGAGTGCCGTGACGCGCAACAAACCCCCGATCGGCGAGCAATCCACGCCGTTGCGCCAACCCGAATCACCTTATCGCACGGTCGTCCACGGCGACACGCTCTACAGCATCGCCTGGGAAACAGGACACGATTACCGTGTACTGGCGAAATGGAACCGGATCTCGCCACCCTACACGATCAAGCCGGGACAGGAATTGCGCGTCATGCCGCCAGTGACGGAAAAGGCGGTTGCGGCGGCGCCGGCCAAACTGGCTGCAAAGGACAAGGCGGCAAGCAAGCCTGCTCGCAAATCAACCAACACGACGGCCAAGCGCGCGACCACACCGACAGCGGCGCCGAAATCGGGTGTTGCGAACCTTGGGGCGACCACAATGACCACCGATGCGCGCCGCAAAACGAAAACCGAGCCGGTGAAATCTCTGAACAGCGGCAAAGCCGGTACGAGCACCGGCTCATGGATGTGGCCGGCCGACGGACAGATACTCAAACGTTACAGCGACAACGACGCCGGCAAGGGACTCGATATCGGCGGCGCACGCGGCCAGCCGGTACGGGCCACCGCGAACGGGCGCGTTGTCTATCAGGGGAGTGGACTTCGCGGTTACGGTCAGCTTATTATCGTCAAGCATAGTGATGAATTTCTCAGCGCTTACGCGCACAACGACAGAATTTACGTTAAGGAAGGCGATGTGGTGAAGCGTGGACAGAAAATCGCGGACATGGGCAGCACCGGGACCGACCGTGTGAAGCTGCACTTTGAAATCCGTCGCCAGGGTACGCCCATCGATCCACTGAAATATCTTCCCAAGCGCTAGCGCATGGCCACGCGGAAACGAACCACCCCAGTCACTTCCTCCAAGGCGAAGCAGGGCAAACGACCGGCGCGGAAAAAGGCCGTGACGCCGGAAGAGACCGCGCAGGAATCCCTGTTTCCGGTTCCGGTCGAAGACGAAGAGGCGGAAATCACCAAGGAAGAACCGGAAGAAGACGATGAGGATGAGGCGCCCGTCGAGGAGAAGCCGGCCGCAGAAGTGGCTGAAACAACCCGCGAAATTGTCGAAACCAACGACCCTGTCCTGCAGGCGGACGCCACCCGCCTGTATCTGAAAGAAATCGGTTTCTCGCCGCTCCTCAGTGCCGAAGAGGAAGTGTATTACTCACGCCGCTTGCGCAAAGGCGATGAGGCGTCGCGCAAGCGCATGATCGAGAGCAATCTGCGGCTGGTGGTGAAGATCTCGCGCCGCTACATGAATCGGGGTCTGGCCCTACTCGACCTTATTGAAGAAGGCAACCTCGGCCTGATTCGCGCCGTCGAAAAGTTCGACCCGGAGCGCGGCTTTCGCTTCTCCACTTATGCCACCTGGTGGATTCGTCAGACCATTGAGCGCGCCATCATGAACCAGACGCGCACCATCCGCCTGCCGGTACACGTGTTGAAGGAAATCAATGTTTATCTGCGCGCCGCACGCTACCTCTCGCAGAAACTCGATCACGAGCCGACGCCGGAAGAGGTTGCGAACCTGCTCGACAAGCCGATCGAAGACGTGAAGGCAATGCTGGGACTGAACGAGCGCATCGCCTCGGTGGACGCGCCGCTCGACAACGACCCGGACCGTTCCTTGCTCGACGCCATTGCCGACGAGCGCACACCCGATCCGGAACGCATCATGCAGGACGAGGATCTGCACGACTTGGTGCAGACCTGGTTGAGCGATCTCAACAACAAGCAACGCGAAGTGGTCGAGCGGCGCTTCGGCCTCAACAACCGCGATATTTCGACACTCGAGGAGGTCGGCGCCGACATCGGCGTAACGCGCGAACGCGTGCGCCAGATCCAGGTCGAGGCGCTGAAACGCCTGCGCGTGTTGCTGGAGAAGAACGGCTACTCGATCGATTCGCTGTTCTAAACGAATCCGCAATAAGTACGCGGAGAACGGCCGCTCTCGGCCATCCTTGGCCTTCGCGGCATTGGCACATCCTGTGCGGCACACGGCGCAGAGGACGCAAAGGTTTTTTGATTTTGAGTTCTCTGCGCTCTTCGCGCCTCTGCGTCCTCTGCGCCTATCCCCCGGCCTCGCTTTCAATCATCAGCAGCGCCGCTGCCACGTTCCGTCCCTCGCCCATGAGAATGTTATAGGTCCGGCAAGCGGCGCCGCTGTCCATGATTTCGCAACCGATGCCGGCCGTCACCAGCGCCGCCAGCAGCTCGGCGCGCGGAAAACGCTGGCGCCGTCCGGTGCCGAGAATCACCACTTCCGGGCTGAGCGTCGCAAGCGCTTCGAAATGCATCTGCGCAAGGGCATCGAAATTCTGCGGGCCCCAGTCGGCGACAATCCGTTGCGGCAGCACGATCAGGCTGTGCGTATAGGTTTCCTGATTTACAACAATGCGGCCGGCCGCGTAGGTGCGGATCAGATTGGCCTGACCGCCGGTCTCAAGTTGAAAGCGCATCGTGCCGGTCTCCGGGTACGACGGGTTGTGGGCCATTGCATTGACAGCCCGGCGTTCCGTCAGTATGTTTCACTTAATTGCATAACATCCTATATTACAAGCCCCTATATTAATTACAGGGCACCCGTCGGGATAGCCCGCGGCCGGAACCGACCGATGAACCCGACCGACCAATTTCCCCGCATCCAGCGGCTTCCGCCTTATGTCTTCAACATCGTCAACGAGTTGAAGGCGCAGGCGCGCAAGCGCGGCGAAGACATTATCGACTTCGGCATGGGCAATCCCGACCAGCCCACGCCCCAGCATATCGTCGACAAGATGATCGAGGCCGCACAGCGCGGCGACACCCATCGCTATTCGGTATCGAAGGGCATCCCGCGCCTGCGCAAGGCGATCTGCACCTGGTACAAACGCCGCTACGGCGTCACGCTGAATCCGGAAAAGGAAGCGATTGTTACCATCGGTTCCAAGGAGGGCCTGTCGCACCTGGCGCTCGCCACCGTGGACAAGGGCGACGCGGTGCTGGTGCCCAACCCGAGTTATCCGATTCACACCTACGGCTTCGTGATCGCCGGCGCCGACATCCGCCATGTGCCGCTGGTGCCGGGCGGCGACTTCTTCGCCGAACTCGAGAAGGCCATCAAGAACGCCTGGCCGAAACCGAAAATGCTGGTGCTCAATTTTCCGGGCAACCCGACGGCACAGTGCGTCGAGCTCGATTTTTTCGAGAAGGTGGTCGCCATCGCCAAGGAGCACGGCATTTGGGTGATTCACGATCTCGCCTATGCCGACATCGTGTTCGATGGCTACAAGGCCCCATCGATCTTGCAAGTGCCGGGCGCCAAGGACATCGCCGTCGAGTTCTTTACGCTTTCCAAAAGTTATAACATGCCCGGTTGGCGCGTCGGCTTCATGGTTGGCAACGCGACGCTGGTCGGCGCACTCGCGCGTCTCAAATCGTATTTCGATTACGGTTCCTTCACGCCCATTCAAGTAGCCTCGATTCTCGCGCTGGAAGGCCCGCAAGATTGCGTGGAAGAGATTCGCCTGATGTACCAAAAACGCCGCGACGTGTTGTGCCACGGCCTGCACGCCGCCGGCTGGATGGTCGAAGTGCCGAAGGCAACCATGTTTGTGTGGGCGAAGATCCCGCTTCAGTACCGCGCCATGGGATCGCTGGAGTTCTGCAAAAAGCTGCTGACCGAGGCACAGGTGGCGGTATCGCCGGGCATCGGTTTCGGTGAATACGGCGACGAGCACGTGCGCTTCTCGCTCATCGAGAATGAACATCGCACTCGTCAGGCGGTACGCTCGATCAAGGACATGATCCGCCGCGATCAGGAGTCAAACAAAGTCACTAGTATTAAATAATGAAAGCAAGCCTGCACAAAATATAACTATATAATGAGCTTTGCAGAATAGCCTGGCGCACGCCCCCTCTCCCGCGCGAAGCGTGGGAGAGGGGGCGGACGATCGAGGCGATGGCTGTCAAGTAATTACGTAAACGTCAATAAATCAGGACTAAACGTGGAACCCGTCAATATTGGCATTCTCGGCCTGGGCACAGTCGGCAGCGGCACCGTAAACGTGCTGACGCGCAACGCTGACGAAATCCTGCGCCGTGCCGGCCGCGCCATCCGCGTGGTGCATGCCGCGGCGCGCGATCCTGAACGCAAACGCAACTGTCCGACCAAGGACATGCTTCTCACCGCCGATCCCTATGAAGTCGTAAACAACCCCGAGGTGGCGGTGGTGGTCGAACTTCTGGGCGGCTACGAGCCGGCGCGTGCGCTCGTGCTGAAGGCCATCGAAAACGGCAAGCATGTGGTGACCGCGAACAAGGCGATGATCGCGGCGCATGGCAACGAGATTTTCGCGGCCGCGCAGAAGAAGGGCGTGATGGTGGCGTTCGAGGCCGCCGTGGCCGGCGGTATTCCGATCATCA
>CAYJBG010000041.1:0-13061 GCA_964368085.1 uncultured Acidiferrobacterales bacterium | reverse complement strand
CGTCGAGCACAACCGCGACAAGGGCCTCGCGCTGACCCTGTATTTCGGCAAGCAGGGCGGCTCGGCCAGCACCTCGGACCTGTCACCAGCGGCGGTGCGCGATTGCGTGCGCGCCGCCGCGACCATTGCGCGTTATACGGCGGCGGATGAATTTTCCGGCTTGGCCGATCCCGATCAACTGGCGCGCGATATTCCGGATCTCGATCTTTACTATCCCTGGAACCCGAGCGTAGAGCAGGCGATCGAGCAGTCCATGGCCTGCGAAGACGCGGCGCGCGCCGCCGATACACGTATCACCAATTCCGAGGGCGCCACCGTGTATTCGCACGAGAGCACCGACGTCTACGCCAACAGCCATGGGTTCCTCGGCGCCACGGCCACCACCCGGCACGGCTTGAGTTGCGCGGTCATCGGTCAGGATGACAGCGGTATGCAGCGTGATTATTGGTACACCGTCGCGCGCGATCCGGCCGACCTCGAGGCGGCAGCGGTGGTTGGCAGGAAGGCGGCCGAGCGCAGCGTGCGTCGCCTCGGTGGCCGCAAGCTCAGCACCCGCCAGACACCGGTGATTTACGAGGCGCCGGTGGCTTCCAGCCTGCTGTCGCACTTCGTGGGCGCGATTCGCGGCGCCAGCCTGTACCGACGCTCCTCGTTCCTGCTCGATCATCTGGGCAAGCCGGTGTTCGCTCCGCATGTTCGTATTTATGAGCAGCCGTTTCTGAAAAAGGCGCTCGGCAGCACGCCGTTCGACAACGACGGCGTGGCCCCGGCCGACCGCGACATCGTGCGCGACGGCATTTTGCAGGGCTATGTGCTGGACGTGTATTCGGCGCGCAAGCTCGGCATGCGCAGCACCGGCAACGCCGGCGGCGTGCACAATCTCACCATCCAGCCGGGCGACCAGGATCTGCCGGGCCTGCTGCGCCAGATGCACACCGGACTGCTGGTCACCGAACTCATCGGCTTCGGCGTCAACGGCGTGACCGGTGATTATTCGCGCGGTGCGGGCGGATTCTGGGTAGAGAACGGCGAGATCCAGTACCCGGTCGAGGAAATCACTATCGCCGGTAACCTCAAGGACATGTTTCGCGGGTTGGTGGCCACGGCCAACGACGTGGATGCGCGCGGAAACATCCGCACCGGCTCGATCCTGATTGAGTCCATGACCTTGGCTGGCAGTTGACGGCTGGATGGGGTAGATAGAGGATTAGGAAACATATGCCTTGAAGTTAACTAAAGCAGGTGAGATTCAATGTCTTTGTATTCACCGCTCTTTAAAAATCTCAACGATGCCAAAGTGCAGTATGTAGTCGTTGGCGGACTGGCAACCGTGCTGCACGGTTATGCCAGATTAACCGCCGACATCGATCTGGTGATTAATCTGGAACAGCACGAGGCGGAGAAGGCCATCAGGGCCATACTGGCCTGTGGACTGAAACCCAGGCTACCCGTTGATCCCATGCAGTTTACGGATCAGGCTATCCGCGAAGGCTGGATTAACGACAAGAATATGCTGGTGTTTTCATTTTATCAGCCGGACAATCCATTGATGATTCTGGATGTGTTTGTGCGCGAACCTTTCCCATTCAAGGAAATGGCCCAACGTGCCGTACGGATGGATTTGGGCGGGATTATTATTCCGGTTTGTGCCATTAATGACTTAATCGCCATGAAGCAACAAGCTGCCCGCCCCAAGGATTTGGAGGATATCAAATACCTGCAAGGGCTGTTGGATAAAGATGATGAAGCCTGAAACCAGCCAAAACAAACTAACCGAAGAGGAGAAAGCGCACCTGCGCTTGTGGGCCAGCGCCACGCCCGCTCAACGGCTTGCCTGGCTGGAAGAGGCGCAGCGGATTGCATATCAATCGGGCGCCCTGCAAAAAACACAGAATTTTAAATAGCCCGGGCGTAGTAACAATAACAAAACGTTGTCCGAATGAGCGGTTTTGTACAGCGCGGCCTAGATCGATACTAGAATCCCGATCATCGTGATCCTGATAGGGGCCTGCTCCGATCTGAGTACACACGCCGTATCGCAAGGAAGCGATCATGTTGCATCTACCGGCCGGCAGGGATGCCAGCCCGGGCCAGGACGTTCACCGTTACGAACGCCACCGCCCGGAACAGTCTCTTTTCTACCAGTTTGTCGAGCAGTACTACCCTGCGTTTGTGGACCGGATGGCCGCGCAAGGCGCGACCTTGCCTGAGTATGTCCAGCGCGAATTCGGGGACTACCTCAAGTGCGGCCGCCTGGAATACGGCTTCCTGCGTGTGCGCTGTACGGACTGTCACCACGAGCGGCTGGTCGCGTTCAGTTGCAAGCGCCGGGGATTCTGCCCGAGCTGCGGGGCCCGGCGCATGGCGGAGAGCGCGGCCCTGCTGGTGGATGAAGTCTTGCCGCAGGCGCCGATGCGCCAGTGGGTGTTGAGCTTCCCTTTTCAGTTACGGTTCCTGTTTGCCGGCCGCCCGGCGATTATGGGCGAGGTGCTGGGAATCGTCCATCGTGTCATCGCTACGCATCTAATCAAAAAGGCAGGGCTGACACACAAAACGGCACACACCGGCGCCGTGACCTTGATCCAGCGCTTTGGCAGTGCGCTGAATCTGAATATCCACTTCCACATGCTGTTCCTGGATGGCGTCTACCTCGACGGCAAAGCGGACGCACCGCCCCGGTTCCGCCGGGTGCAGGCGCCGACCAGCGATGAACTCACGCAATTGGCCCACACATGCGCCCAGCGCATCACCCGCTATCTGGAACGCCAACGCCTGTTGGCGCGCGATGCCGAGAACGACTATTTGGCCCTGGAGGCGGTGGAGGACGACCCAATGCATCAACTGCTGGGTCACTCCATTACCTATCGCATCGCCGTGGGGCCCAACCAGGGCCGCAAGGTGTTTACCCTGCAAACCCTGCCGGCGCGCGATCCCGACGAACCGTTCACGAACGCGGTGGGCGCGGTAGCCGGTTTCTCGCTGCATGCCGGCGTGGCGACCAAGGCCCATGAGCGCAAGAAGCGGGAACGGCTGTGCCGTTACATCGCAAGACCCGCTGTCTCCGAGAAACGCTTATCGTTGACCCCGAACGGCAACATCCGCTATCAACTCAAGACGCCTTACCGTGACGGCACCACCCACGTCTTCTTCGAGCCACTGGACTTCATCGCCCGCCTGGCCGCCCTGGTGCCCAAGCCGCGCGTGAACCTCACGCGCTATCACGGCGTGTTGGCGCCGAACAGCCACCTGCGCGCGCAGGTGATACCGGGCCAGCGCGGCCGGCGCACGGGCGACGACTGCATGGATGCAGGAGGACGAGCCACGCATGGAGCAGTTGCCGAGACCGCCGAGGAAGCAGACAGGACGGCCGCCGCGGGACACGCGGCCATGACCTGGGCGCAGCGCTTGAAGCGTGTGTTCAAGATCGACATCGAAACCTGTGACCACTGCGGCGGGGCGGTGAAGATCATTGCCTGCATCGAAGACCCAAAGGTCATCGAAAAGATACTCACCCACCTGAACAAACAAACCGCCTGCGCGAAACCCGTTCCGCTGCACGAGAGCCGGGCACCCCCGCAAGCCGTCTTGTTTGACGCACCGTAAGGACAAATCAACCCGTGGCACTGTTCGTCGCTGAAGCGGCAAGTCCTCTGTCGGCCTGAAGGCTGGAAGTGGCCAGAATACGGCGATGCCGTGACGGATTTTCTCCGGCCGGGCCACCGCATGGTGCAATGTGGAGTGGCGAAAAGCGGGGTGAACAGCCTGTTGAGTGCGGGTGGTTTTTCAGGGAAGAGGGGTTTATCCTTCCTATACCTCCTATACCTTTGAGAGTAAACGCGCCAGCTCCGGCAACCATACCTGCAGATCGCCGACGCAGGCGATCACGCGCGGACCGGCGTTCTGTTTGTGCCAGGTGAAGATCGGCGCCGCGGCGTCGCGATTGATGGCGATCACCACCGCCTTGGGGTCGATCCAGCTCATGTGTTGCGGCGCGCCGGAAATACCCAGGGCGAACAACAGCTCCGGCGCCACGCCGATGCCGGTCTGGCCGATCTGCTGCTGCACCGGCAGCAACTTGAGTTCCTGCGTGATCTTGCGCGTCGCACCCAGGGCCACATCGCTGCCGCTCAAGTGGCTGAGCGCGGTCGCGAGGGGCGGCACCAGTTTCTGGTAGTACGCGTCATCGCCGATACCGAGACCGATGTCGAGCACCAGACGCGCCGTGGCCAGACCCGGACCGGCCTGTGTCGCCTGGGCCTGCCAGCGCGTGAGCGCGTTGTCCTGGAGTGTGCTGCGTGGCAGGCGTGTGAGGGGCAGATCTGCCGCGCGCGCTTCGGCCAGAGGAGAGTCTTTATATTCCGTGCCGACCACCAACAACGCCGACTCGGGCAGTTCGTGATCCGCCACATAACCATCGTGCGCGCAGGTGACCATATCACCCTCCAGGCTGAGGATCCGATCGAACAGGGCGATACCGAGACACGCCGCCAGTGCCGCGCCCACGTCGCGTTGCGACTCCTCCACCACGATGCGGCGCGGCAGGCGGATGTGCGGCTTCAAGGCATGCGCCAACACATTGGCGTCCACCACCCCATCCAAGGGCAAGGCCCAGACACCACGCACCCCCGGTTGCTGCACGCGGGACGAGATCGGCGGCAGCGGCAAGGCGGCGTCGTGCCACACCAACAGGCCGCAATCCTCCGCGTGCATATCGCGCAACAGGCGCGGCGCGGCATGACTGCGTACCGTCGCCAAGGTGTCCGCCGCCGCCAACCACAATACGGAACTCGTGAGGGGTGCACTGGCCTCCTGCCAGCGGGCGGTTGGCTCCGGCTGGGCAGCGCTACCGAAGCGTTGTTTCAACCACTGCGCCAGGGCCTTGGGCGTGGCAAAGCTATCGGGCAGATCCGACGCGGCCAGCGGCGGTGCGGCACGCGGCGCGAGCACCTTGGTGGCGGACGTCGGCGCCACCTCCGGCAGCTCGGCCTGCAATGCCGCGAGCCAGGCCACCGCGCTGTAGTGTTCGCTGTGACCACTCGGTTTGATGTCCCACACAAAACCCAATCGCCGCTCGCGCGCCACGCGATGGCGTTGATAACGCACGTTCTCGATCCACGGGCCGTGCTCGTCCTGCCCTAAGGCGACAATATCCTGCGCCACCTCCAGTGCCAACCACTGAGCCATTTGCGCGACAAACGTCTGGTCGTGCGCATTCGCGCCGCGTCGACCGAAGGCCCAGCGCGTGACCGCCGGCCAGCGGCGCAATACCGCGTCGGCCACCGCGGCGGTGTCCATGGCGCCCGCCGGCTGCACCACGTGCAGCAACTCCACACCGGTGGCCAGCAGCTGGCGCAGCCGGTCTTCCACCCCGCGGGGCGCCACGACGGCAAGCTTTATCTTAAGTTGCGGGGAATGACGCGCCCACGCCAACATCCGCTCGAGCACCGCCAGGTCGGCATCGTGCCAGCCGGCCCAGACGAGGCCGCTGTCGCTCAGCGTCACACGGCTGCGCAGCATCAACGCAACATCACCGCTTAGGTTGCCGACCACCACCGGACCGGGGTCCGCTTCCGGCGTCGGCGCCAGTGCCGCACGCGCCAGCACCAGGCTGGCATCCGCCGGATAACAACGCCCCTCTTCGCCGGCAGTAAAACTGGAGCGCACCCAATGGGCACGCCGTTGCACGTGTTCCGCCAGACTGCTCTCCACCCCGCGCAGCCGTACCAGAAGCCCGTCATCCACCGGATCGGCATTGTCCACCAGCAGGCGCACGCGCTCGTGCAGCGCGCACCAGCTGTAAAGATCGGCGAGCCAATCCACCACCGGGAACCAGCGTGTCTGCAGATCGGGGTTCTGCCACAGACTCGCCCCCAACGCGGCCACCCGCGGCGTGGCGAATTCGCGGAACGCCTGCAGCGCGGACTCCAAGGCCGGGTTGTCGCTGATCGGCATGACCGGTTCGCGCAGCAGGTTCGGCAGGTCTTTCAGCGCCAGGAAGCGTTGCACCTCGTTGGTGCCTTCGTAGATATTGAGGATGCGGATGTCGCGCCGCCATTTTTCGATAATCACTTCGCGCGCGGCGGACTGCGGACCGAGCAGCGTCTCGAGCCAGCCGAGGATGCGGTGTGCGCCCTCCGAGGCGACATATTTCGACAATGCCGCTTCGATGCGGAAATCACCCTGACGCAGATCGGCGCGGTCCATGAGACCCACGAGGCGCGCCGCCAGACACTGGATGCGATCCAGTTCCGCCTGCGCGGCCTCGTGCAGGGCCGGGTTGTGGCGCCATAAAGGCGCATAGTCCTGCAACAGGCGCTCACCCAGGGTGGCGCAGCTCATCACCAGGCCGCCGCGCCCGACACTCAGGGTTTCGAGGGCATTCACCTGCCCGTGGCCGCGGAAGCCGATCACCTGGTCGGCGCTGATGCGCACCCGGTCGAGGGTCAACTCATTGGTGGGCGAGGCACGCTGACCGAGTTTGTTTTCGTTGGGACCGATGCGCAGGCCTTCCGAGCGGCGCTCCAACATGAAACCGACATCACCGTCGGTACTCTGGGAATACAGGCTGTAACGATCCGCCACGGAACCGTTGGTGATCCACATTTTATTACCGGACACTTCCCAGTATTGGTACACGCTCTTGCCGTTGCGTTGCAGCGGCGTGCCGATGTCGTCGAATTCATACACCCGATCCAGCGTACGTATCCCGCGCCGCCCGCTGTTGCGGTACAGATCCCAAGCGCTGTCGTCCAGCAGACCTTCATGCCCGTCTTCCAGGCGATAGGTGACACTGCGGTCATTGAACAACAGACGCGACCCATCCAGCAGCGTGCGCGCTTTGGATTTACCGAACGGGGTGAAGGTATAGAAACCCACGCCGTCATACACCACCTCCACCTCGCGCAGCACCGCGCGCGTCTGGATACCGCCGGTATCGGAACCGGCGGACGGCTCGGTCAGGGCAAAGGCGCTGATCTGACCACAGGCGAGGAAACTTAAGAAACGCGCGTGCGCCTGCTCGCGCAGCGTGAGGGAGTCCAACTCCTGCACCAGCAGGCGATGCAGATCATCCAGCCCGCTTTGACAGGCGCGCAGCTTGACCGCCAAGGCCTGCATGTCGCGACTCTTGGCCGTCTCCACCGTCTGCTGCACCAGCAACAAATAGGTGCGCGCCAGATACTTCAGCGTCGAACCGGGAAATAGAAACATGTGCTGGATGCGCTTGCCCCATTGCTCCATGGCCTGCCGGAAGGGTTTGGGCTCCGGGTGCTCCAACATGCGGATAATGCGTTTGATGCCGCCACGCAGTCCGCGCCACGCGGCCTGGTCGGCGAGACACGCCGTCAACTCCGCCCGCAGGCTCGGCAGGTCCTTGTCGCGACCGAGCATCACCGGCATGGTGCCGATACTGGTGCTGGCCATGATCAACAGACCAAAGGCGGTGTCCATGCGGCCCATGCCGAGATTGGTCAGCACGGAATACTGCGCCTTGCTCCAACCCTTGCCGCCGAGGGACGTCGGCACGATGGTGGCGAAGGCATTGAAGTCGCGCAGCCGCTGGATATCCTGCTCCGGCATACCGTGCAGGGCGTCGATGTAACGCCCATACGACAAATGGCCGGCGGGCACATTGAATCCGCCACGCAACAGGCGCAACACATCGGCACGCGTGCGGCGCAGGGTGGCATCGCGCGCATAGTGTTCGATAGTCAGCACCTGCTCCGGCGCGAGCAGCTGGCCATTGATAAAACTACCGCTGTGATAGGTAAATTTTTCCTGCGCATCCCAGGTGAGCGCTTTGCTGTGGCGGCGTTTTTTCACCGGCGCCGGTTCCACCTGGGGCGGCAGGAGGGCGCGCAGTTTGCGTCGGTTGTCACTGGCGCGCCACAGATTGCGCGCGTACACGTATTCGCGCAGCCCTTGCTCCTGCGCCTGCTGTGCCACGCGGCAGGCGAAATCCGGGTCTTCGGTTTCCAGTTCGCCGGCACCCGGCCACTGACTGAACAACATGGAGTCGCGATAGCGCGGCGCCAGGATGTCTTCCTCGGAATAACCCATGCCGCCGAAAATCTGTCCCGCCAGCCACGGCACCGCGTCCATCCACGGACCCATGTGCTCGCGCACCAGCGCCAGCACCTTGTTGGGCTCGGGTTCACACCAGTCCCGCGCCAGCTGCAACAGGGCCACGGCCTGTTCGATGCCCGCGAGCATGGCCTTCACACCACCGAACTTGGCGATGGAGTCACGCCCCTCGGCGTCCTTGAGTTCGCCGCGGAACTGTACCCGTTGTCCGGCGTATTCGGCGGCGCGGGCGCGCAACACCATGGCCTGACCCAGGGCCAAGGCCAGACTTAAATGCGCCATGGCGGGCGTGGCTTTGAACCCACTGAGCCCCGCGTCCACCGATATGCGTGCCGGTTGCGCCGCATCGCCGCCGGCGCCATGGGCCAGGACCTCGCCCATGCGCACACCGTTGCCCTGGGCGTCGTACAACCGTTCAGCCGCCGCCGGCAACCAATTGGACTGACCATCCTGTTCGCGCCACACCGGTGCCACCAGCACGTCGGTCTGCGGCCTTCCACTATAAGACTCCGCGAGAAAATGATTGGCCGCGACCCAGGCGAGGGCCGGCGACCACGCGGCCAGCCACTCCACGGCTTCTACGGCCTGCCCCCGCGCCTCTTCGATCCAGCGCCGCAGGTGCGTGCGGCTGGCATCGTCCCAGCCTTGTAGCGAGAGTTGCTTCAGGTGTTCCGGCGTAAACTGTTCACGCAACCACTGCCAATGGTGTTCGCGCAGGTTGCGCGCATGCACCGCGGGAGCGCGCAGGCCGGTGGTGTCCGGCGGCAGACACTGCGCCTGCTCCAGCAGGGCGTGCAGCTCCGCCTCCATCCAACCATAGGCATTTTTTTCCAGCCAGTGACTGAGGCGTCCGTGCAACCCGGGCACCACGTCCTCGTCCAGCGGGATTCCCTCGAGGGCACGACGCCACGCCTGTATCCACTCGTCACCCACCATGGCCGGGCGGGCGCGCAGCGACTCATACAGATCGGTCCAGGATTTTACGGCGTGCTGGGCCAGCGTTAACACCGGCGCCGGTGTGAGCTGTATCGACGTGTTGACCGAGGCATCAAAGCCATAACGTCCATCGCCGGGTACACGATAGGCCAGGCGGTGTCGGCTGGTGCGGTTCCAGTCGATGCCGGGCACGGTGACGCGGCAGGATTCACACTTGATGCAATTCTCGAACTGGCTCGCCACACCGCCGAGCTTGCTGGCGATGCTGTAGACCTCCGCCGGACACACATTGCGCAGCTGTTGCGCCGCATCGCTGCCCACGGTCAGCGGAACGCTCAGGTGACGCGCGTCCGGTTGAAAACGCGTAAGCGGCGCGATCCAGTCCGTGGGTGTTACGGGTGTGCGGCGCGCCTTGGCCCAGTCCAGGCGTTGACGTGTCGCCTCGTCGTGCCGGTGGTAGGGACGCAGCAGAAAATCGCGCAACGGGATGGAGCGGAATTTATACACGGCGAGATCGCTCACCAGGGCCAGGCCACCGGCACCGGCGCTCACCCCCAGACCGCCGACCCGCAACATGGCCCCCGGCAAGGCGCCGAGATCGCGCCATACCATATTGATACGATCGCCGAAACGCGGCAGGCGCCGGCCATAAAAATGGCCGATGGCGCGCGCCATCAGGCGCAACAGGGCATTGCCCTGTGCGTCGACGGCCACCGGTTTGGCGCCGTTGCGCGCCACGAGAAAGGTCACCGCCAAGGGGGTAGGACGCTCACTCGGCGCCTTCAGGCGCGGCCACATCCCCCAGGCCATGCCGAGGGTCTGTCCCAGGTCCGAGCGCAACTGGCCGAGCTGCATGGCCAGGGCACGACGCCGTTGGGCGGCGGCCTGCTTGGGCGGCAACTTTTCCGCATCCACCATCTGACCGAGCAGGGCCGGCAAATGCTCGAACAACATACCGCCGCCGTGGATCGCCTCCGGCCAACGGCGGATCAACTGCGCGCTGGCGTAGTCGTCGGTGCGCTTGAGGGCCTGGACATACTCGATCTCCAGCTCCGTACTGGTGTAGTCGGCGCCGCGATCGCGCAGGCGCAAGACCGCATCGGCGAAGGTCAGCGCGCTGGTGATGGCCGGTCCGATGAAATTGGGATAGGGGATCTCCTGACCCAGACCGAGGCCGCCGCCGCCCACCGCCAGACCGTCCGCCACCCACTGCGGGGTCTCCGTGACACCCCCGGCACGGATGACCTTCGCGCCATAGGCCACCTGGCGCGCGCCCTCCAGGTAGCCTGCGATACCCGGAGTCTGTAATACACGCTGCAGCAGATGCGGGTGGTCCGCCACGCCCGCCTTGGCCAGATGCGCCAGGGGGATGGCGAAACCCAGGGACAGGGAGGCGTGATTGGTATAAAGGAAGGCGGTGATGTTCAACGGCACGCCGCGTCCGGCGAGTTTGCCGTTGCGCAGTATCCATTCCTGCGCCACACCCTCCCCCGGCCGCACGCCGAAGCGCCGCTCGATCTCCGCCGGCGCCAGCTGGAACACCGCTTTGGCCCCCTGGGCGTAGTGCGGGCGATCGGTTTTTTCCAGACCTTCCCGTGCCAACAGACCCGCGGCATCCCCCTCGGCAATAAACACCAGGGGGGCGTCGATGGCGCCACGGTTGGTGTAAACGCCCACTACGCGCGCGTAGTCATCGTAGCGCAGGCCGCTGACTGTGGTGCCCGTCATGAGGGTGACACCGGCGTCGATGGCACGGCTCGCCAGCCAGCGGTCCACCTTGGGCCGCAACACGGTCCAGGCCTCGCCGTAATCATTCTCCGCATGGGCGCGCGCCTCAAAACCCGCGGCATGCACGCCGTCGTGCACAAACAGGCTGCGCGCGACGATCTTTCTTTCCTTCGGCGCCTCGGCCCACACCGCCCGGCCCAATACATCCTCGCGCACCAGGCTGTCGGCGTGATAGACGCAACCGGACCAATTCTCCGCGCCGGCGTATTCCCCACCCTCCAACACCAACACCCGCACACCGGCACGCGCCAGGCGCAGCGCCGCCGCCAGGCCCGATGGCCCGGCGCCGATGATCAGAACTTCAGGGGTGACGGCCATGTGGTGTGGTAATTCCCTTTTCTTATAAGGGCGGTTTCAATGACCAAGTGCAAAAAGCGCAGCATGATGCTGCCTGAAATCGAAGGCGTCCGGGGTAAACAGTTCAGCGGGACACTTGAAGCCCAGCGTCTTGCGTGGCCGGGTGTTCAGTTTCCAGGCAATCGCATCCAGTTCTCTCTGGGTGAAGCCACTCAAGTCGCGGCGCGTGGGCAAGTACTGCCGCAACAGGCCGTTGGTGTTCTCGTTGATGCCACGCTGCCAGGGACTGTGCGGATCGGCGAAGTAGACCTTCACCCCGGTGGCTTCCGTCAGTCGTTGATGCGCCGCCATTTCCCGGCCCCGATCGTAAGTGAGCGACAGACGCTTTTGCGCCTCGATCCGATTGAGCACATGGCTGAAGCCGTCGAGTGCCGCCTCAAAGCTGGCGTCATTCATTCGGGACAGTACCGTAAACAAGGTGGCGCGCTCCACCAGGGTGCCGACGGACGAGCGGTTGTGCGCCCCCTTGATGAGGTCGCCTTCCCAGTGGCCCGGGATCAGCCGTTCTTCCACTTCCGGCGGGCGCGCATGAATGCTGACCCTGTCCGGGATTTGTCCGCGCCGGTCAACGCCGCACGCACGGGGTCGGCGTTTGGTATGGCCGAAACGCAGCCAGCCAATCACCGCCGTGCGCAACGCGCCACGCGGCATGGCGTAGATCGCGGTGTAGATGGTTTCGTGAGAAACCTGCAACGTGGGCGTCTCGGAGTGCACCAGCGCCAGTGTGCCAGCAATCTGCCCGGGCGAGTAGCCGGCCTTGAGGTAGCGCTGGACCTGCTTCCACAAGGCGGTTCCGGGTCGCAGGCGACGCGGAACCGCGCGGCGTGACCGTGTACGCCCGGGCGCGCCGATGGGCGGCTGTGGCACGGTAGCCGCCGGGCGTCCCGGGCGGCGACGTGCCGGCGGGCGGACCCAGCCGTTTCGGCGGAGTTCGCGGGAAAGCGTGGAGGCCGAACGATTCAGTACCACGGCAATCGCCGCCGGCCTGATGCCCATCTCCAATTGCGTTTGGATCATCGTTCGCTCTTCAATACTCAACTGCTGGTAGATTTTTCCCATGCAACATTCTCTCCCAAAAATGTTGCATTTGGTTATTGAGCGCGCCCTGCTCAATATTGCCGCTACCCCGGAAAATTGGCCAGAGGCATACGATGTATTTCATGCCTTGCGGAAACAAACACTGGCCGTCGAAAAATCCAATGCGGGAGGCAAAGATCATAATATCCATGTCTTTCTGCTCTTGCTGGCAGAGAACGTGGCCAAGGTGATTTACAACGCCAGCGGCAAGGCCGCCCCTTTCGATCACGATTCAGGTCAGGCGCTTGTATTAGCTGCAGCAGGTGTCGCCATGCACCTCGATGATCCAGCATTCTCGGAATATGTCTGGAAAGCCATCAGCTCTCGCGACCACCTGAAATCAGATCAGCCAGTTGCCATGTGCAATCCGCATTGCAGCGTGTGCATGAGAAAATCACGCGGAAGATGGCAAAATACTCCTAACCTAGTGCAGCGATGACGCCATGGTTCAGGAAGACGCCCCCAAGGGCGTGTTGTAAGGTGGCACGGCATATTCTTACCCTTGGAAACCGAAGATGACCCATACCCCTGCCGACCAACAAACCGGCGAAACTCACTTCAATCAAGCAATATCTCTGCTCCGCACCGGTGACAAAGTCGGCGCTTTAGCGGCATTCAGCCGTACCCTCCAAGTGATACCCGATCATGTACAGGCGCGCGCCGCGCGCGCGCGACTCGCTTCGGAGTTGGACCTGGCCGAGCTTGATCAAGCCGCGAGAGTGATGGAGGCCTTCGTCTATTCGCAGTGCGGCCCCGGGCATCAAGTGTGCCGGTCGGCGTCGGCCAGCCGACCCTGCTCATCGATGGCCTGACCGTGGGCG
>CAYJBG010000040.1:0-13168 GCA_964368085.1 uncultured Acidiferrobacterales bacterium | reverse complement strand
CGGACCCAGGTGTTGAACTGCTGCGAGGACAGTTCATCCTCGAGCCGCTCCAGACATTTTTTCCAGACCGATGACTGTTCCACCGGGTGTCCTGACGCATTGCGGGGGGGTTGCGAGTCTAGCGCGCAATACCCTGGTTATCCACAGGCGGACGGAGTCTGTCCGCATATATATTTTATGTTGACAAAAACACGCGCTATCAGTAAGTTTGCCGCCCTTTGCAGGCACCGCACCGCAAGCCTAGGGCACACCGATGAAAAGAACGTTTCAGCCCAGTGTTATCAAGCGTAAACGCACCCATGGCTTTCGTGTCCGCATGAGTACCGCCGCTGGGCGCAAGGTATTGAGCGCCCGGCGCGCCAAGGGCCGTGCGCGCCTCAGCGCCTGACGTTGCCGCAACCGGCGCACGGGCTGGGACCAAAACTGCGCTTGCGTTCCGGGCGCGAGCTGCGCGAAATTACCCGCACCTGTCCACCGAATCGTGACAACTACTTTAGTGTCCACGCACGTCCCAACAACCGGGAACATGCGCGCATGGGAATGACCGTGGCGCGCCGGGTTTCAACCAAGGCGGTGGTGCGCAACCGAATCAAGCGCTGTGTCCGGGAAAACTTCCGCGTGCAGCAAGGTGCGTTGGCGGGTCTGGACCTGGTTGTGGTCGCCCGTCCGCCCGCGGCACGTGCGCAGGCTGCGGCGCTGCAGGGCTCGCTTGAGCACCACTGGCAAACAGCACTCATGGCGTTGCGGCCCGCCCGAAGAAACTTAAGTTAAGCAATGCAATCCCTATTCCTCTTTCTGATTCGCGGTTATCGCCTGGTGCTCAGTCCCTGGCTCGGCAGCCAGTGCCGTTTTTATCCAAGCTGCTCGGCATACGCCGAGGAGGCCGTCCACACCCACGGCGCGTGGAAAGGGCTATATCTGACCCTGGCCCGTTTGGGAAAATGTCATCCCTGGCACCTTGGCGGTCACGACCCGGTGCCGGCACGGAAGTTTCAGAAAGTGAAATCCTATGGATAACCAGCGTCTCATCCTGTTTGCCATTCTTTCGGTCTTGATCCTGATGCTGTGGTCGGCCTGGGAATCCGAGCAGCGCCCGCCATCCGCGCAGGCCCCCAAACCCAAGCAAGAGGTCCCGGCCACGCCCGCCGTTCCCGCGGCACTTGGACAAATCGCGCCCGGCCCGGCCGTGACCGAACTCGGCAATGGCGCACGCATTCAAGTGACCACCGACCTGTTGCATGTCGAGATCGACACCCAGGGCGGCGACCTGCGTGTGGTCGAGCTGCGCAAACACCCGGTGTCCGCGGACCAGCCTGACAAACCATTCCGTCTGTTCGATGACCAGGGCAAGAAAGTGTTTGTCGCCCAGTCCGGGCTCATTGGACGTGAAGAAGGTGCGTTCCCCAGCCACAAGAGCCGTTACACCGCCGAAGCCAGCCGCTACGAACTGGCCAAGGGCCAGGATGCGCTCACGGTACGGTTGCATTGGTCGGGCCCCGAGGGTGTGCGCGTCACCAAGGTTTATGCCTTCCACCGCAACGACTACAGCGTGGACGTGAGCTATGAGGTAACAAACGCCGGGCGCAAACCGCGCGATGTGTATCTCTATGCCCAGTTTCTGCACAGCCACGAAGAAACAAGTTACGGTCTTACGACCCTGCCGACTTACACCGGCGGCGCCATCTACACCCAGGAAAAGCGCTACGAGAAAATTAACCTCGACCAGATGCGCGACAAGACACTGGCGCGCGACGCCGAAGGTGGCTGGGTAGCCATGCTGCAGCATTATTTCCTCGGCGCCTGGTTGCCCGACGCAAAAGAGAGCCACCAGTTCTACACCAACGTACAGCCGGGAAACCTGCTCGCCATCGGCTACAAGACGCTTACGCCGACCCCGGTTGCGGCGGGCGGGAAGGCAACACTCAGCACCCGTCTGTATGCCGGACCAAAAGAACAGGCGCGTCTCGAAACGCTGAACGAGGGTTTGACGCTCACCGTGGACTACGGATGGCTCACCGTCATCGCCGCCCCGCTGTTCTGGCTGCTGGCGTGGCTGCACAAACTGGTGAACAACTGGGGCTGGGCGATCATCCTGCTCACCATCCTCATCAAGATCGTGTTCTATCCGCTGTCGCGCGCCAGCTACCGCTCCATGGCGCACATGCGCAAAATGCAGCCGCGCATGGCGGCGCTCAAGGTGCGGTATGGCGACGACAAACAGAAGCTGAACCAGGCGATGATGGAGCTGTACAAGACCGAGAAGATCAACCCGCTCGGCGGCTGCCTGCCGATCCTGGTCCAGATCCCGGTGTTCATTGCGCTCTACTGGGTGCTGCTGGAGAGCGTGGAATTACGCCAGGCGCCCTGGGCGCTGTGGATCAAGGACCTGTCGGTCCAGGATCCCTACTACGTTCTGCCGGTGCTAATGGGCGCAAGCATGCTGGCCCAGCAATGGCTCAATCCGCAGCCGGTCGACCCGCTGCAACAGAAACTCATGTACGCCCTGCCGGTGGTGTTTACCGGCATGTTCCTGTTCTTCCCCTCCGGTCTGGTGCTTTACTGGGTGGTACAGAATATCCTGTCCATCGCCCAGCAGTGGCAGATCAACCGCGCTATCGGAGGCACGGGGAAATAAGCCGACGGCAGCGCGCATCGGGCCGTCCTACCCGGAGCACGCCCGTGACCACAGCACGCACCACGACCACCATCGCCGCTATCGCCACCCCGCCGGGGCGCGGCGGCATCGGGATTGTACGCATCTCAGGCGACCGGACACCGGAGATCGCGCGCGCCCTCCTCGGCCGACTGCCGCCGCCACGCTACGCTGCGTTCACATCTTTTCGAGACGCGCACGGCGCCGCGTTCGATCAAGGATTGGCGCTGTACTTCCCTGCCCCGCACTCCTTCACCGGCGAGCATGTGCTTGAATTGCACGGCCATGGCGGTCCGGTGGTGATGGACATGGTGTTGCAGCGCGCGCTTGCGCTCGGCGCGCGCCCCGCGCGCCCCGGCGAGTTCAGTGAACGCGCATTTCTCAACGGCAAGCTCGATCTCGCCCAGGCGGAAGCCGTTGCGGATCTCATTGAAAGCGCCTCGGCCGAGGCCGCACGCGCCGCGCTGCGTTCACTGCAAGGCGCGTTCTCGCAACGTGTGCAGGCGATCAACGAGCAACTGATCGAGCTGCGCCTGCACATCGAAGCCGCGCTCGACTTCCCGGAAGAAGAGATCGATTTCCTCGCGGATGAAAATCTGTCACGCCGTGCGCAACAGCTCACCGCGCAAGTCGACGCATTGCGTGCCGCCACCCGTCAGGGACAACTGCTGCATGATGGCATGACCGTGGTGCTGGCCGGACGGCCGAATGCCGGTAAATCGAGTCTGCTCAACGTGCTTGCGCAATACGACAGCGCTATCGTGAGTCCGGTCCCCGGGACCACGCGCGATATATTGCGCGAGCGTATCCAGATCGACGGGCTGCCGCTGCACGTGCTCGACACCGCCGGCCTGCGCGAGTCGACCGACGCGATCGAGAGTGAAGGTGTGCGGCGGGCGCACGAAGCCATGCGCCGCGCCAACCGCGTGTTGCTGGTGATTGATGACAATGAAGAGGAGGAGGTCAGCGTGCGGGCGCTGGTGGCGCAGTTGCCGGGCGGGGCGGGCATTACGCTGGTGCGCAACAAGATCGACCGCAGCGGTCGCGCCGCGGGCCCGGTTGCGTCGAAGACGGAGATTCCGGAAATCGCGATCTCGGCGCAGGACGGCAGCGGAATCGATGCGCTGCGCGCGCACCTGAAAGAATGCATGGGCTACCAGGCGGCCGGAGAGGGCACCTTCAGCGCCCGCCGCCGGCATCTCGACGCCATCGAGCGGGCACGCGCGCACCTGGATGCAGCCCTGTCGCAGCTGGCGGCGCGGCGCGGCGAACTGGCGGCGGAGGAACTGCGCCAGGCGCAGCAGGCGCTCGGCGAAATCACCGGCGAATTTACCAGCGACGACCTGCTCGGCCGTATTTTCTCGTCCTTCTGTATCGGAAAGTAATCAGCCGTGCCGCGCGCGAAATGAGGCAACCTGGCGCGTGAATTCCCGCCGCGCCGCCGCATCCTCGTTGCCGCCGTAACGCAAGCGCAAATAGAAATGGGTGATGGCGTGGATGGCGACGGCAAGTTGCGGTCGCTGGCGGGCGCCACGCCCGGCAAAGCTCAGTGCGCCTTCCTGCGGTGCGCGCACCAGCCCGATTTGTGCGAGCTTGCGGCAGAACGTGAAATAGGCGCGCTGCACCGGATCGGGACGCGGCACTCGTCGACGAGTCAGCATTACATAGAGGCCCATGACCAGGGCGATGAGCAGGGCGAGCAGACCAAGGAGGCGCAGCGGGTTGACGTCCTCGAAGCCCAGCTGCGCCAGCAGTTCGCGCTGGCGCGCCTGGTCGTAACTCAGTACCCAGCGCTGCCAGGCGGTGTTGGCCGCATCCCACGACAGACGCAATTGCTGGCGGGCATGCTCAAAGGCGCCGAGCGCCAGCAAATCTCGCAGTGTTTCGGACGGCATTCCGCCCAGCGCCGCGCCCCGCGCCAGCAATCGGCGTATGCCCTCGGTTCCGTATTCGATGCGCTCCGGGGCAATGGCGGCAGTGGGATCGACGCGTGCCCAGCCCTGACCGGGCAGCCATACCTCGGCCCATGCGTGTGCGTCCAGTTGGCGAACAATCAGATAATTGCCGGCCGGGTTGAGTTCGCCGCCCTGATACCCGGTCACGACGCGCGCCGGGATGCCGGCGCTGCGCATGAGCGTCACGAACGCCGCGGCGTAGTGTTCGCAATAACCGCGCCGCGTCTCGAACAGGAATTCATCCACCGGATCGTCTTCGAGCGCTGGCGGCTCCAGGGTATAAAAGAATTTCTCCGTGCGGAAATGCGTGAGCGCCGCGCTAACGACGTCCGCATCGCTGCGCGCCGACCGGCGCCAGCGCGTCGCCAGGTCCTGCACACGTGGGCTGATCAAGTCCGGGCGCCGCAGGCCTGCGCGCCGCTCGTTTTCCTGCAAGCCGGACATTCGATACTGGGTGTGCGCGCTCATCTCCAGGCTTTGGCGTCCGCGCACCGCGCCCGTGGTTTCCAGCACCAAGCCGGAACGCAGACGCGTGCCGGGCGGTATTTGCGCCGGCAGGTCGAGCGCCGGCAACCACGGTTTGTTGGCGGGTTCGGGCGTAAGTGTGTAGGAAATGGCGATTCCCTGTGCTTCATAATCAAGTTGGTCGGTGGCCACAAGGCCGCGCGTCCAGGTCTTGCCATCCGTGGTCCAGAGCACAAGCGCGCGCCAGTAGCGCTGCGCCGGTGGCGGTACGGCGCCTTGAAAATGCGCACGGAACACGATGTCCTCCGAGAGTGACAGTTCATTGATGCTGCCGGGATGCATCTCCTCGGAAAGACCGGTGAGGCCGGAATGGGCGTCATGCGGAAGCCCCCACAATGCGCCTTGCAGACGTGGAAACAGCAGGTGCATCGCAAGCATCAGCGGCAATGCCTGCAACATCAGCACACCCGCCAGGCGCAGTGCGAAGCGTGCGCGTGCGCCCGGCACGGCAAGACGAACCAGGGTTGCTGTGGTCAGCACAAATACCGCCACCAGATAAATGACCAGCCACATGGCCTGCGAATAAAGAAAACCAAGGACAATCAGAAAATAGACCAGCAGCACACTCAGCACGTAATCGCGCAGTCGCTGCAGTTCCAGAAATTTAAGCGCCAGCATCGCGGCGAGCAGGGCGCTGCCGGCATCGCGTCCGAACAGCGTGCCGTACTGGCGGTAGAGCAGGAAAACCAGCAGTGCGGTGAGCGACCAGCGCCACCAGCGGTTGGGCGCCGGCCAGGCGCGCTGGACCATAAAGAATCGCCAGGCGAACAAAGCCGCAAGTACGGCACTCAACCACACCGGGAAACGCGGTACATGCGGCAACAGCACCACGACCGCCGCACCCAGCAACCAGTAGCCGGCGGCGCGCTCGGCGAGCGCGTTTTCCTGCTTCAGGCCCTCAGGCGTGGATTTCATGCAGGGCCAAGGCTTCCAGACAACGGTGGCGATGCGACGTTCCGTTGTCCGGTTCGAGCACGACACCCGGCAATCGCAGGCCGTAGGCGAGGCCGCTGTCTTCGGCCTCCAGTGCGGCGCGACACAGAAGCGACAGACGCATTTCGACGTCGTGCGGCGCGAACGCCTCCCAGTCGAGCCAGATGCTTTCGGCGCGCGGCGCGCGGAATTCCTTGGTGTGCAGTCCCTGGCCGCGCGCCAGGGTTTTCCAGCTGATGCGCGCCGGCGCGTCGCCCGGTTGATAGGCGCGCAGGCCGGTGAAATCATCGCCGTCTTGCATGACGCCTGGCTGGCTCTCGCCCTCGGTGCCGGCCGCGGTCTGCCACGGCGCATCATCCGCCGGCTTTGGATAGACCAGACAACGCGCCGGCAGCGTCAGGCGCCGCGACCACGCGCGCGTGATGCCGAGCGGATACACACTGGCGAGCGTCAGCAGCGGGCACTCGAGCCAACCGCGCTTCAGCGTTGGTATGCTCAACACGACACAGCGTGTGTCGTGTGCAGGCACATCGAATGGCGTCAGCGTTGCCGGTGTCGATTCGAGTCGCAACGCGTAACGCGCGCCACTGTCGTTGTGCAGACAAACCCGCAGCGCCGCCGGCTCGCCGGCAAATACCGGATCGCCACCGGCCGCGGTCACGCGCAACTTGAGCAAGTTGCGCTGCGCGTGCAGCAACGACACCACCGCCATGCCGGCAAGCAGAAAGGTGAGCAGGTAGGCGAGGGCGTTGTTGTAGTTGACGGCGGCGAGCGCCAGTGTCACCAGCACCAGCAAGAACAGCAGACCGTGACGGGTCGGCAGAATGTAGATCTGGCGCGTGCCGAGCACGGTCTCGGGGTCCTGCGTCATCAGGGAATCGGTATGGATTGAATCAGCTCGGCGACCAGGGTATCGCTGCTCGCGCGCCCTTCGGCCGCCGGAAGGCGATGCGCCATGACGCCCGGCGCCACGGTCTGCACGTCTTCCGGCAGCACCATGTTGCGGCCCGCGAGAAAGGCCCAGGCGCGCGCCGCGGATAACAACGCGAGACCGGCGCGCGGGCTCAGGCCATGGGTAAAGCGCGCCGAGCGGCGGCTGGCGCCGATCAAATCCTGAATATAATCGAGCAGCGCATCGGCGGCGTGCACTTCGCCGACTTGGTGCTGCAACGCCACCAGGCGCGCATGATCCAGCACCGGTTCAAGTTCAGCGAGCAACTCGCGCCGGTCACGGCCATTCAGCAGTTCGCGTTCCGCGACCCGGTCCGGATAGCCCATGTCGATGCGCATCAGGAAGCGGTCGAGCTGCGACTCGGGCAGAGGATAGGTGCCGACCTGGTGGCGCGGGTTCTGGGTGGCGATTACGAAGAACGGTTCGGGCAGCGGGTGGGTTATGCCATCGCTCGTTACTTGTCGTTCTTCCATGGCCTCGAGCAGCGCCCCTTGAGTCTTGGGCGTCGCGCGGTTGAGTTCGTCGGCCAGCAACAATTGGGTGAACACCGGCCCGGGATGAAAACGAAAATCGTGCGAATCCGGTTGATAAATAGACACACCGAGCAGGTCGGCCGGCAACAGGTCGCTGGTGAACTGGATGCGCCGGAACGAAAGCCCCAGGGTGCGCGCCAGCCCGTGAGCGAGCGTGGTCTTGCCCATGCCCGGCAGATCTTCGATCAGCAGATGGCCGCGCGCCAGCAGGCAGGCGAAGGCGAGCTTCACCTGCCGGGTCTTGCCGAGAATCAGGCCTTCAGTCTGGCGAGTGACCGCGGCGGCCATGGCGATGTAGTGGTCATGGCCGGCGTGCGGCGGAAAAACAGCTCCTGCGTTTGTCCCCGTGGGGACGGTTGCGCGCCCCGCACTTCCGCCATCCTTGGCGGTCGCCGGTTGCTGGGACAGTGGTTTCACGTGGCGATATCCAGAGTTGTGCGGGGTTATGTGCCCGGGTTCGGCCCGCAGGCATGCAGCTATAAGAATAGCCGAAGGGCAGCGGCCTGCTATCATTGGCGGCCGCACGCGGACCCGGCGGGTTGATCCATGCTACACCCTGAAACCCATGACATAATCGTAATTGGCGGCGGCCATGCCGGTACCGAGGCGGCCGCGGCCTGCGCACGTCTGGGCGCCAGGACCCTGCTGCTCACGCACAATGTCGAGACCGTCGGCGCCATGTCCTGCAACCCGGCCATCGGCGGCATCGGCAAGGGGCACCTGGTGAAGGAAATCGATGCACTCGGCGGACTCATGGCGCGCGCCGCCGATCGTGCCGGTATTCAGTTTCGCATTCTGAATGGGCGCAAGGGCCCGGCGGTGCGCGCCACGCGCGCGCAGGCCGACCGGGGTTTGTACAAACAGGCGGTGCACACGCTGCTCGGCGAACTACCGAACCTGCGCATTTTCCAGCAGGCGGTGGACGATCTGATCGTCGATGGCACGCGCGTAACCGGAGTGGTGACGCAGACGGGGCTGAAATTCATGGCGCGCGCCGTGGTGCTGACCACCGGTACGTTTCTCGGCGGGCGCATTCATATCGGCCTCACCAACTATCAAGGCGGGCGCGCCGGCGACCCGCCGGCGAATGCACTGGCCGCGCGCCTGCGCGAGCTGATGTCGAATGTCGGTCGCCTCAAAACCGGCACGCCGCCGCGCATCGACAAACGGTCTATTGATTTTTCGGGGATGGAGGCACAACCCAGCGACACGCCGACGCCGGTGTTTTCGTTTCTTGGGCAACCGAGCGAACACCCGCGGCAGGTGTCGTGCTACATCACCTATACGAACGAACGCACCCACGACATCATCCGCGCCGGCCTCGACCGCTCGCCGATGTACACCGGCGCGATCGAAGGCGTGGGCCCGCGTTACTGCCCTTCGATCGAGGACAAGATCGTGCGCTTCGCCGACAAGAGCCGCCACCAGGTGTTTGTTGAGCCGGAAGGGCTGCTGAGCGATGAGATTTATCCGAACGGAATCTCCACCAGCCTGCCCTACGACGTGCAGCTGCAAGCGGTGCGATCGATCGCGGGCTTCGAGCAGGCGCACATCACCCGTCCCGGCTATGCGATTGAATATGATTATTTCGACCCGCGTGATCTCAGGCCGACGCTCGAAACCAAGGCGATCGAAGGGCTGTACTTCGCCGGCCAGATTAACGGCACCACCGGCTACGAAGAGGCGGCCGCGCAGGGTCTCGTGGCCGGTATCAACGCCGCGCGCGCCGCACAGGGAAAAGAGGGCTGGTGGCCGAAGCGCAGCGAGGCCTATCTCGGCGTGTTGATCGATGACCTCATCGCGCGCGGTGTGACCGAGCCGTATCGCATGTTCACCTCACGCGCCGAGTATCGCCTGAGTCTGCGCGAGGACAACGCCGATTTGCGTCTCACCGAAATAGGCCGGCAATTGGGCGTGGTGGGCGAGGCGCGCTGGCAGCGCTTCGCGATCAAGCGCGAAGCGATTGCACGCGAGCAGCAGCGTCTGCGCGCTATCTGGCTCAAACCGGGTATGGTGGGGGAGGGCGAAGAACAGCGTGTGCTCGGCGCGCCGCTCGCACACGAGTACAACCTGCTGGAGCTGTTGCGCCGGCCGGAAGTGCGTTACACGGAACTGACGGCGCTGCCCGGCGCCGGACCGGCGGTCGACGATACGCAAGTCACCGAGCAAATCGAAATCCAGGCCAAGTACGCCGGCTACATCGAGCGCCAGCGCGACGAGATCGATAAGCATCAGCGCCACGAAGACACGCACCTGCCGGAGGACCTCGACTACGTTAAGGTGCATGGCCTGTCCATCGAAGTGCGCCAGCGGCTCACTCGCCACCGGCCCGCCACCCTCGGCCAGGCGGCGCGCCTGTCCGGGATTACCCCGGCCGCCATTTCACTGTTACTGATTCACCTCAAACGCCGCAACGCCTGAGCCGCCCCATACACCGCTTCGCCCGAACCATCGGCGTGAGGTAGAAATTCGGTGACTGCACTTAACCGCTTATGCGTGCCGGCCAACTGCCGGGTTAGCGACCACTGACTGCTCTGTTCGATATCGAACAGAGCACAGGACGTATTTGCGATAGCCTCGAATGCGGCCAATTTTCCAAGGGAAATCGAAATGAACAGGAACCAGACCGAAACCAGCTGGAACCAATTCAAGGGTAGCGTCAAAGCCGCATGGGACAAAGTCGATGGCTACAGTCTGTACGTGATCGCCGGCAACCGCGACCGGCCTGCTGGAAAATCTCAGGAAACGTACTGGATCTCCAGAGCTGAAGTCGAGAAGCTGCTCGACGAGTGGCAGGTGCGCCAAAAGGATACCGACCACTCCGTGTCCTGGCGCACCAGCGGCGATTCAACGTGAAACACCCTACCGTTGCGTGATCGTTTAACTCAACATGAATGAGAAAGGACAGGCCGACGATTTGGTGTCGCTGCTCGAGGGCTGAAAGATTGACGATTGATTTGTCGGCACAGCGGCAGCTTTTGACCTGGGGTACTTTTCCATGATTAACGTAGAACGCAAACCACCTGCTTATCCATTCTCCCTGGCTCCGTTGCCCTTCGCTTACGACGCCCTTGAGCCGCACATCGACGCGGCGACCATGCACGTCCATCATGCCAAGCACCACCAGTCTTACATCACCAACCTGAATGCGGCACTCAAGGACTATCCTCAATTGCATGGCTTCCGCATCGAGGAATTACTGTTGCGCCTCGATACGCTGCCCATCGCCATCCGCCAAACCGTGCATGACCAGGGCGGTGGTCACCTTCAACATCAATTCTTCTGGAGCATCCTCAAGCCCCGCGCGGGTGAGGCGCAACCTGTGGGCGCACTGGCCGAGGCTATCGACCGGGACTTCGGATCATTCGATGCATTCAAGGAAAAATTTGTTGAGACGGGCGCCAGGCACTTCGCCTCCGGCTGGGTGTTTCTGGCGATGATTCCGGCGACCGGTAAACTGGAGGTATTTTCTCGCGCCGATCACAACACCATCCTGCCAGAAAAAAAATACGCCCTGCTCATCAACGATCTCTGGGAACATGCGTATTACCTCAAGTACCGGAATGGTCGCCCCGAATACCTCCAGTCGTTTTGGAACATCGTCAACTGGGAATACGTCGGCCAGCTCTACGAGAACGCGCCCTTGACCAAGGACCGGCTGACGAGGGCCATCAAACGATTCACCTGATTCATCAACGCAAGACAACAAAAGGATAATTCCCGTGCTCTATACGATCGTTATTGTGTTGCTTATTCTCTGGCTGCTCGGACTCGTTTCCTCCTATACCCTGGGAGGATTCATTCATATCCTTCTCGTCATCGCCATTGTGGTGCTTCTGCTTCGGGTCATCGGAGGCAGACGAGCGCCGTAGTAATGGCACCATCGCACTGGCGGTATTTGCAGGAGATATTTTCCTGGCAAGGGTAACAGCAAGCAATCGGCCCAAACAGTACGAAAATTTCCCGCTGCGGATCAGTATTCGCGCCGCGGCGCGCTGTACTCATCGCCCGGAAACACGAACGGCGGTGTGCGCCCCACAATTTCTTCGATCAGCATCAGTTCCTGATCGGTGTGGTTTTTCATCGGCGCGCCGCGGATGCGTTTGCCCACAGCGCCGCTCGCCGCGATGTAGCGCGGCTGCTCGTGATGGCTGGTCTCGAGGGTCTCGCGGCTGGTTTTATCGGCGGTCGCCGTTAAATCCACAATGCCGTAGCAGGTGCATAAATAGGTTTCCTGCGGGTCGGTTTCCAGATAGACCCCGGTGCCGCGCACGCCGATGACCACGGTCGGTGTTTCGATGGTATGCCGCCGTTTGGCGAACACGGTAAGCAGGCGGCCGGCGAGCAGGCGCATGTTGCCCACCACGCCCTGGGTGAAGGTCTGTTTGCCCATCTCCGGGGTTAGCACCAGCTTGCTATTGTTGCGCATCAGCATTGCGTCTTGGCCCACGACAAAGACTATGCTGCCGTCGCCGCTGGTTTCCACCACGTCGGCGGCGCCGATCCGGGTTTCAAGGGTCGCCGGCGCGCCATTGACCAGCACTCGCCCCTCAAGCCTGTAAATGGAGCGGCCGGGCGGCAGTTGTTTCGGCCGGTCGCCGAACAGGCCGGCTCGCGCGGCATGTTGGGCGGTCGTGGCGCCGGCAAGCAGGCCGGTCGCCAGGGCCCGCAGCAATAGTCGCCGGCGCGGGTCATCACTGTCGTTGAATCGGCTCATGCATCCCCCGCTCGCCGGTATGCGGCGTTTTGTGTTTATAACACCGATGCAACACGGACACCCATGTTGCGGATGAAGACATGCAGCTGAAACTTTAGATGAAAACGCTATGGGGCGCGCGGCGGGCAGGAAGAAAAACGCCCGGCGCGACTGGCGCCGGGCGGCTACAACCGGTTGTTCTCAGGGTTTCTGCGGGGCAGCCGCGGCGGGTTGGGCCGCTGTTGCCGGGGCGTCAGCCGGCAGGTTCGCTGCCGCTGCGGGGGCCTTGTCGTAAGTAAAGGTGCTGGCGCCGAGCGTGTTGCCGGTTTCGTCCACCACCGATACCTTCCACTCGCCGGTCTGGTTCGGATCGAGGGTCTTGTTCGAGTACACGCGCCAGCGGTTGCCGCCGATGTCGAAGCTGGTCTCCGCCATCACCTTGCCGTTGTGTTCCCAGCGGTGCGTAACCTTCTGGTTGAAGGCGTCTTTGATCTCGCTGAAAAAGTAGATGCGGTTCTTGTCATTGAGCAGGTTGCTCACCTTGTCCACCGGTTCGCGATCCTGGATCGCATTGGTGAACTGGGCGCGCGCCACGATCCCGGTGGATTTGGGCTGGGCGATGGGTTGTGGCGCCGCCGACGGTTGCGCGGCCGCGGCCGGCTGGGCCGGGGCTGAGTATTCATCGGCGGCATAGGCTGGGAGCACGGCCAGTGCTGCAAGCAGGGCATATAGTCTGTTCATGGGTGGCTTCCTTGGTATAACTAAAGTGGGTGGGTACGAGTTGTGTGACTGCCGCGTCAGGCTACACGTGGCCACCGGTCCGTACAGCCCCCGCAGGACGAACCGTCCGGCGGTTGCGACCGACGGTAGGCGGAAAAACTGCTCCTGCGTTTGTCCAGTGAAGGAAGCCTCATTCACTGA
>CAYJBG010000039.1:0-13172 GCA_964368085.1 uncultured Acidiferrobacterales bacterium | reverse complement strand
TATCCGTCCGGCAAGCTGCACATGGGGCATGTGCGCAATTACACCATCGGCGACGTGATCGCGCGCTACCAGCGCATGCAGGGCAAGAACGTCCTGCAGCCGATGGGCTGGGACGCCTTCGGCCTGCCGGCCGAGAACGCCGCCATGGCCAACGGCGTGCCGCCGGCCAAGTGGACCTACGACAACATCGCCTACATGAAGCAGCAGCTCAAGTCGCTCGGCTTCGCCATCGACTGGGAACGCGAGCTCGCCACCTGCACGCCCGAGTACTACAAATGGAACCAGTGGCTGTTCCTGCGCATGCTGGAGAAGGGCATCGCCTATAAAAAGACCGGGACGGTGAACTGGGACCCGGTCGACCAGACCGTGCTCGCCAACGAGCAGGTGATCGACGGGCGCGGCTGGCGCACCGGTGCGGTGATCGAGAAGCGCGAGATCCCGATGTATTACCTGGCGATCACGCAATATGCCGAGGAACTGCTGGGCGATCTCGCCAAGCTCCCCGAGTGGCCGGAGCGCGTGCGCCTCATGCAGGCCAACTGGATCGGCAAGAGCTTCGGCGTGCGCTTCGCATTTGAATATGAGTTTCCCGGCGAAGCCGGTACCGGCCATTCCCCTCTCCCCCCGGGAGAGGGGCTAGGGGTGAGGGCGGGTGATGACACGTCGCCCTCACCCTCGGTCCCTCTCCCAAAGGGAGAGGGAAGAAAAGATAAACTCTGGGTCTTCACCACGCGCGCCGACACCATCATGGGTGTCACTTTCTGCGCAGTGGCGGCGGAGCATCCGCTCGCGACCTATGCCGCGAGGAACAACCCGAAGCTCGCCGCGTTCATCGATGAGTGCAAGCGCGGCAGCGTGATGGAAGCGGACATTGCCACAATTGAAAAAAAGGGCATGCCGACCGGCATCAGCGTGACCCATCCGTTCACCGGTGAGCCGGTTCCGGTGTGGGTCGGCAATTATGTGCTTATGGGCTATGGCGAGGGCGCGGTGATGGCGGTGCCGGCGCATGATGAGCGCGACTTTCATTTTGCCCGGCAGTACAACCTTCCTATCAGGCAGGTGATCGGGATTCCGGGCGCGACCTTTTCGACCGATGCCTGGCAGGAATGGTACGCGGACAAGGAACGCGGGCGCTGCCTGAACTCAGGCAAGTATGATGGCCTTGGCTATGTCGCCGCCACCGACGCCATCGCGGCCGATCTTAAAGCCAAAGGTCTGGGCGACAAACAGGTGACCTGGCGCCTGCGTGACTGGGGCGTCTCTCGCCAGCGCTATTGGGGTTGCCCGATTCCCGTTATCCATTGCGCCGCCTGCGGCGACGTGCCGGTGCCGGACAAGGATTTGCCGGTGGTGTTGCCGGAGGACTGCGTTCCGGACGGCAGCGGCAATCCACTCAACAAGCGCGCCGATTTCGTGAACTGCATGTGTCCGAAGTGCGGGAAGCCGGCGAAGCGCGAGACCGACACCCTGGACACCTTCGTGGATTCGTCCTGGTACTACGCGCGCTTCGCTAGCCAGCGCAGCGACGCCACGATGGTCGACGCGGAAACCAATTACTGGATGCCGGTCGATCAGTACATCGGCGGCATTGAGCACGCCATTCTGCACCTGTTGTACTCGCGCTTCTGGTCGAAGGTGATGCGCGACATGCAACTCGTGGCCTACGATGAACCGTTCGCGCGCCTGCTCACCCAGGGCATGGTGTTGAACGAGATTTTCTTTCGAAAACCTGACACCGGGCGTATTCAATATTTCAATCCAGCTGACGTTGAATTGAAACACGACGCCAAGGGTAACCGCATTAGCGCCGTGATCAGGAGCGACGGTCAGCCGGTGGAGTCGGGTGGCATCGGCACCATGTCGAAGTCAAAAAACAACGGCATTGATCCGCAGGAGTTGATCGAAAAGTACGGCGCCGACACGGCGCGCCTGTTCACCATGTTCGCCGCGCCGCCGGAGATGACCCTGGAGTGGTCGGATGAGGCGGTCGCGGGCGCACACCGTTTCCTGAAGCGTCTATGGCATTTTTCTTACGAGCATCGTGGATTCATCGAAAAGGGCGGCGTACCGATTCATATTGATTGGAGAACCGTTTCAGTTGAGCATATAGATGCTCGTCGCGAACTACACTTGGCATTGGGCCAAGCCAATCACGACCTCGACAGGCATCAGTTTAATACCGTCGTATCGGCGGCGATGAAGATGCTTAATGCCATTGAACGGACAACGATTGCTACAAAGGTGGATGGGCACCAAAAGATTCAGCTCTCATACGGGGCCCTGGTTACTGAGGCTCTCCAGATTCTGTTGCGCCTGTTGTCTCCGATCACGCCTCACATTTGTCATCACCTTTGGCGCGAGCTTGGTTTCGGTGACGACATACTTATGGCGTCTTGGCCAGAAGTTGACAAGTCGGCGCTCAAGCGTGAGAACATGGAGATTGTTGTGCAGGTCAACGGCAAGCTGCGCGGTCGTGTAACCGTGCCGGTCGACGCCGCCGAGGAACGGGTGCGCGAACTGGCCTTGGCCGATGTGGATGTGCAACGCCACGTCGCCGGTAAGGCAATCAAGAAGGTGATCGTGGTGACGGGCAAGCTGGTAAACATCGTCCTATGAGCGACAAGAGACAAGAGACAAGAGCCAAGCCAACACGTAGCTGGGTGGTTGCCGTTCCCTTGTACCTTGTACCTTGTATCTTGTACCTGCTTTTATCAGGCTGTGGCTTCCAACTACGCGGCGCCTCGTCTGTGACGCTCGCGCCGGAACTGCAACTGCTGCGCGTGACCATGGGCGGGACGGGGTTCCCGCCGCTGCTGGTGGAGGTGCGCAATGCCCTGCTGGCGCTGGGTCATGTGCGGCTCACGGAGGACGTTTCGGCCGCTGTACCGGTGCTGCAATTGCACGGTGAGAATAGCCAGAACCAGGTGCTGGCGATCGATAGCAGCGGCCGTATCAGTGCCTACCTGCTCAACTATCGGGTGGACTTCTCGCTGGCCGGCGCCGATGGCAAGCCGCTCCTGCCGCGCCAGCCGGTCAAGTTGCAGCGCGAGTTCACCTTCGACCGCCTGAATGTGATCGCGACCGAGAAGCAGAGCGAGTTCCTGCAGAACGAGATGCGCCGCGACGCGGCGCAGCAGATTCTGCGCCGGCTCGCAGGCCTCGGCAATGCACGCGCCGCGGACGGCCATGCAGATCAACGCTGATCAGTTGGCGCGCCACCTGGAGCGCGGGCCTGCACCGTTCTATCTGATAAGCGGCGACGAACCCTTGCAGGCCGATGAATGCGCCGGCGCGATTCGCCGTTGTGCGCAGGCCGCGGGCTGCAGCGAGTGCAGCGTGTTCACGGTCGAACCCGGCTTCGACTGGGATGGATTGCGCACTGCCACCCAGTCGTTGTCGCTGTTCGCCGAACGCCGCCTGATCGAGCTGCGCCTGCCGACCGGCCGCCCGGGCGAGGCCGGGGCGCAGCTCCTGACCGAACTGGCGCGCAATCCTTCCGCCGACACCCTGTTCCTCGTCATCACCGGCAAGCTCGACAAGACCCAGCGCGAGAACAGTTGGGTGCAGGCCATCGAGGCGGCCGGTACCCATGTGGTCATCTGGCCGCTCGATGCCCAGAAACTTCCGGCCTGGCTCACGCAGCGCTTCACGGCGCGCGGTCTCAAACCCGAAGCGGGTGTCATCGATCTGCTCGCTTGGCACCTGGAAGGCAATATGCTGGCCGCGGCGCAAGAAATCGACAAGCTCGCCATGCTTTGTGTTGACGGCCGGGTCGACCGCGCCGCTGTCGAGGAAAGCCTGGCGGACAGCGCGCGTTTCAGCATCTACCAGCTGGTGGATGCGGCACTGGACGGCGAGGCGCTGACCAGCCGCCGCATCCTGGCCAGCTTGCGCCGCGAAGGGACTGAGCCGATACTGATCCTGTGGGCGCTGGCGCGCGAATTGCGCTCGCTGGTGCAGGCCAGCCAGGAGTTGGCGCGCGGCAAGCCGGAAAGCGGGGCGCTGGCGCGCGTTTGGCAGCAACGGCGGGCCTTGGTCGGCAAGGCGCTGCGCCGTCACAAGGCGCCGGTCTGGCTTGAATTTTTACAGGTTGCGGCGCATCTCGACCGCGTCTTGAAGGGCCGCGCGACCGGCGATGTCTGGCTGGAGATCGAGCGCCTGCTGCTCGCGGTCGCGGGCCTCACGGCCTTCGCCGCGCGCCGCGACTATCTGGAGAGGAGTGCATGAAAACGGCATCGCAATCCGACGCGCAGGGACGCACAAGTGCCGCGGGCGCAGGAAGCGCAGGAGCGGCCGACGCCGGTCTCGATATCCGGCAAGCCATGCAGGGCATCGGCCGGCGCGCGCGCCTGGCCGCCGCCGCCATGAGTCGCGCCGAAACCGCGGCCAAGAATAACGCGCTGCTGGCTATGGCCACCGCCATCGAGCAGTCGCGCGAGCGTTTAATCGAAGAGAATAAAAAAGATTTGGACGCGGCCAAGCGCGATGGTCTGGATGCCGCCTCGCTCGACCGCCTGCTGCTCAACGCCGAGCGCATCGCCGCCATGGCTGAGGGCCTGCGCCAGATCGCGGCATTGCCCGATCCAGTCGGCGCCATCACCGATCTCAACTACCAGCCCTCAGGCATTCAGGTAGGACGCATGCGCGTACCGCTCGGCGTGATCGGTATTATTTATGAGTCGCGCCCGGATGTGACGGCGGATGCCGCCGGACTGTGTCTTAAATCCGGTAACGCCAGCATTTTGCGCGGCGGCAGCGAGGCAATTCATTCCAACCAAGCCATCGCCGCGTGCATTCAGGCCGGACTCAAATCGGCCGGGTTGCCGGAGGATGCGGTGCAAGTGATCGCCACCACCGACCGCGCCGCCGTCGGTGAGCTGATCACGCTGCGCGAATACGTGGACGTGATTGTGCCGCGCGGCGGCAAGGGCCTGATCGAACGCCTGATGCGCGAGGCCACGGTACCGATGATCAAACACCTGCATGGCGTTTGCCATGTGTACATTGACGACGGTGCCGATCTGGACAAGGCGGTGCGCGTCGCCTTCAACGCCAAGACCCAGCGCTACGGCACCTGCAACACCATGGAGACCCTGCTGGTGGCGCGCGCCGTGTCCGAAAAGGTGTTGCCGGTGCTCGGCAAGCTGTACCAGGAGAAGGGCGTCGAGCTGCGCGGCTGCGCGGCCACGCAGAAGATTCTGTCCGGCATCAAGGCCGCGACCGAGGAAGACTGGCACACCGAGTATCTTGCGCCAATACTTTCGATTCGCGTGGTCGAAGGCGTGGACGCGGCTATCGAGCACATCGGCACGTATGGTTCGCAGCACACCGACAGCATCGTGACCGAAGACCTCGCGCACGCACGCCGCTTTTTACGCGAAGTAGATTCGAGCTCGGTGATGGTAAACGCCTCGACGCGTTTCGCCGACGGTTTCGAGTATGGCTTGGGCGCGGAGATCGGCATCTCCACCGACAAGCTGCACGCGCGCGGCCCGGTCGGCCTCGAAGGTCTGACCTCGGTGAAGTTCATCGTGCTCGGCGACGGGCACATCCGCAAGTAATGATCGCATCAGCGAACCGACTCTCCCTCTCCCTCCGGGAGAGGGATGGGGTGAGGGCTGCTTGAGTTGCCCCCGACCTTACTAATCGCATCAGCGAACCAACTCTCCCTCTCCCTCCGGGAGAGGGATGGGGTGAGGGCTGCACGAGCGGACGCGGACTAAGAATGTTTGAGCTTCCGCAGCGCGCCTTGCCCTCACCCCCATCCCCTCTCCCCGAGGGAGAGGGGGGCGAGCCGTTGCGCGCGGGTCGCGCGCACTTCGTATGATCGGGATTTTTGGCGGTGCCTTCGACCCCATCCACTACGGCCACCTGCGTCCCACGCAAGAGGCCATGCAGCGACTGCCGCTCGCCGAGCTGCGCCTGATCCCCGCCGCCCGGCCGCCACATCGCCCGCCGCCTGTTGCCAGCCCCGCGCAGCGTCTCGCCATGGTGGAACTTGCCATCCGCGGTCTTCCGGGTTTCCGTTCGGATGAACGCGAACTGCAACGCGCCGGGCCATCCTATACCGTGCTCACGCTCGAATCGCTGCGCACCGAGCTTCACGATACGCCGCTGTGTCTGCTGATCGGCGCCGATCAGTTCCAAAGTTTCGAGAGCTGGCACCGCTGGCAGGAGATTCCGGATCTGGCGCATCTGGTGGTGTTGAGCCGGCCGGGCACGGCGCCCGGCGCGTTGCCGGCCTGGGCGCGCGGACGCGAGTGCGCGGATTTTCACGAATTGCACACAGTTCCGGCCGGGCGGCTGGCGTTTCTTCCCGTGAGCCCGCAAGATATATCCGCCACCCGCATTCGGGCGGCGCTGGCCCGGGGCGAGCGCACGCAGGGGCTGTTGCCGGAGGCGGTATCCAGGTATATCGAGACCAACCGTATTTACGGCCGGTGAGGCCGGGGAGTTTGATGCAGGCAAAAAAGATGCAGCAGGAAATTTACCAGGCGCTGGCGGACGCAAAGGGCCAGGACATCAAGGTTCTGGACGTCCGCAAGATTACGGATTTCACCGATTACATGATTATCGCCAGCGGCACCTCCAGCCGTCATGTGCAGACCCTGGCGCAGAAGGTGCGCGAACGCCTGCGCGAACAGGGCATCAAACCAGTCGGCTCGGAGGGCGAACAGGTCGGTGACTGGGTGCTGATCGATTTCGGTGACGTGGTCACCCACGTCATGCGGCCGCAGATCCGCGATTTCTACAACCTCGAAAAACTCTGGGGTGACGACGCACAAGCTGCTCACGGAGAGTGAAGCATAGTTGCAGCCGCAGATGATGGTGGAAGAAACCAGTCAGTTTTTATCTTTTGAAGATTCTTTCCTTGTTCTACGGCCCGAGCGCAATTCCCGATCTGTTACACTCTCTCTGCGGATTTCTCCAGGGCGCACCTTTCTACGGCCCGAGCGCAATTCCCGATCTGTTACACTCCATGTTCCACAAGCCCCTGTCCCACAGGGGTTTTTTCTTTTCCAGATGTGTGAAACTGCATAAATAGACGGTTAGAAAAGGACGAACTGGTCTGGATTTTTCGGCGGCGGGTTCAGGTTATGGCCCCGGAAACTGAGAATATTCTCGTACTGTTTATCCGTGAAGAAAAGCACATCAACCTTGCCCCCGAGCGGCAGGGCCTCCTTGATCCGCCGTGTGTATGTCTGGGTGTGCTCCGGGCCACTGCAGAAACGCATATATACGGAGAATTGCGCCATCTCGAACCCCTGGTCGAGCAGGAAGTTACGAAAGCCGGTTGCGGCCTTGCGGTCACTGTCCTCCACGACCGGAAGGTCGAACATTACGATCATCCACATCAGACGGTATCCCGAGAGCATCTGGATTGGGTTCTCCGCCGGCTGGCGCCATTCGCGCTTCCGGTAAGTCAAGTGTAGTACGACTTCCCAGAAAAACTTGGGCCAGGGAAACGGCCAAGCGATGGAGACAAGCAGTCAGTGGCGTCCGGCCCTCAGGGGTGTGCATGTCGCGGTAGAGCGCGTGGACCAAGACCCGCTTTGTATCAGGCGTGACCTCCGTGGCGCCCCGCGTGTACAGATCGAACACCGTGATGTCTATGACGGGCCGGAAAGGCTCCATCAGATCGTCCACGAGACGCATGGGATTCAGGGCATTGCGGTGGTGCAGTCCAATCCCGGGGTGAAGGCCGGCGGCAACCACGGCCCGGGCGGTGGCGGCGCGGAGCACGGTATAGCCGTAGTTGAGCATGCCGTTCAGGCCGCCCGAATCGCGGTCACGCCGAAAGTCCTCGCCGAGCAGCAGCGGCCAGTAACGCCGCGCAGCCTGTGCCTCGATGTTCTCGGGATCGCCCGATCTCACTTTGCGAATCAACGCCGCGACCGGAGCCCGTGGTTTATCGATGGCCGCCAACACCGCCGCCTGCATGGCGAGCTTGTGCTTTACGATCGCAGCCCACAGACGCTTGCTCATTGGCCGGGTCGAGGCAAGCTGGGCATCCATGCGGGCGCTTTGCTCGTAGTTGCCCTCCAGCGGCCACAGAACAGCGACAGGAGAATGATTCTGCGAACACAGCACGAGGGGCGCGTTGCGATGCGCCAGTTCGACGAGCAGGTTGTTGGAGTAGCTAAGGCCGTGGGCGTTGCCGATAACGGCCGCGACGTCATCGAGCGGCACACGGCCGATCTCATTGCCCTCATGGCTGACGACAAGGAACCCGCGAACAACGGATAAATACCGGCCGTCCTCGGCGATCTCGACGATGCGGCCGATCATGGTCTGAAACCGGGATCGAGGACGTGCCCGAGCAGATCGATAAATACACGTCTCGCTTTTAACTTGAACAGGGTTGACACGCCACGGCTCTTGTATTTAAAGGCGTCATTCTTGTCGTCGTTTCTCTTGCGAGTGTTCGCTTCTTGATGCTCGACCAGGGTTACACCGACACCTCCAAATTTGACCACGAGCATAATGCGGCGTTTGCCGTTTTCCTCGATGGCGATCAGGTCGCTTTTGCACAGCCGCATAACTAGTGGTTTTTCGTTCATGGCGAGTAGCCTGTCACGCAGGCGCTTCTGCGGCTTAGCCTGATTGGCTATATAGGTTGTTACGATGTGCTCTTGCCAGCGGCCTTCCTCATCGTGGTAGATTTCGAAGGCGTAGTTCGAGTCTCCCTTATAGCCTTTGAAGGGAGAGTCAGGAATGGGAATGACCGACAGTCGCTCGGTGATGCGCAAACGTCGTATGCCGGTGCGTTCGGAGAATGCAAACAGATGTTTCTCCAGTTCCTTCCCCGTCGCATTGCCGACCGCTTCCCGCAACTGCTTTCGAAGAGCTAGGTCACGGACGCCATCCTCAGAATCGGGGCCGAGATGGCTTGGGTTGATCTCGTCGATTCTGCGGCGGCGTACAACGCGCGCGACACCATCTGTGCCCGGCTGCTCCACGAAACCATAAGCCAGATCGTTGTGTAGTTGGCCCTGATAGCCGTGATCGGGTTTGTGCGAAACCACAACACGCTCAATACCTGCCTCGATGGCATCGCGGAAGCCGTCCCAAGGTTTGGGTATGTCCGAGAGCAGCCGTTCGAGCCCGGCATCGTGCGCACGGCCGGCGGCGTCGGCCACGCGCTTGAGAAGTGCGCGGTCGGCGACGGCGATAACGGCCGCGTCCACCGCATGGTGGCGATGGTCGTTGCGCGTTTTGCGATCCGTATCGGAAAGGATCGAATTCAAGCCCCATTTCGCGCGCAGCATCGCCGTGAGCCGACCGGGTGTTACCCAGATGTGCGCCGGTGGGCAGATGGCCGTGAGATATTCCTTGGCGATGCGCGAAAGATAGGCCGTGTCGTTCAGGTGCCGCGCCAGGAAGTCCTTCTCATCGCGCAGATAGCGTTCCATGGCGTTTTCAGAAAATCGCCAGCGCTTGTTGGCCAGGAGCGACTGCGCGCGCTCAAGAATAGCCGCCCAGTCGTAACCCGATGGGGAATGACCGAATGCCTTAAACGGTGAGTTGTTACCTTTGTCACGGTTCGCGCGCCGCAGCGATACGGTCTTGTTCGCGATGGAATCATCGAGCGTTCGGGAAAATGGGAGGAGGTGCTCAATCTCAACTTCAGGACTGAACAGCCTCACGCGTGAGATCGGCTCGCCGGTGAATGGACAACGTCGATTGGCCGGGTCGCCGTGGTTGAGTTCAGTCCACAGACGCATCTTGAGGATGTTTTCACCATTGTCGGGTAGTCCTTGTTCCTTTAGGGTTTCGCGGAATTTATCGTTTTGTTCCTGGCGCTTGGCCTGCTCTTCTTCAATTTCCTTGCGTTTCGCGTAGCTAATTTTCAAATCACGCGTCACCTCGACGATGATCTCGTCCGGCTGGCCGTATTCCTCGATGATCGCATTGACCAGTTTGCGGAGCTGGTTAAGGCCGATGTGAACAGTGGGGTTGGCGATTTTTCCGTAGCGCTTCTCATCGCTATCGTCGGCAACGCCAGTGCCGAAACCGACATGACGCTCCAGAGACATTCCGTAATAAGGCAGGCTGTCGTGAATCTCGCCGGTGTAGAAGTCGGAATGAGAGGCATAGCCGGCCGCTTTCACGGCGGCGTCGTAGGTGATGACGGCTTCCGTAAGCTTCGGCAATATCTTGGCCAAGGCTTTCCGGCCGAGACGGCCATAGCCTTCGGGTAAGTCAGCGTTGGCGACCGCGCGTGCTTCCTCTGTGGAGAGATTACATTCGCGTTCGAGCCAGGCAATTAGCTCGGCTTCGGATTCTGTGACGAGGAGTTTCTCGACGATCTCGTCTTGGTGGGCGAGGGGTAGTTCGTGCCATGCCGCACCGAAACGGTTCTTGCTCCCGAGCACGGCGGCCGTGGCGCAGACCTTGAGACCTTTGCGCTTCTCGGATTCGAGATTGAATCGGGCAGAGAGCTTCAGTGCACGTCGCATCTGGTCGAAGCTGCGCTCTCTATTTTTTCCTTTACCGGATAGAAGCTCGGTGGCGATGGTGTCGCGCTGTTCGCGTGTGAGAGCAGTTTCTGAGAAACCTTCGCTCAACAGTCGCAGGTTGTTCAGTTCCTGGTAAATGCGAAAGTGCTGACTGCTTGGCAGCGCCAGCGGCGCGCGGTCATCATCCGGCTCGAAAGTGCAGCGACCGGGACGAACGGGTTTGAGTGGCCGCTGGAAAAGGATGATGTCGCGAAGCTCGGCGTGCGCAGCATCGGTGAGTGATTGCGGGTGGTACGGTTGTTGTTTCTCCCAAAGCGCGTCGAACTCGTGCGCGATCATGTCGCGGTCCACGTAAAGATCGTATGTCGCTTTGGCGCCGAGCCCGCGCAGCCGGGCCCGCACCGGCTCGCGCCGTTCATGCCGGCGCGCCAGCCACTCGCCCACGGTGCGCGCGTTGTCGCGCACAAGCATCTCGCGCGTGGCAGAGACAGCACCGCGAATCTTGCCTGACTCGTTGTCTGCACCCTTGTCTACCTTGCGGTTGCTGCGAAATCCACGGCGCTGATTGAGATGAAAAAGCGCGCGACCGATCTCGGCAAGGGAGAGCGATTCGTTCAAACCACGCTGGCGAAGAAGATAAGGATCGAGGCTAACGAGCTTCTTCCGCTCCACGGATTCGGCCGGCATGAATCCATGGTGAATGAGCGCTTCGAGCAGGCGACCGCGACGGCGCAGGAATCGGTCGCGGCGTCGTCGCATCTGGCGGGCCAAGCGTCGATCCACCGCGAGCGATGTACCGTCTTTGGGCTTGCGGCCATCGGGGTAAATCCGAGAACCGAGCCGTATGAGCCGGTCAGGCTTCCCCTGTTGGTTGAGGTTAAGCAGGCACCATCCGATCGAATTGGTGCCGAGGTCGAGTCCCAGACGATAAGCCATATCCCCTCCCGTTGTTGACTGCCTTTGGCTACGGGACTATCTTATGCCTTGTATAGCAGATCGGGAATTGCGCTCTTTCCGCTAACAAGCAGAAGTAGTGCACAAAATGAGAAGGCCGGGTTCGCCCGGCCTTTTATTTTTCTGTGCTAGGGAACACTTCATGCAAATCCATATCATCGCCGTTGGCGCGCGCATGCCCGAATGGGTGCAGGCGGGTTACGCTGAATACGCCAGGCGCCTGCCCCGCGAGTGCCGTCTCACACTGCATGAAATTCCGGCCGGCAAGCGCAGCAAGGGCGCGGACCTCGCGCGTCTGACGCGCGTGGAGGGCGGTCGCCAGCTCGCTGCTGTACCGCCGGGCAGCCGGATCGTGGTGCTGGATCGCACCGGCCGTGTCCACGATACCCAGGCGCTTGCGGCGCGCCTTGAGAAACAACTGGCCGCGGGCGGCGATCTGGCGGTGCTGATCGGCGGACCGGAGGGGCTGGCGCCGGAGGTGGTGCAGCGCGCGGATGAGCGCTGGTCATTGTCGGCGCTCACGCTCGCGCACCCGCTGGTGCGCGTGGTGCTTGCCGAGCAGCTCTACCGGGCATGGAGCATTCTTCGGGGATTGCCTTATCATAGATAATGGATAAGGCAGGTACGAGGGGCGAGGTACAAGGCGCGAGAGACAAGTTAGAATCAAGAATCCAAACATCAGCCCTCGAACCTCGTACCTTGTCCCTCGCACCTACGATTTATTTGGCCTCCGCCAGCCCGCGCCGGCAGGAACTTTTGCGCCAGGCGGGGATCGGATTCGAGGTGCTGGCGGCGAACATCGAGGAGCGCTGCCGGCCGGGGGAAACGCCCGCCGGAATACGTGCGGCGCATGGCGGCCGGCAAGGCGCGTCATGTCGCCGGATTGGCGATTGCACGCGGACTGCCGCCGCACCCGGTACTGGGTGCGGACACCGAGGTAGTGGTGGAGGACGAGGTGCTCGGCAAGCCGCGCGACCGTGCGCACGCCACGCAGATGTTGCGGCGGCTTTCCGGGCGCACCCACACGGTGTTGTCGGCGTTGTGTCTCGTGCTGCCTGCTGGCGAACACCGGGCGCTTGCGATAAGCCGGGTCCGTTTCGCGGTGCTCAGTGATGTCGAGATCGAGAATTATGTCGCCAGCGGCGAAGCCGACGGCAAGGCCGGCGCCTACGCCATTCAGGGCCGGGCGGCCGGATTTATCGCGCGCCTCGAAGGCAGCTATTCGGGGGTGATGGGGCTGCCACTGTACGAACTGCGCGAAATCCTGCGCCAGGCCGGAATGGAGTATTCGTGAGCGCCCGGCCAGGGATGGCTGGTAGAACCCACCAACGTTGCCGCGGATGAGCGAAGAGATACTTATAAACGTGACGCCACAAGAAACCCGCGTCGCCGTGGTCGAAAACGGCGTACTGCAGGAAGTGCACATCGAGCGCACCCGCAGCCGCGGCATTGTCGGTAACATCTACAAAGGCAAGGTGGCGCGCATCCTGCCGGGCATGCAGGCGGCGTTCGTGGACATCGGCCTGGAGCGCGCCACTTTCCTGCACGCGAGTGACGTGAGAAGCGCCGCGCGCGGCACGGCCACCGAGCCGCCCGGCACGCCCGCCATCGGCGAGTTGCTGCACGACGGTCAGGAGGTGGTGGTGCAAGTGGTGAAGGACCCGCTCGGCAGCAAGGGCGCGCGGGTCACCACTCACATCACCCTGCCGGCGCGTTATCTGGTGTACATGCCGTACAGCAAACACATCGGTATAT
>CAYJBG010000038.1:0-13207 GCA_964368085.1 uncultured Acidiferrobacterales bacterium | reverse complement strand
GCCACCGCTCGGCAGGTTGTTCGTGAGGCTCAAGCGCACGATGTCGCCCGAGCGCACGCGGATCGTCGGGCCGGGGTACTGGCCGTTGTAGGTCAGCAGCTCCGCCCAGGGCCCGTTGTCGATCTGTACCACCGAGGGTCCGGCGGTCAGCGCCGCGGTGACGATGTTGCCGCTGCGGGTGGCGGGGATCAGCGCTGGGTTGCGCAGCAGATTGCCGGGCGGGGGATTGATCCAGGTGTCAAAGGTGGCCTGAACGCTCGATGGCGGCGTGGGGCGCGGCCCGTCGGCCAATGCGCGCAGGCTGCGGCCGATCCCGAACCCGCCCATCAGCGCGCCGGCCACGCCAAGCGATGACGCGCGCAGGAAATCCCGGCGCGTGACCTCATCTCGGTTTCTTTGCTTCTGGTCTTTCACGATGATTCCTCCTTGACTCGTGTGGAATGGCTTCGGATGAATGGAATCCTTATATCATCAACAGTATGTCAGAACGATGGTACAAGCCGCCGCTGGTCGGTCAGTCGGAGCCGTTTGGGCGTCCGAGCCGCGCCCGCGATACGCGCTGATCAGTTTGCGCAGGTCCAACTGATCCACGATCTACACCGCAAACCGCGCCAAATGTTTCTGCGGCAGCCAGCCTTATATATATAGTGGTGGCGGCAGCGGATACGGCATATCACGATCCATCGGCTTGAGCTGGCTCATCGCGGGTACATCCTCAGCAATGAACGGCGAGATGTGCTGATTTGGCTTCATCGGAAAGGGGGGTCCGACAGGCTGTGCTAGACCCAGCGCTACATAAAGAATCTTCTATTCCCGCAACACAGAAACCCGCCCGCAAGGCGAGGTTTCTGCTGGCGTGCCAGGTCAGAATGGCAGTGGTATCCTTCCCGGCCGTGGAATTGACACAAACCCCAAAACAGCCGCTCTGGAAGCGGCTGATCAAAAGGATGGGACGTTTAAAATCACGTCGGGTAAATTGCTTGACGCCGTTCTTGGAGGAACCATCTCCGAGCAAACCCGCAAAGATCACCAAGCCGTGAAAGTTCTGTAAGATCTGTTCGGGGCGCCGGACGCCCCCGCTTACTACTGAAGAGAAGAGGGCGCAGATGAAATACGCTTCGCCCCCGTATACCATCCCCGCATGGTGTTAGAATAACGGAGGTGTCGTTAGTTAGCGGGAGGACTTGGGGGCATTCTTGGGGGCACCTGTCAAAATCGGATTGGTTAAGCACCTAAATTGATGGTTGTTTTTCTACCAATGTGAAAGAGACCCCACCTCCATTATTTTGAAGTGTTGAAGGCAGGCCCGCACTAGAGAGTAGCCAGTGGTCAGTATTTTCCATGCGCCCGAGTGGCGGAATTGGTAGACGCAAGGGACTTAAAATCCCTCGGCCGCAAGGCCACGCCGGTTCGAATCCGGCCTCGGGCACCATTCCGTATTGGGGAGGGGATCAGTCGGCGACGGAAGCGGAGGCCAAGGTAGCCTTGCCGGCGGCATTAAGCTGAGCGTTCTTGAGCAGCAGTGCTGTCTGGCTGAAGCCGGCCTGGGTGGCGGCCTCAATAGCGTTCATCCCGCTGTCATCCTTGCCGGTAACCTCCGCACCGTTATCCAACAACAGCTTCACCACCAGCGCCTGACCATTGGTTGCCGCGACAACCAACGGAAGCTGGCCTTTTTCATCCTTGAAGTTCGGGTTGATTCCAGCGCTGATCAGCGAATACACCATGGAGGCGTGCCCCTTGGACGCCGCATTACAAAGCGTGCGCGAACCGTGCAGGCTGTTAATCTGGGCCATGGGTTTGACACCCTTTGGCAGTTTGATGATGAAGTTGACGAACGATGTAGCCACCATCGCCAGTAACGCAAACAGCATGATCTGCGGATCGATGCCGATTTCTTTTGCCAGATCGTTCGGCAAATTGGCGCCTATGGCCATGATCGCTATCATCAGCACGAGCGTGAACTTGAGATAACGCACCAACGACGCTGCCACGACCGCCACGAGGCCGATCAGCAGATAGGTTTTGTTGATCCCGACTTGAGCCATGTACGACTCGGGGAGATTGGCCCCGATACTCATCAAGGTCACAACGCCGATCAGGACGATATCCCTGGTCAGCACTGAAATCTTCAGATTTTTCGCGTCGATTGATACCATCTTCTATTCCTCCTGCTTATCGTAACTTTAGCCAACAAGTGCAGGGTAGGGAGGAATAAGGTAATTATTTAACATAATATACATTATGCGAATTATAACAGTCATGGCGATATTTCTGACACAGGCTGTGCCGCGCGAAATAACGAGAAGAAATTCCTGGTCGTGGTAGCGGCCAGTTCCTCCAGTGGAATGTTACGAAGGCTGGCAAGCTGCTGCGCGACGTGGCGTACGAAGGCGGGCTCATTGGTTTTGCCGCGATGCGGCACCGGCGCCAGATAGGGGGCATCGGTTTCTACCAGCAGCCGGTCGACGGGTACTTTGCGAGCCACGCTGCGCAGAGCCTCCGCATTGCGAAAAGTCACAATGCCGGAAAACGATATGTAGAAGCCCAGATCGAGTGCGGCTTCAGCAGTTTCCCAGTTTTCCGTGAAACAGTGCATCACACCTCCCACCGAATCCGCGCCCTCGTCTCGCAGAATACAAATAGTGTCCGCAGCCGCCTCACGGGTATGGATAATGAGCGGCTTGCCGGCAGCGCGCGCGGCGCGGATGTGGCGACGAAAGCGTTCTTGCTGCCAGGTCATGTCGCCCTTGATGCGAAAATAATCGAGGCCGGTCTCGCCGATTGCGACCACGCGTGTGTCATTCGCCAGTTGCACCAGTTCATCGACCGATGGGTCATGCCCATGCTGCTCGTCGGGATGCACGCCGACCGAGGCGAAAATATGCGGATATGCGTGCGCCAGCGCCAGTACCTCGGGAAACTTCTCGATTGTCACGCCCACACACAGTATATGCCCCACTCCGCTCTCTTGGGCATTGCGCAGGACCTGGGAGAGATTGTTCTGGAGAAGCTCGAAATTGAGATGGCAGTGCGAATCGGTAAGGGTAGTGGCCATCACATCGTGTGCGTGGGTTTGTCGGAACTGAGCTGGCCAGCCAACAGGGCCTCGATCTTGTGACGCGCCGTGCCTGAATCCTTTTCGCTGAACTGGATACCGACACCGGCGGCGCGATTGCCCTGGGCGCCGGGCGGGGTCACCCACACAACATGCCCGGCGACCGGAATCTTTTCCTTGTTGTCCATAAGCGTGAGCAACATGAACACCTCATCGCCCAGCTTGTAGGCCTTGGAACTGGGCACAAAGATGCCGCCGCCCTTCACAAACGGCATGTAAGAAGCATACAAGGCATTCTTGTCCTTGATCGTCAGCGATAGTACGCCGGGGCGGACGGGCTTGATATTGTCATTCATGCGTTCAGCGCAGCTCCATCCAGCGGATCAACGTATCTTCGAGTAACAACTGCTCATCCAGGGGACCGCCCAGAAGCGCGCGACCCTGAGCCACGACATCGGCATAGCGGAACAACTGCCTCAAGTCTAATCGCTTTTCCAAGGCTTGCAAACGCGTCTGCACATCCGGGTTATGCAGCTGCCCCGGCCCGGTGCGCATGGTGGTGCGGATCAAGTCGCTCAGCCAACCTTGTAACCAAAGCAGGCAGCGTTCAGCACCCAGCGATTTCCAGCGGGCCGCGCAGGCCAGCGGATCTGCCTGCCCGCCAACGAGTCTTTCCACATCTTCGAGAAGTGCGGCGCGCTGGGCGAGAAAATCGCTCTCGGCCAGGAGCTGCGCCGCGAGCGGTGCGCCACCTGCAAGACCGAGCAGCAATCTCGCGTCGGACTCGGACAGGTCCCGGGACCGCAGCCAGGCAAGCGCTGTGTCCTTCGCCGGCGCATTGAAATCCACGCGCGTGCAGCGGCTGCGAATCGTGGCCGGCAGACGCGCCGGGCGGTCTGCGACCAGAATCAGGTAACTGTCCGGCGGCGGCTCTTCCAGCAATTTGAGAAGACTGTTCGCGGCATTCACGTTCAGGGTATCTGCCGGGCTCAGCAGCATCAGCTTGCACGCGGCGATCTGCGGGCGGGTCTGTGCGTTCTCGATCAATGACCGGATTTGATCGATGCGGATCACACTGCTGTCCTTGCTGTCCTTGTTCTTGTCGGTGGGCGGATAGCGCAAGGCGTACCGAGCAATCAACGTATCGGTAGATTTATAGATGGCCTCCGGCTGGACCACGTGCAGGTCCGGATGGCTGCCGGCGGCAAACAGCCGGCAACCCTGACAGTGGCCACAGGGCTTGTCACCGGCTGCGGGCTGCACACACAACAGGAACTGCGCCAGCCAGGCAGCCAGGGCATTCTTGCCAAGACCCGCCGGTCCGGCGAGCAACAGGGCGTGCGGCAGGCGTTTGCGGTCACGCGCGAGGGCGGCCGCCTTGCTTGCATTCCAGGGATGAACCTCGGGCAGTTCCTGCGTGGTCATCGAAGCAGCGCCTCGAGTGCGGCGTGTAGCTGCAACTCCACCTTGGGAATATTCTGCGCGGCATCGATGATCCGCACCCGCTGCGGTTCGCGCGCCGCCGCCGCCAGGTAGGCGTGACGCACACGCTCGAAGAAATCGATCTGCTCGCGCTCGAAGCGGTCTGGCGCGCCGCGCTTACCGGCGCGTACCAGCCCCCGTTCAACAGGAATGTCGAGCAACAAGGTGAGATCCGGACGCAGACCCTGCTGCACCCAGTCCTCAAGGATGCGAATTCGCACATCCGGTGCGCCGCGCCCAGCGCCTTGATAGGCGTAGGTGGCATCGGTGAAGCGGTCGCAGACCACGACCGCACCCGTGGCCAGGGCCGGCCGGACCACGCGCGCCAAGTGCTCGGCGCGTGCCGCGAACATCAGCAAGAGTTCGGTATCGACATGCATGTCATCCCGCCCATGCAGCAGCAATTCGCGGATTTTTTCTCCGAGCGGCGTGCCGCCCGGCTCGCGCGTCACGACCACCTTCCTGCCGGCCAGCTCCAGAAACGCGCGCACGAACGCGAGGCTGGTGGTTTTACCGGCACCCTCCCCGCCTTCCAGCGTGATGAACAGCCCGCGGCTCATGGCGTCGCGCGCGCGTCTTTCCCGCCTCCGGCCAGCGGCGGCGCGGGTTTCGGCCGCCCCTTCAATTGATATTTCACGACGGCGCGGTTGTGTTGTTCGATGGTCTCGGAAAATTCGTGGCTGCCATCGCCACGCGAAACGAAATACAGCGCCTTGGTGTTTTCCGGATTGAGTGCGGCATGCAGCGCCTCGCGGCCCGGCATGGCGATCGGCGTCGGCGGCAGGGCCTTGATGGTGTAGGTATTGTACGGCGTATGCTGGCGCAGATGCTTGAGCGTGAGGTTGCCGTTGAAACGGTCGCCCAGACCGTAGATAACGGTGGGGTCGGTCTGCAAACGCATGCCGATGCGCAGACGCTGCGCGAACACACCGGCGATAAGCGCACGCTCGCTCGGTTTGTTGGTTTCCTTTTCAACGATCGAGGCCAGCGTCAACGCCTCGTCGCGCGTCTTGAGCGGCACGTCGCCTTGTCTGCCCGCCCACTCTTCTTCCAGCACCTTCTCCATTTTCTGAAAGGCGCGCTGCAAAATTAGCAGGTCGGACATGCCCGATGGATAATAATAGGTATCCGGGTAAAAGCGCCCCTCGGGATGCAGTGTCGGATATCCGAGCATGGCCATGATTTGGCGGGGCTGCAGGCCTTTCAGGCCATGGCTGAGCTTCGGCGCTGTCGCAAGCGCCTCCAACACCTGGCGAAAATTCCAGCCTTCCAAGATAGTCAGCGGATATTCCACCACCCGGCCAGACATAACCTGTTCAAGGATTTCCAATGCGGTGATGCCCCGGCGAAAACGGTACTCACCGGCCTTGAGGTCGCGGCTGCGGCCTTTGAGATAAGCGATCCATACCAATGTGTGCGCGTCCGGCAGCACCTTTTCACGCTCTAATTGACGCGCGAAGGCGCGCAGCGTGACGCCAGACTCGACCAGGTAGATTTTCGCTTCCGGTTCGAGGCGTGCAACGCTGAACCAGTATACATAGCCGCCACACACGAGCAGCACCAGCGCCAGCGCCCCGACGGTATAGTGGAGCACTTTGTTCTCAAGCCGGCTACGCCAGACAATTGGCCGCTTGTAGCGCTGCTTGGAGCTTCTGTGAAATTTGTCCAACCACATATGACCTCGCTTCAAGTCGCATGACCGGCCACAGGCCGATCAAGCTGTTGGTGAGAAAGAGTTCTTGCGCCGACTCGATCATGTCAACGCTAACCGGCTGGATCCGGCATGGCAGATCCAGGGCAGCGGCACTGTCCAGAATCTGCGCGCGCATGACACCGGCGACGCCGGATTGTGACAGATCGGGCGTGACCAGGGTACCGTCGGCCTGCACCGCAAACAGATTCGTCTTCGTTCCTTCGATCACCAGCCCGTCACTGTCGCGCATCAAACCTTCGGCGTATTCGTCCTGCCATTCGGCGCGCGCCAGCACCTGCTCCAGCCGATTGAGATGCTTCAGGCCGGCGAGCCGCAGCTGCCGCGCCAGGCGCGTCGCGCACCAGCGCACCGCCACGCCGTTGCGTGCGGCGTTTGCCGGATGCGTGGGCCACGCCAGGCATTGCACAATGCGCGTGACGCTACCAGCCGCTTCCGGCCGGTAGCCGCGCAGGTGCGCGCTGCGCATCAGGATAATCTTGGCCACGGCGCGCATCTCGGTTCCGGCGATCCGGTCCAGCTCTTGCCGCAACAACAACCCGTCCGGCGGCGCCAATCCGAGACGCTGGCAACCTTCGGTGAGACGTTGCAGGTGCCGCTCCCAGAGCAACGGCTGACCGCAGCGCAACGCAATGGTTTCAAACAACCCGTCGCCGTACTGCAGGCCGCGATCGGCAACCGGCAGACTCGTGGTCACCTGACCGTTGACCAACGTCGTCATGGCGTCGCTCGCGGAATGCCGAGCGCGGCCAACATGCCCTTGGCCTTGGCGCGGGTCTCGTGCAGCTCGCGCGCGGGATCGGAATCGGCCACAATGCCGCCGCCGGCGCGCAACCGCAGTGTGTCGCCGTCCTGCACCAGGGTGCGGATCAGGATATTGAGATCGAGGCTTCCGTCCCGGTTGATATAGCCCATGGAGCCGGTGTAGGCGCCACGCGCGACGCCTTCCAGCTCGGCGATAATCTGCATAGTGCGCAGTTTCGGGCAACCCGTAATGGTGCCGCCCGGAAACAGCGCGCGAATCACCTGTCCCGGCGTCACGCCCGCATTCAGTTCGCCGCTGATGTTGGACACGATGTGGTGCACATGCGGAAAGCTTTCCACCAGCAGCGATTCATCCGCGCGCACGCTGCCGGCGCGGCAGATGCGCCCGAGGTCGTTGCGCTCCAGATCCACGAGCATCACATGCTCGGCACGTTCCTTGGGGTTACACACCAGCGCCTGCGCCAACGCGCGATCCTCCCGCGGATCGGCGGAACGCGGATAGGTACCGGCGATCGGGCGCGTGCTGACGCGGCCGTGGCGCACGCACACCAGCCGTTCCGGCGATGCGCTGATGACGGCGCGATCCGCATCCAGCGTCATGAGTCCGGCAAATGGCGCCGGGTTGGCGAGGCGCAGCCGTTCGTAAAGCGCGATCGCCGGCGTGCGGTTCTTGAGACGGATGCGCCAGGCGCGCGACAGGTTGACCTGATAGGTGTCGCCGGCGCGGATGTATTCGAGTGTGCACGCCAGGCGCTGCCGGTAAAGCGCCGGTTCTTCTTCCTCGACTTCACACGCGACCGGAGACGTTACCGGCTCGGCGGTCGCGTGCGCGGTCCGTTGCAGGTCGTGCACCATCTGATCGAGCAGATCGGTATGCCCGGGCTCGCAGACCAGATGGGTCGCGCCGGTTTCGTGATCGTGGATTACAGCCGCCGGGAAGCGCGTGGCCATTGCTACCGGCCAACTGTCCGCAAGCGGCATGAGCGCAAGCGAAGATTCGTAAAACCGCGCCAGCTCGTAGGCAAGAAACACGAACCAGCCACCGTGGAAGGGAAACGGCGTATCCGCGTCGTCTGGCACGCGCGCGGCACGCCATTGCTGATCCAGGGCATCCAAAAAATCACCGGCGATGGGCGCGCCATTGAGCCGCAGTTGGCCGCTGCGCTCGAACACCAGGGTGTTGCCGGGGAAAGCGAAAAGAATATCGTAACGCGCCTGCGGCGGACCGTGCGCGACGCTCTCGAGAAGATGCGGATAGCGCTGTGGTGCGTGACGGTGCAGGCGAGCCAAATCGGGAAAGCCATCGACCGACCGCCAAACACAGGCCGCCGCCGTGCCGCCCGCCAGCCTGGATGCGCTCACACCAGGCGGCGCAACACCAGCGTGCCGTTGGTGCCGCCGAATCCGAAGGAGTTGGACAAGGCCACGTCGATTTTCATCGGACGCGGCGTGTTCGGAACGTAATCCAGATCGCATTCCGGATCGGGCGTGAACAGATTGATGGTCGGTGGCGCGATCTGATGATGGATCGCGAGCGCGGTGTAGATCGCCTCGACGCCGCCGGCGGCGCCGAGCAGATGTCCGGTCATGGATTTGGTCGAGCTCATCGCCAGCTTGTGCACGTGGCCGCCAAATGTCGCTTTCGCCGCCAGGGTTTCGGCCTTGTCACCCTGCGGTGTAGAAGTACCGTGAGCGTTGACGTAGTGCACCTGTTGCGGATTGATACCGGCATTGCGCAAGGCGTTGCGCATGCAACGCGCCGCACCCTCGCCGCCCGCGGAGGGGCTGGTCATGTGGTAGGCGTCGCCGCTCATGCCGAAGCCGCTGAGTTCGCAGTAGATGCGCGCGCCGCGCTTTTTCGCATGTTCGTATTCCTCGAGCACCACGACGCCGGCGCCCTCGCCAAGCACGAAACCGTCGCGATCCCTGTCCCACGGACGACTCGCGGTCGCCGGATCGTCATTGCGCGTGGACAGCGCCCTGGCATTGCCGAATCCGGCCATGCCGGTGGGTGTCACCGTGGACTCGGTGCCGCCCGCCACCATCACGTCGGCATCGCCGTATTCGATGAGTCGCCCGGCATCGCCGATCGCGTGGGTGGCGGTGGTGCAGGCCGTGACCATGGCCAGGTTCGGTCCCTTCATGCCATACAAAATCGACAAGTTCCCGGAGACCATGTTGATAATGCTCATCGGGATGTAGAACGGCGAGATGCGGCGCGGACCCTTTTCCAGAATGGTGCGCGTGCCGCTCTCGATGGTGTTAAGGCCGCCGATACCGGAACCGATATGTACGCCGATGCGTTCGGCGTTCGCCTCAGTGACTTCAAGACCGGAATCGCGCACCGCCTGGATGCCGGCCGCCATGCCGAGATGGATGAAACGATCCATGCGACGCGCTTCCTTCTCCGAGATGTACTGGATCGGGTCGAAACCCCTTACCTCACCGGCAATGGTCGACGGGAAACCGGTGGCGTCGAACTGGGTGATCGACGCGATACCGCTCTTGCCGGCCAGGATGTTCCGCCAGTTCTCGGCGAGATCGAGACCGATGGGCGAAACGATCCCCATTCCGGTAATGACCACACGTCGTTTGTCCAAGCAGAAATCCTCGTGTTGGAAGTGCGGCGCGTCGCGCGGCGAGGACCGGTGCGGAAAGCCGCTCCGCGCGTCCTGCGACCGCCATGGATGATGGAAGTGCCGAAAACGCAGGAGCGATTTTCCGGCCGACCGCCATGGATGGCGACCGCTTCGGGCTCCTGCCCTCTCGCGGCATTACTCCATCCATGGAGGGCAGAAGTGCGGAGCGCGAAGCCGTCCCTACGGGGCCAAACGCAGGAGCAGTTTTTTTCCGCCGCGCACGCGGCATACACTCCATCCCTGGAGATAGCCGCTCCGCGCGTCCTGCGCTCACGCGGCATACACTCCATCCCTGGAGATAACCAAGGGCCGCCGCCACGCGGTGGCTGGCGGCCCTTGCGGTACAGAATGCCGATTACTTCTGGTGCGCGTTGATGTAGTCGATGGCCTGCTGCACGGTAGTGATCTTCTCGGCCTCTTCGTCCGGGATCTCGCAGTCGAATTCCTCTTCCAGCGCCATCACCAGTTCGACGGTGTCGAGGGAATCGGCGCCCAGGTCGGTGACGAATGAGGCAGCCTTGGTTACTTCGGTATCGTTCACGCCCAGTTGCTCGGCGACGATCTTGACGACGCGTTCTTCAATACCGCTCATGTCTCATTTTCCTCCAAAATTAGCCAGCGCTTCGACCTCTCGGTCTGGCGAGGCCGCATAGTAAACACGATTCAGGGTTCCAAGTCTACCCGCACAATGTCTGGTTAATATATGGTTTTTCAAGACAGGGCACCACCCGTTAACTCATGTACATACCGCCGTTTATATGCAGGGTCGCGCCGGTGATGTAGGCGGCGCGCGGCGAGGCCAAAAATGCCACGGCGTGCGCGACATCCTCGACCTTACCGAAGCGCCCGAGCGGAATCTGGGCGAGGACGGTGGCACGCTGCGCTTCGGTCAGCGTCCGCGCCATGTCGGTATCGATAAAACCCGGCGCCACAGCATTCACGGTGATGTTGCGCGATCCGATCTCGCGCGCCAACGATTTGGTGAAGCCGATAATACCGGCCTTGGCGGCCGCGTAGTTGCACTGTCCGGCGTTGCCGCTGGTGCCGACAAGCGAGCTGATGCTGATAATACGGCCCTTGCGCGCCTTGGTCATGCCACGCACCACCGCCTTGCTCATGCGGAAGATGGAAGTGAGATTGGTATCGATGATCGCGTCCCACTCCTCGTCCTTCATGCGCATCAGCAAGTTGTCGCGCAGGATACCGGCGTTGTTCACGAGAATGGTGGGTGCGCCCCAGGCGTTCTGGATTTCGGTGAGTGCGCTGTCGATCGAACCCTGGTCGGTGACATTCAGCACCAGACCCCGGCCCTTGATGCCTTCAGCCTGCAGAACGTCGCTGATCTTATCGGCGCCGTCGTTCGAGGTCGCAGTGCCAATCACAGCCGCGCCCTGGCGGCCAAGCTCCAGGGCGATGGCCAGGCCGATGCCACGGCTGGCGCCGGTGACCAGCGCAATTTCGTTATCCAGTTCCTTCGCGGGCATGATTTATAGAAAGCCAGCTTGCGACCGCCATGGATGGCGGCCGCTACGGGCTCCTGCCCTCTCGCGGCATTTCTCCATCCATGGAGGGCAGAAGTGCGGAGCGCGAAGCCGTCCCCACGGGGACAAACGCAGGAGCAGTTTTTTCGCCACAAAAAAAGCCATATTAATTTCTCTCATTCAGGCGCCAAGCGCGGCGCGCGCCCGACGCAGGGTTTCCGGATCGTAGACCGGCAAGGTCTGGATCTGTTTGTCGATGCGCTTGTTAAGGCCGGTGAGCACCCTGCCCGGTCCGCATTCTATCAAGTTGTCGACGCCGTCGGCGGCCATTGCCTGAATGGTTTCGACCCAGCGCACCGGAGACTCCACCTGGCGCACCAGCGCGTCGCGGATCGCATCGGCGTCACTCTCGGTCCTCAGGTGCGCGTTATGCAGCACCGGGATGCGTGGCGCCTCGATTTTCATTTGCTTCAGGCGCGCGCGCATGCGTTCGGCGGCCGGATGCATGAGTGCGCTATGCGACGGCACGCTCACCGGCAACAGCTTGGCAAGCTTGGCGCCCGCACCCCTGGCCTGTTCCACGGCGCGCGCCACGGCCATGGCGGCGCCGGCAATCACCACCTGTCCGGGCGAGTTGAAGTTCACCGCCGACAGCACCTCGCCCTGCGCCGCCTGTGCGCACAGCGCCTGCACCTGCGCGTCGTCAAGACCGAGGATCGCCGCCATGCCGCCCTGCCCGATCGGTACCGCCTCCTGCATGAAGCGGCCGCGGTCGGCGACCAACTTCACGGCATCCTTGAAATCGATAGCCGAGGCTGCATAGAGTGCGGTGAACTCGCCGAGACTGTGTCCGGCCATGACCACCGGCAGCGGGCCGTTCTCGGCCCGCCAGACACGCCACACCGCGACCCCGGCGGCGAGCATGGCCGGCTGGGTGACCTCGGTCTGGTTGAGTTTGTCTTCCGGTCCGCTGGCCACAATCGCCCACAGGTCGTAGCCGAGCGCCGCGGATGCCTCGGCGAAAGTTTCCTTCACAATGGGATAGGCGTCGGCAAGCGCGTCCAGCATGCCAATCGACTGTGAGCCCTGACCGGGAAAAACGAATGCGAGTGTCATGATTTTGTATTATTTTTAGCCACAGATGAACACAGATAGAATCAGATTAAAAAACCGCAATTGATTTATATCTGTGTTCATCTGTGGCTGCATTGCCTGTTTATTTAATATTTCAACAGCACCGAGCCCCAGGTAAAGCCGCCGCCGAACGCCTCCATGAGCACGGTGTCGCCGCGCTGGATGCGCCCGTCGCGCACCGCCTCGTCGAAGGCGAGCGGAATGGAGGCCGCCGAGGTGTTGCCGTGCCGGTCCACGGTCACGACCACGCGATCCATCGACATGTCGAGTTTCCTGGCCGTGGCGTTGATGATGCGCATGTTGGCCTGGTGTGGCACGAGCCAGTCGATATCGGTTTTCTTCAGGTTGTTCTTCTCAAGTGTTTCGTCAACGATGCGGCCGAGGGTATTGACCGCGACCTTGAACACCTCGTTGCCCTGCATCTGCATGAACGCCTTGTTGTTCCGCACTTTGTCGTAACCTTGGGAAATACCGGCCGGTACCGTCAGTAATTCCTTGTACTGGCCATCGGCGTGCAGGTACGAATTAATGATGCCTGGCTTGGAGTCGGCGCTGACCACCACCGCGCCGGCGCCGTCACCGAACAGCACGCAGGTGCCACGGTCGGTCCAGTCGATAATGCGCGACAGGGTTTCGGCCCCGACCACGAGCGCATGTTTTGCGCTGCCGCTGCGGACAAATTTGTCGGCGATGCCGAGTGCGTACACGAACCCGGTGCACACCGCCTGCACATCGAAGGCCGCACAGCCGTGGATATCGAGCCGTTCCTGCAGCAGGCAGGCAGTGCTGGGGAAAATACGATCGGGCGTGGTGGTGGCGACGATGATGAGATCGATGTCGCCGGTGGCCAGACCCGCGGCCTCGATCGCGTGGCGCGCGGCCTGCTCGGCGAGATCGCAGGTGGTTTCGTTGTCGGCCGCGATATGACGTTCGCGGA
>CAYJBG010000037.1:0-13621 GCA_964368085.1 uncultured Acidiferrobacterales bacterium | reverse complement strand
AGCCGTCAGTGAATGAGGCTTCCTTCACTGGACAAACGCAGGAGCAGTTTTTCCGTCGCTCGCGACGCACACGGATGTGCAAGTGTCGCGAGAGGCAGGAAGCCGAGAGCGACCGGCATTCGTACGTCCCTGTACAGCACAGGGCTTCATTAACTTAGAGCCGTTCCCGTGGACCAAGGTGGGCGGCCATACATAGGTATAAGCAGATAGACATGACAAAGCAGGCCTACATCACCGACATCGCCAGCTTCCTGCCGAACGCACCGGTCGACAACGACGGAATCGAAGAAGTGCTCGGCATGGTGGGCGGCAAGCCGTCGCGCTCGCGTGCGATTGTGTTGCGCAACAATGGCATCAAGACCCGCCACTACGCCCTCGATCCCGCCACCGGCCGCTACACCCACACCGGCGCCCAACTGGCCGCCGAAGCGGTGCGCGCGTTGGCCAAGAAGGCCAATTTCGATCTCAATCTTCTGGAATGTCTGTGCACCGGCACTACCTGTGCGGATTTGGTGCAGCCCTCCCACGGACACATGGTGCACGGCGAGCTGGCGACCCCGCCGTGCGAAGTACACACCGCGGCGGCGGTGTGTACTTCGTCCATGTCGGCGCTGCGTTATGCCATGCTCAACGTGCGCGCCGGCGAGCACAGCCACGCCATCTGTACCGGCTCCGAACTTTCGTCGCGCTACATGCGCGCCCGCAACTTCGAGCCGGAGCTGGAAAGCCTGGCGGCCGATCTCGAAAAACGACCGGAGATCGCTTTCGAAAAAGATTTCCTGCGCTGGATGCTGTCGGACGGCGCCGGCGCCGTCCTGGTCAAGCCGCAACCCAATCCGGACCGGCTGTCGCTGCGCATCGACTGGATCGACCTCGTCTCGCTGGCCGGCGACATGCCGGTGTGCATGCATTGCGGCGGCAACAAACGCCCGGACGGCAGCATGCAGTATCCGCACGAGGTCGAGGATCCGCTCGACATCATCCGCCAGGGATTTTTTGCGTTCAAACAGGACGCGCGCTTCCTGAGTGAAAACGTGGTCACGGCCTGGGTCGACCGTGCGTTCATGTCGATCGCACGGCGACGCCGGTTGAAGCCGGAGGACATCACCTGGTTCCTGCCGCATTATTCCTCGGAGTATTTCCGCACCCGGCTGCACGATCGCATGGCGATGAATGGCTTCACCATTCCCTACGCGCGCTGGTTCACGAACCTGCCGCGCGTCGGCAATATCGGTTCGGCTTCGATGTATCTGATTATGGAGGAGTTGCTGTATTCCGGCCGGCTGAAGGCCGGCGACAAGCTGTTGTGCGCCATTCCGGAGAGCGCGCGCTTCATTTTCTGCTACATGCACCTGACCGTGGTGTAACAGGCGCCCATGAAGAAAGCGGACGTGCCACAAGAGGAGTCCATGCTCGAAGGACATCAGCGCGCCTGTTACGCACTCGACGAACAGGGTCGTTACGTCGTGGTCGGCTCGATCGGCTGGGAAGTGGAGAAAGTCGTCAACAGTCAGGCTAACGATGAGGTGCGCCAGGCCATTGTCGCGGCGCTGGCCCAGGTTCGTGCCGGTAAAATGAGTCCGCTTGGCTACCACATGGCCCGGCGCCAGATGGATGCGGCGATGCTGTCCGCCTATTCCGGCGTCTCGCGCCTGCGCATTCGGTGGCACCTGCGACCGGGACCCTTCGCGCGCCTGCCGGAGGCGCTGCTGCAGCGTTATGCCGAGGCCCTGAATCTGTCAGCCGACGCGCTGCGCGGCGTTCCAGAGGGAGACGCGTATGCGCGGCTTTGAACACCAGCATGCCGCACACTGCGAAAGCGGCACGGTCGCCGCGCTGCTGCGCCACCAGGGTCTGAACCTGAGCGAGCCCATGGTGTTCGGGATCGGCGGCGGCCTTTTTTTCCTGCACCTGTCGTTCGTGAAAATGGGCGGCATTCCGCTCACCAGCTATCGCGACGCGCCGCGCGTCATTATCAAGAACATGGAAAAGCGTCTCGGTGTGCGCTGGCGCCAGCACCGATATCGCAGCGTCGAGCCGGCCATGCGTGCGCTCGACGATTTTCTCGCCCAGGGCCAGCCGGTCGGGTTGCAGACCGGTATCTATTGGCTGTCGTACTTTCCCGTCGACATGCGATTCCATTTCAATGGCCACAACATCGTCGCCTTCGGCAAGCAGGGCGAGGATTATCTGGTCAGTGACCCGGTGATCGAGACCGCGGTGACCTGCCTGGCCGGGGACCTGCGCCGTGCGCGCTTCGCCAAGGGGCCGTTCGCGCCGCGCGGGCTCGCGTATTATCCGGAATACGTCCCCGCCGACCCGGACCTGAAAGCCGCCGCGCGCGACGCGATTCGCCATACGGCCAAGCGCATGACCGGCATGCCCGTGCCATTTTTCGGCGTGCGCGGCATCCGCTCGCTGGCGGCCAAGCTGGAACGCTGGCCGGAAAAACTCGGCGCCGAAGAGGCGCGCAAGTGGGTCAGCAGCGTGGTGCGCATGCAGGAGGAAATCGGCACTGGCGGCGCCGGCTTCCGCTTCATGTATGCGGCGTTTTTGCAGGAAGCCGCCGACCTGCTCAAGGTGCCGGCGCTTGCTGAAGCGGCGCGCGATCTCACCGCCACCGGCGACCGCTGGCGCGATTTTGCCGTGCACGGCGCGCAACTCGTGAAAAACAAACGGGATGACAGCGGGACGTATGCGCAGCTCGCGACGATTCTTCGGGAGTGCGCGGACCGCGAGCAGGAAATTTTCACCCGCCTTAAGAGCGCGGTCTGATTCTGCCCGCCAACAGCTCTTTGCGTAATTTCCCAGAGACTATTTACTAGCCGGTTTGCCCCCGACGTACGCCGAAAAAATACCGAGATCGGTGTCGCGGCGCACATTCTTGAAGCCGGCGCGCGTCAGCGCCGCGAGGATAGTCTCGGGCGGCACGCATGTCGCAATCGTGTCCCAGTAGTACTGCATGAGCCGCGTCGTCTCGGCGTGACGCGCCACCAGACGCGTGATCAACGGCACCAGGCCTTTCATGTACACGCGCAGCAGCAGCAGCGCCAAGCGACCGCGCGGGCGGGTGATTTCGAGCAGACACACGCGCCCGCCGGGTTTCAGAACGCGGAAGTATTCACGCACCGCGGCGTCAATGTCGCTCACGTGCCGCAATGCGTAGCCCATGCTCAGGAAATTGAAGGTCTGCGCCTGCAGCGGAAGCAATTCACCGCGTCCCAGGACCACGGAGAGCGCCAGTGTGCGCTTCGCTTCGCTCACCATGCCGATGCTCGGGTCGAGTCCGATAACCTGACCCGCGCCACCCACGATCGCCATGGCCTCGCGCGCCACCAGGCCGGTGCCCATGGCCACGTCCAGCACGCGCATGCCGGGTTTCAGGCCCGCGCGCACCAATGCCCAGCGCCGGTACCAGGGGCCGGAGCCGAACGCCATGACGCGCTCGACGCGATCGTAATCCGGGGCGGTGTGGTTGAAAATATCGCGCACGAAACCGCGCCGCTTCTCGGCCGTGGCGTAGTAGTCGGCGAGCGGCGGGTGCGGCGACAGGGACGAGGCAGGCTCGCGCGGCTGGTTTTCAATCATCAGGAGGAATATACCAGACTAGCGCTTGAATTACGCAGAGTGGATCAGGGTTGAAAGACGCGCACCGCGCAGAGCATGGTTCGTCCACTGCTGTCACGGTTGAGGTGCAGGAAGAGTCCGGGCGCCGCCGGAGCATCGAAAAGCGCCGCGATGCCGAAGGCCGCGGCGGTGTGATAACCGCCGCAGAAACCGAGGTAGTCCTGTACCCGCAGGCCTGGCAGCGCCGCTGCCAGTTGTTCGACCTCCGCCGCCTCGATGCGCAAACCCGGCAACAGTGTCAGCGGTTCCTCGGGACGCCGCCAGATGCGTACGGCATCGCGCAGTGTCTGCACCGGTTCCGTGCCGCGCGCCACATGTTTCACCTCAATCAATTCACCGCAGGCCCGCTCGGCGGCCGCCGACAGCACCAGCCAGCCGCTGCCTTCGCCCATCGGCTGGTCGTCGCGCAAGGCGATGCGCCGCAGGTGGCCGATGCGCGGGTGGGAATTTTCGTCCACGCCGCCGATGAGCACCTGACGATATTCGCCAGCGCGCAGATCGGCCGCCGCCAGGTGCAGCGCCCACTCGAAGGAGAATTCTTCCTGCGTGACAGTCAGATTGCGCGCGCGGAAGTTGCCGAGCTTGGCGACATAGAACGCCGCCATATTGTTTGCGGCATTGATGAAATCGAACGGCGAGGCGAGTCCCGGGCCGGGTGGCATCACCTGCCGGAAAACCGCTTCATTCTTTCGTACTTCGGCGAGTCCGGTGCCCAGGTACACGGCGGTATTCTCCGGCGCCGGATAGGGCAGGCGCTTGAGGCAAAGCTGCGAGCCGACGGCGGCGAGCTCCACCAGATGCGAGGCCTGGCGCAAAGGTACGCCCACGATTTCTTTTACCCGCTCCTTCAGTTCGAGCGGCGGCGGATCGCCGTTGAGCGCGCGGCGTTCCATCCGGGTGATATCGCCGTGCGGGCCGAGTGCGGCGGCGGCGTGGATGTAGACGGGCCTAGGCATGCGCTATCAGGAGCGAGGCGTAGTTGCCGCCGAAGCCGAAGAAGTTGAGCATCACCGGCCCCGCGGGCGCCGGCCGGGCTTCGGTGAGCGGTGCAATCCGCAACGCCGCATCGGGCTGGGTGAATCCGGCGGTCGGTGGCACGAAGCCCGCGCGCAGGCAACCGAGCAAGGCGGCGAGTTCGACCGCGCCGCAGGCGCCGAGAGTGTGGCCGAGATAACGCTTGATGCCGGTGAACGGCGGGAGATCCGCGCCGAACAACGCGCGCATGGCCGCGGCTTCGGCGGTGTCATTGTCGAGGCTGCCGGTACCGTGCGCCTTGATTAAGCTTACATCGGCCGGTTCAAGACCGGCATCGACGAGCGCCATTTCCATGGTGGCGCGCATGGTGCTGCCGTCCGGCGAGGCGCTGGTGGTGTGATGGATATCGCACAGGTTGGCGCCGCCGAGTAGAAAGTCACCGCCATGCGCCGCGTCGTCCGTTTCCAGCAGCACCGCGCCCACGGCTTCGCCGATCTGCAGGCCGCTGCGCTGTGCATCGAAGGGCCGGCAACCCTGCGGGTCGAGCAGCATGAGCGAATGGAAACCGGACAGGGCGGCGACGCTCAGGCCTTCGACGCCGATCACCAGCGCCCGCCGCACCTCACCGCGCCGCAGCAGGCCGGTCGCCACCAGCAGGGCGTTGGCGCTCGACGAGCAGGCGGTGGTGAGCGTCAGCACCGGACCATCGATGCCGAGATCACGGGCGACGCGCAGCGCTACCTGCCCCGGCGGCTCGAGCGGCGGCATGACCGCCTGGCCGGTGGTGGCCAGTGTGTGCCGGTAATCGGCTTCACCCGCGAACAGAAAACTGCTGGTACCGAGGACGAGCGCGGCGTCGCGCAGGCCGGTGTTATCGAATTGCGCTTCGGCCAATGCCTCTTGAATCGCGGTTTCGACTATCGTCGTGGTGCAGGCCGCGCCCGGTGGAAACGGCGCGTGGTCGAATTGATTAACCTGAATCCGATCCTGAAAAGGCAGGGAAAACAGAGTAAGCGGTGTGATGCCCGTGCGTCCCGCCCGCATGCCTTCGACGGCGCGGGCGACACCGATGCCGTAGGACGACACCAGCCCCAGGCCGCGGATGCGGATTGCCGCCATGCCGGTGTCAGCCGGGGCGCAGAAAATCGGCCAAGGCGTTGACCGACTTCATGACGCGCCGCGCGTGCTTGCCGTCGTCGATGCGCACACCGAAGTGTTGCGCGATAGCCACGTTCAGTTGCAGCACGTCGAGCGAATCAAGACCGATCGTCGAGCTTGAGCCGATGAGCGTGTCCGTGTCGCCGATGGATTCGGGCGCAATGTCGCGGTTGCAGGCGGCGACGATCAACTTCTTGAGTTCAAGTTTGAAGGCGTTGTCCTGGGAACCAGTCGTCATGGGTTTCTCGATTCTACGTTCAAGGTAATCTTCAGTTGTGGCGCAACTGCCTGTTGAAGCGCGCGATGGCGAGGGCGAAGCAGGCAACGCCGAAGCCGAGCAGCCGCCCGGCTTCTGGCAACACCTCGCGCACCCCGCCGCCGCGAATGAAAATATCGAGAAAACCGTCGAGTCCCCAGGAAAACGGCGTCAGCGCGGCGAGTTGCTGCATGGCGGGCGGCATGATCATTTTCGGCACCATGATGCCGCCGAGCGCGGCGAGGATCAGCACCGTGGTGGCGCTGAAGGTCGTGGCCTGTTCCGGGGTGCGCGCGAAGGTGGCGATGAGCAGTGCAAAACCGATGGCCGCGAGGCTCGCGCTCACGCTCAACAGGGCAATTGCACCCGGCGCGTCGCCGAGCTCCAGGCGGTCGCCGCCGAGCAGCGGCAGGCCCCACACGCCGACCGTCAGGATTAGCGCCAGCTGGAGCTGATTGATCACGAGGTAGGGCGCAATCTTGCCGCCAAACAGCACCCAGGTCGGCACTGGCATGGATTGAAGACGCAGCAGGCTGCCCTGCGCGCGTTCCTTGATGATCGTCACCGACAGCGGGATGGCAAGGAAGAACATGGCGAGCAGGGTCCAGCCCGGTGCGTTTTGCTGTACCGAGGTGGGATAGGGAGTCTTGCGTGCGCCGGCGGCGTCGAGCGGATCGCCGACCTCGGCGAACAGCCGCGGCGCCGCCAGTTTCGGCGCCGACACCGCCGAGGTTCCAAAGGGCGTGCGCGCCAGCTCGGCGATGCGTTCGGCGATGAGTTGCGATTCGACCGCGCGCAGCGCGCCGTTGGTGTACGCCACCACCATGCTGCGGTGGTCGGCGCGCAAGGTGGGATCGGCCAGCAGATGCACGCTGACGGACGGCGTGTCGCCGCGCGTGCGGCCGCCGGCGTTGACTTTATCGAGCGCGCGCCGGCGCGCCTGCTCGGTGGCCTTGGCGGGAATGAGCAGCGCGAATTTGTATCGCCCGGCGGTGAGCATGGCCTCGACCTGCGGCGCGTCCGGGAATGGGGCGGTCGCCGGTACAACGCGGAAGTGCCTGTCTTTCGTGAACGCTTCGCGCAGTTTTTCGCCGACCAGTTTTCCATCCTGGTCAACGATCAGCACGCTGAAGGTCACGCCGGCGTGTTCGCCGAAGGCATCGCGCAGCGCCAGCGACATGATGGTGACGAACGCCACCGGCATGACAAACAGCACCACGAGCGCGTGCCAGTCGCGCACGATGAGGCGCGTTTCTTTGACAATGGCGGCGAGCAGTTGATGGAACACGATCATCGGGAAAGTTCTAAATAATTCCTAGAAAATTAAACAAAACCTGCCGCAAAGACGCAAAGGACGCAAAGTTTTCTCGATAAAAGTTCATGTTTTTCTTTGCGTCCTTTGCGTCTTTGCGGCAAATAATCATATTTTTCTCAGTCGCGCAGCCGGGTGCCGGTCAGCGCCAGAAACACCTGTTCGAGGTTCATCGCGCCGAGGCTGAGCGAGACCAGCGGCAGGCGCGCGCCGCGCAGGGTTTCGGCAATGGCCGCGAGCGCCGCATCCGGGGCGTCGCTTTCGATTTCAAAGGAACGCGCCGCGAACCGGCCGCTGCGCACCGGCGGCAGCGCGCGCAGTTGTTGCATTACCGCGTCCGGCAGATCCGTTTCCAGTTGCGCGACGATCGTGCCCGCGCGGTGCGTGCGCAGCAGTTCCGGCACCGTGCCGCGCGCCAGAATCCTGCCGTGGTCGATGATGGCGATGTCGTCGCACAGGCTTTCGGCCTCTTCCATGTAGTGGGTGGTGTAGAGGATGGTCATGCCGGTCCGATGCAGGATGCGCAAACTCTCGTGGATAAAGTTGCGCGACTGCGGGTCGATGCCCACGGTCGGTTCGTCCAGGATCAGCAATTGCGGCTCGTGAATGAGCCCGACCACCAGATTCAGGCGGCGCTTGAGTCCACCGGAGTAGGTATCGACGCGCCGGTCGGCCAGATCCTCGAGGCGCGCGATGGCGAGGCAGGCGGCCACGCGCTCCTTGAGACGCGCGCCGCTCAGGCCCTGCATGCGTCCGAAGAAGGAAAGATTCTCGCGTGCCGTGAGCGTCGGGTAAAGCGCCAAGTCCTGGGGCACCAGGCCGATGGCCGATTTCACGCGCGCCGCGTCGGCCTGCACGTCCGTACCGAACACGCGCACCGTGCCGCGCGTGGGCGCGAGCAGGCCGCAGAGAACCGAGATCAGCGTGCTTTTGCCGGCGCCGTTCGGCCCGAGCAGCCCGAAGAATGCGCCGCGCCGGATCGTGAGCGCGAGTCCATCCAGCGCCGGACGCTGGCCGCCGCGGTAGACCTTGCTGAGGTCGGCGATTTCAATCAGGGGTGCGGTGTTCACGGACGGAGCGAGCAAGGAAATCCTGGGCGTTCGGAGCGCAAATGATAACAGGAATGCCCGCCGCTCGTACCGGGTGCAGTGTTCGCTTGCCGCGTCTCCGGGATTTCCCGATAATGCCGGACAGATTGTGCGATCCTGTGCCGCCAGCCGGTGGGCGCAGGCACCTTGAGAATTGGAGTCCCCATGCCAGTCGCTTCGAATCCGTCCGCACCTGCCCCGACCACTGTTGAAGCCGATGTCGCCATTATCGGCGCCGGTCCGGCGGGCAGCGCCCTGGCCACTTATCTGGCGCGCGAGGGCAAGAAAGTCGTAATCTTCGAGCGCGAGACCTTTCCGCGTTTTCGTATCGGCGAATCGCTGTTGCCGCTCAACATGCAGTTGTTCCGCGAGTTGGGCGTGGAGGCGGAAATGGAGAAACGCTTCATCCGCAAGTACGCCGCCAATTTCTCCGACCGCTGGGGTGCGCGCCAGTCGCGCTACCCGTTCGCCAACGCCTTCAACAACAAATACCCGTATTGCTACGAAGTGGAGCGCGCCGAACTGGATCAGATGCTGCTCGATAACGCCGTGAAGAGCGGCGCGCACAGCTACATGTCCTGGACCGTGCGTGAAGTGTTATACGAAGGAACCATGGCGGTCGGCCGGAAAACTGCTCCTGCGTTTTCGGCACTTCCGCCATCCATGGCGGTCGGCGTGCGCGCCGACGCCAACGACGGCAGCGGCTCGGTTACGGTGCGCTGCAAGGTGGTGGCCGATTGTTCGGGTCGCGCGGCCTTCATCGGCAGCCGCCAGCGCCTCAAGCGGGTGACGCCCATCGACAGCCGCACCGCGTTCTTCTCGCACTTCGAGGGCGTGGCGCGCGATCCGGGCGAGCGCGCGGGCGACATCCAGATCGTGGCCTTCCCGCACGGCTGGTTCTGGATGATCCCGTTCAAGGGCGATACCACCAGCGTCGGCATGGTGGTGACCGACGGCTATCTCAAGCTGCGCAACCGGATCGCCGCCGGCCGGCCCGGCGAACGCGGCCGGCACGATGAATCGAACGCCGCCGTGGCCGGGCACGAAGAGGCGATCAACGACGCGTTTCTGTTGAAGACCATCGAAGATACCGCCTACGTCGCCGGACGCATGCAGGGCGCGCGCCAGAAGTTTCCTGCGCGTTCCATCGCCAATTTCTCATACATCATGGATCGCTACGCCGGTGACGGTTATGTGATGGTCGGCGATGCCGGTGCGTTCCTCGATCCGGTGTTCTCGTCCGGCGTGTTTCTCACCATGAAGTCGGCGCAACTGGTGGCGCGCGACATCCTGCGCTCTTTCCGGGAAAACGATTTCTCCGCGCACCAGTTCGCCGACTACGAGAAGCGCATCCGTGGTGCGCAGAAAATATTCTTCAAGTTCATCAGGGGCTGGTACGACCCGGCGTTCCTGGACCTGTTTTTTTACCCCAAGAATATTTTCGGCCTGAAGGCGGCGATCACCACCATGCTGGCCGCCGACCTGTACGATCCACGCAACCTGCGCCGGCTCAAGCTGCGCATGTGGCTCATGTTCTCGTTCGCCGCCGTACACCGGCTGCGCCTGCGGCTGTTCCGGCGCGGCCGTTCGTTTGTGCAACAACAAACGGTTTAAAGTCTCCATGAAAATCGCCGCCAGCCATCCAGCGTTGCCCGGACATTTCCCCGGGTCTCCGGTGGTGCCGGGGGTGGTGTTGCTGGACGCCGTGGCCACCGCGCTGTCGCGGCACGCCGGATGCGCCACGCGCGTGACCGGGTTTCCAACCGTCAAATTTCTGGCGCCGCTCCTGCCGGAGCGCGAGTTCGAGATTGGTTTTGTCGCCAGGCGTCCCGGACAGGCCGCGTTCGAGATTGTTGCCGCTGGCGAGAAGCTGGCCAACGGTACCGTGAGTTACACCGAGGCTCAGTCGTGAGCGGCGTCTGGGTTAAACAACGCGAACGTGGTTCGGTGCTTGGTTTGAAACTGCTCATGGCCTTTGCACTCGCCTTCGGGCGGCGCGCCAGCCGCGCGCTGCTCTATCCGACTTGTCTGTATTACATGCTGTTCGCGCCCGCCGGCCGGGTGGCCTCGCGCCAGTATCTTTCGCGTGTGTTCGGCCGGCCGGCAACCTGGCTTGAGGTATTCCGGCATCACCTGAGTTTCGCCTCGGTGCTGCTCGACCGCGGGTTCGTGCTCGCCGGCCGGCCGCTGGCGCTCGACATCGCCGGCGTGAATCTCGGTCTGGTCCGGCGGCTGGTGGCGGAGCGTCGCGGCTGCCTGCTACTCGGTGCGCACTTCGGCAGCTTCGACGTGACCCGCAACGTCGGCCACGAGCGCGTGCACGTCGAGGTGAACATGCTGATGTACGAGGACAACGCCCGCAAGATGAACGCCGTGATCGAAAGCCTCGGCGGACAACAACGCATGAAGGTCATCACCATCGGCAAGGTGGATTCGCTGATTCGCGCCAAGGAAAGGCTCGATGCCGGCGAGTGGGTCGGCATTCTCGGCGACCGCGCTGTGGCCAACGACCGGTTGATCCGCGTGCCGTTCTTTGGGCAAGAGGCGGCATTCCCGGCCGGGCCGTTTCTGGTGGCGAGCGCCCTCAAGGTTCCGGTGGTGCTGTTTGCCTGTCCGTACCTCGGCGGTAACCGTTATCAAGAACACTTTGAGATGTTCGCCGAGGAGATCGTGCTCGACCGCCGCCATCGCGATGCCGATCTGGAGCAGGTCGTGCGGCACTACGCCGAGCGCCTCGAACATTATTGCCGGCTGGCGCCCTACAACTGGTTCAACTTTTACGACTTCTGGGCCGCGGAAGCGTCGTCGCCGCCCGGAATCGTGGCGCGCCGTGCCGCCTGAAGGTGCGCGCGGCTCCCGAGGAATCCCCGACGTGACACCACTCGTTCTTACCACTTTCACGGCGGTGAACGCCCTTGGCCGTGGCCTTGCCGCGGTGGCCGAGGCGCTGGTGACGGCGCGCAGCGGGTTGCAGCCGTGCCGTTTCGAGAGCGTCCGGATCGAAACCTATACCGGCGAGGTCGCGGGGCTGGACGACATGACGGTGTGCGAACGGCTCGCGGAGTTCGACTGCCGCAACAATCGCCTGGCCGAGCTGGCGCTCGAGCAGGACGGCTTCGCCGCCGCTGTCGCGGCGGCGCGCGAGAAATACGGATCGCGCCGCATCGCGGTGCTGCTCGGCACCAGCACCTCCGGTATCCTTGAGACCGAACACGCCTATCGGCAGCGCGATGCGCAAACCGGCGCGCTCCCGGCCGACTACCGCTTTGCGGCCACGCATAATCTCTATGCCAGCACCGACTTCGTGCGCCGCTATCTCGACCTCGACGGCCCGGCCGTCATGCTGTCAACCGCCTGTTCGTCGAGCGCCAAGGTGTTCGCCAGCGCCTGGCGCATGATCTCGCAGGGCCTGTGCGACGCGGCCGTGGTCGGTGGCGTGGATTCCCTGTGTCAGAACACCCTGTATGGTTTCGCCTCGCTCGATCTGGTCGGTCGCGAACCGTGCCGGCCGTGCGACGCGCAGCGCGGCGGCATCTCGATCGGCGAGGCGGCGGGTTTCGCGTTGCTCGAACGCCCGGAACGCGCCGCTTCCCACAGCGGGGTGGCGTTGCTCGGTTATGGTGAAAGCTCCGACGCCTACCACATGTCCACGCCACACCCGGAAGGTGAGGGCGCGGCCCTGGCCATGCGCCGCGCACTGGCCTGTGCCGCGCTCGAACCGAAGGCGATCGACTACATCAACATGCACGGCACCGCGAGCCTCGCGAACGACTCGATGGAGGACAAGGCGATGACGACCGTGTTCGGAACGCAGACGGCGTCAAGCTCGACCAAGGGCTGGACCGGGCACGCGCTCGGCGCCGCCGGCATTACCGAGGCGGTGATTTCGGCGCTTTGCATCCAGCAGGGGCTCATGCCCGGCTGCCTCAATACGCGCACCATCGATCCAAGCTTCACCAGCAAGGTATTGCTGGCGAACCAGACCGGGATGGTGCAGCGTGTGCTCAGCAACTCCTTCGGCTTCGGCGGCAGCAACTGCAGTTTGATCTTCGGTGCGCAGGCATGATCGAGCTCTGGATCGAAGGCGTTGGCATTTACGCGCCCGGCCTGGTCGGCTGGGAGCAGGCGGCCGGCGTGCTCGCGGGCCGGCAACCGTATGCGCCGGTCGAGCCGCCGAAACTGGCGCCCGCGTTGATGCCCGCGGACGTGCGCCGCCGCACCACCGAGCATATTCGCCTCGCGGTCGAGGTGGCCGGCGAGGCGGTGCGGCACGCGCAGGCCGATGCGGCGGAACTCTGGACCGTGTTCGCCACCTCAGAAAGCGACGGATCCATCAGTCACAATATCTGCGAGGAGGTGGCGAAGGATATCCCCGAAGTGTCGCCCACGCGCTTCCATAATTCGGTCACCAATGCGCCGGCCGGTTACTGGTGCATGGCAGTGCAGTCGCATGCACCCTCGACCAGTCTCTCCGGCTTCGATGCCAGCTTCGGCGCCGGCCTCGTCGAGGCCGGCGTGCAGGTGGGCGCGGAACGGTGCAGCGTGCTGTTTGTAGCGCACGATGCGCCGTTTCCCGAGCCGCTTCACAGCGTGCGGCCGATGAGCGCGCTGTTCGGCGCGGCGCTGGTGCTCGCGCCGGCGCGCAGCCGGCGCAGCCTGGCGCGTCTCGCGGTCGCCATTGAGCCGACACTGCACGCATTGTCGCGCATGGACCATGCCGGCCTCGACGGTCTGCGCACCGGCAACCCGGCGGCGCGCGCCTTGCCGCTGCTCGCCGCGCTGGCGCGGCGCGAAGCAGCCGAACTGTTCGTGGCGTATGTACACAGTCAGGCGCTGCGCCTGACGGTGACGCCGGCATGAACCGCCAACTCGATCTCGCGCGCAGCAGTGCGCGCATCAAGGTGCCGCGCTTGACGGTGGATCTGGTATGAACCGCGACGCGATTTGCGCACGCCTGCCGCACGCCGGGCGCATGTGTTTGCTCGAGCGGCTCGCGGCCTGGGACAGCGAGTCCATCGTTTGCCACGCCACCTCGCACCGCGACGCCGACAACCCGCTGCGCAGCGGCGGCCGCCTGCATGCCGTCACGGGTGTCGAATACGCCGCCCAGGCGATGGTGCTGCACGGCAGCCTGCTGGCCGCGCCGGACGCGCCGACCGCCATGGATGGCGGAAGTGCCGGAAACGCAGGAGCAGTTTTCCGGCC
>CAYJBG010000036.1:0-13752 GCA_964368085.1 uncultured Acidiferrobacterales bacterium | reverse complement strand
GGGGCGGGGCATAGGCGGTTGTCGCGCGGACGCCCGCCAGGAGTTAAAATCCGATTAAACGCAAACATTTCTTATTCATGGCCCCCCCCCCCCCCCCCCAGTGCACTGATGTATCGTCGGTGATTGATAATCGTTACTGCCAACTGTAGCTGGTTTTTGGAGCGTATCCAATGAAGCGCGCGGCTTACCCCGCGACATGGAGAGGTACGCTGGCAACGCGCTATTTAGGGGCGTACGAGTGCCCCGCGAACGCAGCGCGCGCGGGAGCGCCGGCGGCCGGCCTCCAACGCCTGACCGCAGCCGCAATGTGTGAACGGACGGCCACCCGGAGTCCACCGGGAGGCCGTTTTCGTCGGTGGACAGCGGGAATTCAGCTATCAAGCCGAAGTCGCCAAGGGTAAATTAACCAACAGGTTCTGGGGCTTGAGACGCAGGTTGTTTTCTTTGGTCATGGCCATGGCCAAATGCACCGGCCGGCCGGCTACTTTCGATAACATCAGGCGTGGCTCCTGAAATTCAAGCTGGAAAAGCGCCAGGATGCGCTTGCGGCGTTCCGCGCCGACCTCTGCGTCATTATAGAGATCGTTCAGAATCGCAGTGGCTTCGCTGTCGAGCCCCAGATGCCACATCCAGCGCTCGTCATGAATGGAGCCTACCGGCTGGACGGAGATCCCGGTTTTAAGGAAGTGGCCAACCCATGCTTCGAGCACGCGACATAATGCGTGCAGGCCGCGTTGGCCGAGAGTGACATTCAGCACCATATCGTGGCGCTCATCGCTCTGCCAGTAGTTCTGTGCGTTATGCTCATTGAGCACGGCAAGCCCCGCGGACGCCAGCGGCACCTGCGCCTCGGCCAGCAACCGGCCGATGTTGCCAAAGCCGCCCGTGGCGGCATGGGTTTCGACGGTCTCGGCGTCGGCCAGCATGACAGCGCCGTTTAGCAGGCTCACTCGTTGCTGCCGGAAAAACAACTCGCCGGCGCGCGCCAGAAAAGGATCGTCGATACTGTCGAGCACATTGCGCAGAATGACGTGGGCCAGCTGGTCCACGAACAGCGGCGGTACCGGTACACGCTCGCCGCCGAACAGCCCGATATAGCAACGCTCAAGCGTGCCGCTTGCCACCAGCCGATCGCGGAAGGCGAGCACGAGTTCGTAATTTTCACGCGCGACGGGATCGGCCAGAGCGGCTATGTGCGCGGGCGGCACGAACAGACAGGGATCGTCGAGCAGAGCCGCGTGCAGCGCGTGCTCGTTATTACACGACTCTTCGACGGTCTGCATTTCCGGCCGCAGCAGATAGGCGCGCAGGAAGTCGTCGGTTACCGTGAGCCAGCCATCGGCGTTGCGTTCGAGCAATGGGTAGCCGCTGGATTGCCAGAAGTCTCTCATTTGATTTGGGAAAACCGTTGAATATTTCTGCAGGTGGGCGAGTCTTGAAGAAGGCGATGTCGCCGACCGAGACACGATGCGCGGTGTCTGCATGGGCGTACCGGTCGTGGAGGTTTGTCGCCGCCGGCCGCTCAGCCGGTCGCAATCAGCTTGCCGCTGTCCCGAAAATCATACCCGCCGAGCAGTTGCGCCCAGCGGCGGCATTCCGCGCCCTGCAGATGTTCGAGCAGGCGTTGAAAGAGCGTGCGAAAATATACCCCCCGATACAGCACCAGGTCGTACGCCTCCCAGCCGATCGGCACAAACTCAAGCCCGAACTCGGCTGCGGCCGCGCGCACGCCGGGGGCGACGTCGGCGTGCGCCATCGCAATCATGGCGGCCGCCTCGCGTTCCGAATGGGCGCGCGCCGTCACCCGCAGGTTCGAGGGATCGACGCCGCGTTGTGCCAGCGTCTCGCGCAAAAACCGCTGCGAGCCCGCGCCCTCCTGACGCATCGCCCAGCGCAGGTCGGGCGCGAATAACTCATGCATGTCCTTGCCGCGCTGCTCGGGCGCGACGATCAGCCCCTGCTCGCGATAAAATGCACGCAAGATCGTCCAGTCGCGATGCTGAGGATAGGGCCGGACCATCGCCGCGTGCCGATGATCGCTTTCCTCGGCTGGCCCCCAATGGATCGCACACACGTCGGCGCGCCGACGCGCCAGCAACGATAGCCCGAGCTGCGTGCCGGTGTGGACGTGGCTCACGAGCGCACGCGCCTGGATCTCAACGGCGAGCTGCGTGAGCGCCCGGTACAGCAACGGGTCGTCGCTGCCCGCGACCACCAGCCGGTCGGCGAGTACGCCGCCGTGACTGGTCTCGTGCAGCCATTGATCGACAAGATCGCGCGGGAACAGCCATTTGCCGGTGACCTTGGTGGCCGGGATCAGACCCTCGGCGGCGAGCGCGTAGACCTTCTTTTCGTGTATATCGAGATACTCGGCGACCTGGCGCACGCTCATGAAGCGCGGCGCGGCATCGCGAGGCGAGTCCAGGTCGGCGAGTCCGGTTTTGGCCGCGATCGAATCCGGGTCGGTGGCGATGGAGCTCATCGTGCCTCCGTCCTTGCCTTCTCCGTCCGGCCGGCGGTCGTTGACCGGGACGCGGGGCGGGCATCGAAATCAATTCGATCGGCGCCGTGGTAAACCAGAAAATGCTCGCCCTTGGCGCGCGCGATCATGAGTATGCCGAGCTCCTGCGCGAGCTCCAGCCCCATGTGGGTGATGCCGGAGCGCGACAGCAGCACCGGGATGCCCATGTGCGCGGCCTTCATCACGATTTCCGAGGTGAGCCGGCCGGTGGTGTAAAAAATCTTGTCGCCGCCGGGAACGCGGTCCAGCCACATGCGCCCGGCGATGGCGTCGGCGGCGTTGTGGCGGCCCACGTCTTCGACGAAGATAACAACGTCTGTGTCCTGGCACAGGCCGCAGCCGTGCACCGCGCCGGCGGCGCGGTAGATGGCGTTGTCGGCGCTCAAGCGCTTTAACAGCGCGTAGATGCGCGACTGCGACAGACGCACCTGCGGCAGGCGCACGTCGTAGAGCTTATCGAGCGTGCAGCTGAAGACCGTGCCCTGGCCACAGCCGGTCGTGACCGTGCGATGCGCGAGTTTTTCCTGCCAGTCGCTGATGCCCTGGCCGTGCGTGGTCTGGATCGCCACCGCGCCGCGCTCCCAGTCGACTTCCACCGACGCGATGTGCTCGATGTCTTCGATCAGCATTTGGTTGCGCAGGTAGCCGAGCGCGAGTTCCTCGGGGTGTGTGCCGAGCGTCATGAGGGTGACCACTTCGCGCCCGTCCACCTTGAGGGTCAACGGAAGTTCGCCGGCGATGTGCAGGTCGCGGGTTTCGCCGTATTCATCCACCGCGACCACCGGATGGGTGGGCGCGAGCCCCGCCTGGGTCATGCGCGGGCGATAAAGCGGCGTCGTCATGTCAGCCACCGGTCACGTTCATGTGGCGCAGGATGGTCGGCGCCTGGCTGAGGTTGAAGTCGTGGCCCTTGGGTTTGATGAGCATGGCGTTCACGATGGCGTCCTTCAGCGGGTCGAGATCGCCGGGATGGCTGCGCAGCACGCGGCGCAGATCGGCCGAATGTTCCTGCCCGAGGCATAACAGCAGCCGGCCCTCGGTGGTCACGCGCACGCGGTTGCACGACGCGCAGAAGTTATGGCTGTGCGGCGAAATGAAGCCGACCCTGGTGCCGGTGCCGGCCACGCGGTAGTAATGCGACGGCCCCCCGGTGGTCTCGGTTGTAGGCAGCAGCGTGTAGCGCGATTCCAGGTCGCGCTTGATCTGGTCGCTCGAATAGTAGGCCTCGGCGCGGTCGTGATCGCCGATGACGCCGAGTGGCATTTCCTCAATGAAGCTGATGTCCATGTCGCGCTCGACGGCGAACTGCACCAGGTCCGCGGTTTCGTCATGGTTTCGGTTTTTGAGGATGACGGCGTTGAGCTTGAGGCGCTGAAAGCCGGCGCGGCGCGCGGCCTCGATGCCGCGCAACACCTGGGCGAGATCGCCCACGCGGGTGATTTGCCGGAAGCGCTCCGGGTTCAAACTGTCGAGGCTGATGTTGATCCGGCTCACCTTGGCGGCAGCGAGCTCGCCGGCCAGGCGCTCGAGTTGCGAGCCGTTGGTGGTCAGCGCCAGCTCGTGCAGGCCGGGAAGCGCGCCGATTGTGCGTGCGAGCCACGCCAGGTTTTTGCGCACCAGCGGTTCGCCGCCGGTCAGGCGGATCTTGGTCACGCCCAGCTCGACGAAGGCGCGCGCCAGTTGCGCCAGCTCCTCCAGGGTCAGGAGTTGCGCGCGCGGCAGAAATGTCATGTCTTCGCTCATGCAATACACGCAACGGAAGTCGCAGCGGTCGGTGACCGAGAGTCGCACGTAATTGACGTGGCGATCGAAGCGATCAATCAGGTGCACTGGCAATGGTGCGGAAACGGTCACGCTCACCTCGTTAATCGGCTGGATATGCAAGTGAATCAGGGCTGACGTTGCAAAAAATATACCTTGCCGCGCAAACCGATCTCAGGCGGCGCTTTCGCCAAAGACAGCAAAACCTGCCACCCGACATGGGTCAAAATGACGCACTCGCCGAACGCCTGCGCTATTTTGGGACATGGGTCTGCCGGCAGCTGGGGCCACTTTCCCGGCAAGTCTCCATTTTCGCGGCCCTATCGGTTTGGTATATAACTTGCGTACGTTCCCGGCAGCATGGCTAACAACTTCTCCGTCTCCGAAAGCACCGATGTGACACCAGATTGGTTCGCGGTGGCGGTCGTCACCGCGCGCGAACCGGTCGAGAACAATCGATGGATAACGGAGCGCTGGCGGGTGCTGGGTGTGGTGCCGGCAAGCGCCGCCGCGGCTGACGAGCGCCAGTTGATTCGCTCGGGCCCGGAGGGCGAACAATACTTGTGGAGCGGGTTTCGCATTCAATTGCGAAAATCCGACGCGGATGCCTATTACTTCAATCTGATCGGCCAGAATCCGAGCCTGCAAGTCGTCTGCCAGACCCTGGACGACGGCGAGCTTCGCCCGGTTCTGGTGACCGCGGATTACATAGATGCCATGGCGCACCACGAGGCGGGCGCCGAGGTGCAGGCGGCGGCAATCCCGCCCGAGGTGTATGTCTGGCTGGAGCGGCATGTCCTTGAGCATTATTCCCCCGAAGAAAAGCAACCGAGGCGCAAGCATGACGACGGGATCAAGGACGCGGGTTGATCCGACTCCGCCCGGCGAAACCGCGCCCGCGGAGGAAGGTTTTGTGACGCGCTGGTCGCGCCGCAAACAGGCCGCACGCAGCGACGAGAAAATTCTCCAGGAGCCGAGCCCGAATGTGGCGGGTGTCGTTGCCCCCGCGCCGGCACCGGTGCTTACCGACAAGGACATGCCGCTGATCGAAGGCTTGACCGAGGAGTCCGACTTCAGGGGTTTTTTGTCGCCCGGCGTGAGCGAGACGCTGCGCCGCCAGGCGTTACGCAAGTTGTTTCATTTGCCGGTGTTCAACACCCGTTGTCCGCTCGATAGCGAGTATTACGATTGTCACGGCTACGAGCCGCTCGGCAACATCATCACGCATGAAATGCGCGAGGCCCTGGAGCGCGAGGCCGAGGAGCTCAAACTGGCGGCGCGCGCCGCGCGCCCGCCATGGATGGCGGAAGTGCGGAGCGCGAAGCCGTCCCTACGGGGACAAACGCAGGAGCAGTCTTTCCGCCTGCTGGATACGGATAAAACCGCGCGCGCCTCGCTGTCGCCGAATGCACAGGAGGCGCCGCCGACCGCCATGGATGGCGGAAGTGCGGGAAACGCAGGAGCAGTTTTTCCGCCGGTCGTCGGCGCAGAACAGGCTGCCAATCCCGATTCGCCGACAACCGAAGAATGACCACGCCCATGAACGAAATCGGCACCGCACTGCTTACGGCCACGCCAAACGGCCGCGCGCGCGCCACCGCGCTCGCGGCCGCAGCGGGTGTGGAGACTCAGCCCACATCGATTGTTTCCTACCTGTCGAAAGGCAGCGTCGTGATTGTCGGCCCGGCCGCGCGCGCGCTCGCCGCCGCCGAGCGCTTGCAGGCGCACATGGCATGCACGGTTGTCGTGACGGATGAGAACACTGCGTCACAGCGCACCGACGGCAGGCATTCCACGACGATCCCGGTGGTCCGTGAAAAACCGCTGCAGGTCATCGGTCACATGGGGCAGTTCAGCGTGATTGTGGCGGCCCCGCCGCCGCTCGGCGGCGTGAACCTCGTGCAGAAGCTCGGGCGTTCGGGTGGGTTCGATCTGGTGCTCGATCTTACGACGCCGTCCTTTCTGCAGCAGGAACTGCACCCATTCGGTTACTACGCGCCGGGCGATGCCGCGGCCCTCGAACAGACGCTCGCGGAACTGCCTGACATGGTTGGCGAGTTCGAGAAACCGAAATTCTTCCACTACGACCCGGCGATCTGCGCCCACAGCCGCAACGGGCTGCCCGGTTGCACCCGCTGCCTGGATGTCTGTCCGGCGAACGCCATTATTTCCATGGGTGACGAGATCGCGGTCGATCCGTATCTCTGCCAGGGCGCCGGGGCCTGCGCCAGCGCCTGTCCGACCGGCGCGATGACCTACGTCTACCCGCGTCTTTCCGACCACCTCACCAGGATCTCGACACTTCTCAAAACCTATCGAAGCGGCGACGGCGCGCAACCGGTGGTGTTGTTTCACGACGCCGAGGCGGGCCGGGCGCGGCTCGCGACGCTGGCGCCACGGCTTGCGGAAAATGTGCTGCCGGTCGAGATCGCCGAGATCGGAGCGGTGGGCATGGACGTGTGGCTCGCGACGCTCGCCTACGGCGCCGCCGAGGTATGGCTGCTCGCGACGACGATCACGCCAAATTCGGTGCGCGCGGAAATCGAAGCGCAGCTTTCTTATACGCGCGCCATCCTGGCGGGCATGGGTTATCGGGGCGAACGCCTGCGCCTGATCGATGGCCGGGTGGATCCGGCCTTCGACGCGCACGACGGCGAGCACAGCATGCCGCCGGCGACCTTTGCCGGCCTGGACGAAAAACGCACCGTCTTGCGTCTGGCGATCGAACACTTGTATGACCACGCGCCCGCGCCGCAGGCGCAGATTGCTTTGCCGGCCGGCGCGCCGTTTGGCGAGACCCACGTGGATCGTGCCGCCTGCACCCTGTGCATGGGTTGCGTGGCGGTGTGTCCGGCCGGCGCGCTCGCCGACGGCGGCGATCTCCCGCAGCTCAATTTCATCGAGGCGAATTGCGTGCAATGCGGCCTGTGCCAGAGCGCCTGCCCCGAGGATGCGATAACACTCAGCGCACGCTATCTCTGTGATCCGGCGAAACGGCGTTCGCAGCGCGTGCTGAACGAGGACGCGCCGTTCTGTTGCAGCCGTTGTGGCAAACCTTTCGCCACCCGGAAAATGATGGACACGATGACCGCGAAGCTGAAGGGGCACTGGATGTTCGAGACACCCGAGGCGCTGCAACGCGTGCACATGTGCGGCGACTGCCGCGTGCGCGACGTGTTCCAGGCAAAGGCCAAAAGCTCGGCTGGCAACCTCGGGGTTTGAGCACTCTCGGCAGGATAACCCGGTGGCTGAGACATTTTGTCCATGCCGTCGCCGCCAGAACCCACACGCGTAGCGTTCTTTCACCCGCGCTTCCGTTTTTCGCTCCCGTGACCGTGGCCTGCTTCTTGCTAACTTCCCGTACATGTTACAGCCTCACACCATGACCGTCCCGGCAACTGCAGTCTCCGTGTTGACACTCAGCGATGAGGATCGGGCGCGGTCGCAGGTTTACCGCCTGATGGGTGCATTGCTGGTGCGGCCGCCGAGCGCGGAGTTGCTTGATGCCTTGCAGGCGCTCGACGCGGGCGACGGGCACATGAAGGCGGCCTGGGCGTTGTTGCAACAGGCAGCGGCGCAGGCCGTTCTCACGGACCTGGCCGACGAGTACCAGGACATTTTTATCGGGATCGGCCGGGGAGAGTTGCTTCCCTATGGCTCGTGGTACCTGACCGGGTTTTTGATGGAAAAACCGCTTGCGGAATTGCGCACCGATCTTGCGCGCCTCGGCTTCGAACGTCAGGAAGCGACCCGCGAGCCGGAGGACCACGCGGCCGCTCTGTGCGAGACCATGAGTCTGCTGATCGCAAGCAGCCCGGAGATTTCATTTGCCGAGCAGCGCGATTTCTTCCGCAAGCATCTGGCGCCGTGGATGGGACGATTCTTCGCCGATATGAGTGTCGCCAAATCGGCGCGCTTCTATCGTGCCGTAGGGCTTTTGGGCGAACAGTTTGTAGAGGTCGAGCGCAACTATCTGGAGATGCCGGCATAGCCGGTAACGAGAGGAGACTATCATGAGCACCAAGCAACGCAAGACAACCCGTACCGGTCGCCGGGAATTCTTTCGAACCGCCCTGGTGACGGCGACGGCCGGAGTGGCGACGATCGCCACCGCCGGTCGCGCGACGGCTGCACCGAAAACCGCGCCGGTCGTGCCGGTCCCGGAGCCTGCGCAGGGCTATCACGTCACCGATCACATCCGCGAGTACTACCGCCTGGCCAGCCTGTAGCCGCTGCCCGCGCGCGCCATCCAAGCCGAGGAGACCGACGATGAAACCGATCAAAAAGCAAACCACAGCCGCCACCCAGGCGACCGGTGCGACCTCGCTGTCGGGGGTCATGGACCGGCGCGCGTTCCTGCGCCGTTCCGGTCTGGTCGTCGGCGGGACCGCGGTCGCGGCGAGCTTGCCGTTTTCGATGATGCAAAAGTCCGAGGCCGCCGCCAAACCGACAGCCGATCCAAAGGCCGAGGTCAAGACCGTGCGTACCGTCTGCGGACATTGCTCGGTCGGCTGCGGAGTCATCGCCGAGGTGCAAAACGGCGTGTGGGTCGGCCAGGAGCCGGCGTTCGATCATCCGTTCAACCTCGGCGCGCATTGCGCCAAGGGCGCGGCGGTGCGCGAGCACGGCCACGGCGAGCGGCGCACGAAGTACCCGATGAAGCTCGAAGACGGCAAGTGGAAGCGCCTTAGCTGGGAACAGGCGATTAACGAGGTCGGCGACAAGATGCTGGCCTTGCGCAAGAAACACGGACCCGATGCGGTCTTCATGACCGGCGGCTCCAAGCACAACAACGAGCAGTCGTATCTGCAACGCAAGTTTTTCGCCTTCTGGGGCTCTAACAACTGCGACCACCAGGCGCGCATTTGCCACTCGACCACGGTCGCCGGCACCGCCGCGACGTTCGGTTACGGCGCCATGACCAATTCCTATAACGACCAGCACAACAGCAAGTCCATGCTGTTCATCGGCTCCAACGCCGCCGAAGCGCATCCCGTGGCCATGCAGCACGTGCTGCGCGGCAAGGAGAACGGCGCCAAGATAATCGTGGTCGATCCGCGCTTCACGCGCACCGCGGCGCACGCCGATCTGTACGTGCGCATTCGTTCCGGCACCGATACCGCGTTTATGTGGGGCGTGCTCTGGCATATCTTCGAGAACGGCTGGGAAGACAAGGAATATATCAAGCAGCGCGTGTATGGCATGAACGACGTGCGCGCGGTGGTGAAAAACTACTCGCCCGACGTGGTCGCCAATATCACCGGCGCGCCAAAAGAACAGATTTACAAGGTCGCCGAGACCATGGCCAAGAACCGCCCGGGCACACTGGTGTGGTGCATGGGCGGCACCCAGCACCATCACGGCACCGCCAACGTGCGCTCGTACAACTGCCTGCAGCTCGCGCTCGGCAACGTCGGCAAGTCCGGCGGCGGCTCGAACATCTACCGCGGCCACGACAACGTGCAGGGCGCGACCGACGTAGGCCCGAACGGCCACTCGCTGCCCGGCTACTACGGCATCGCCGAGGGCGCGTGGAAGCACTGGGCGCGGGTGTGGGGCGTGGAGTACGAGTATCTCAAGGCGCGCTTCGACCAGGGTGAGTACGACGATGGCAAGGGCGGCAAGATCAAACCCATGGAGATGAGCGGTATTACCGTATCGCGCTGGGCGGACGCAGTGCTCGAAGACCCGGCCAACGTCACGCAGAAGAGTCCGCTCAAGATGGTGATCTTCAACGGCATGGCGCCGAACAGCCAGTCGCGCGGGCCGAACAACAAGAAGGCATTCGAGAAGCTCGACACGCTGGTCATTATCGATCCGTTCCCGACCGTCTCGGCGGTGATGCACGACCGCAAGGACGGCGTGTACCTGCTGCCGGCGACCACCTGCTTCGAGACCTACGGGTCGGTCACCGCCTCGAACCGTTCGTTGCAGTGGCGCGAGCGGGTGATCGAGCCGTTGTTCGAGTCCAAGACCGATCAGGAGATTCTCTATCTGCTGGCCAAGAAGCTCGGGTTTGAGAAGCCGATGTTCAAGAACATCCGGGTCGTAAAAAACGAGCCCAGCATCGAGGACACGCTGCGCGAGATCAACAATGGCACGTTCACCATCGGCTACAGCGGCCAGAGTCCGGAGCGCTTGAAGCTCCACCAGCAGAACTGGGGGACCTTCAACAGCACCACGCTCAAGGCCGAGGGCGGTCCCTGCAACGGCGAGTACTATGGATTACCGTGGCCGTGCTGGGGTACGCCGCAACTGAAGCACCCCGGTACGCCGAACCTGTACGACACCAGCAAACCGGTGTCCAAGGGTGGGCTCAACTTCCGCGCCAACTGGGGCGTGGAGAAAGACGGCGTCAACATGCTCGCCGAGGGCAGTTACTCCGCCGGCGCCGAGATCAAGGACGGCTACCCGGCGTTCACCTACGGCCTCCTGAAGAAACTCGGTTGGGACAAGGATCTCACCGCCAAGGAGCTTGAGACGATCACGAAGATCGGCGCGGACAAGCCGGACGCCGTGAGTTGGGCGACCGATTTGTCGGGCGGGATTATCCGCGTGGCGATCAAACACAATTGCGCGCCGTTCGGCAACGGTAAGGCGCGCGCCAAGGCCTGGGAGCTGCCCGACCCGGTGCCGGTGCACCGCGAGCCGCTGTACACCCCGCGCTACGACCTGGTGGCCAAGTATCCGACCTACCCCGACAAGAAGGCGCACTACCGGCTGCCGACGCGCTATGCCTCGATTCAGGCCAAGGATTACTCCAAGGAGTTCCCGCTGGTCCTCACCAGCGGACGCCTGACGGAATTCGAAGGCGGCGGCGACGAGACGCGCTCCAATCCATGGCTCGCCGAGTTGCAACAGCACATGTTCGTCGAGATCAACCCGGCGGATGCGAACAACGCCAAGATCCGCGACGGCCAGACGGTGTGGATCGAGGGGCCGGAAGGCGGCAAGATCAAGGTGAAGGCGATGATCACGCGTCGCGTGGCCGCCGGCACGGTGTTCTCGCCGTTTCACTTCGGTGGACATTTCCAGGGCCAGGACCTGCGCGCCAAGTATCCGGCCGGGTCCGATCCCTACGTGCTCGGCGAGGCGATCAATACCGTGACCACGTACGGCTACGACGCCGTGACGCAAATGCAGGAAACCAAGACCACTCTGTGCCGCATCCGGGCAGCGTAAGAGGAGATAAGCCATGGCAAGAATGAAATTCCTGTGCGACGCCGAGCGCTGCATCGAGTGCAACGGTTGTGTCACCGCCTGCAAGAACGAGCACGAGGTGCCGTGGGGCGTGAACCGCCGGCGGGTGGTGACGCTCGATGACGGTGTGCCCGGCGAGAAGTCCATTTCAGTGGCGTGCATGCACTGCACCGACGCACCGTGCGCGGCGGTTTGCCCGGTCGATTGCTTCTACACCACGCCGGACGGCATCGTGCTGCACAACAAGGATCTGTGCATCGGTTGTGGCTACTGTTTCTACGCCTGCCCGTTCGGCGCGCCGCAGTACCCGCAGGCCTCGGCCTTCGGCGTGCGCGGCAAGATGGACAAGTGCACCTTCTGCGCCGGCGGCCCGGAGGCCGACGGCTCGCCGGAGGAACAGAAGAAATACGGCAAGAACCGCATCGCCGAGGGCAAGCTGCCGCTGTGCGCCGAGATGTGCGCGACCAAGGCGCTCATCGGCGGCGACGGCGACGCGATCGCCGACATCTACCGCAAGCGCGTGCTCAAGCGCGGCGGCCGGCCGCAGACCTGGGGCTGGGAAACGGCGTACAAGGCCTGATGATCGCTGCGAGGAGATGCTAATGCCTAAATCTGCACTCATCGGACTCGCGTTCGCAGGCGTGCTGCTGCTCGCCGGTTGCGCCGAATCCACTGACGTGACCCTGCACAAGGCCGGCGTGTACAAAGGTCCGGACGATCCGCTGGTCGAGAAGCAGCGCAGTCCGGCACAACAGGAAGCGCTGCTCGCGCGGTTCAATCGGATCCAGACGGATCGTTGAGTCTACCGCAATGCCAAGGGAACCGGCCAAGCGCCGTCATCTTATTTTCTGGTTGCTTGCGGCCGGCGTCGTGGTTTTGACGGGCTGCGGCGTGACGCCGCGGACGGATGCGGAGAGCGGCGCGAAAAAAGCCTGGCAAAGCGAGCGCACGCCGCAGGAACTCAACCAGCTTCGTAACCGGCTGATGACCAGTCAGACGGATCGTTAACCAGCGGGAGACGCGAGATGGTGAAAAGACCAATGACTGACAATGCCGCCAAGCGGCGCCGCGCGCGGATCATGTTGTGGAGCGCCGCGGCGATCGTCGTGGGCGCGTTGCTCGCGCCGTTGACCGGCTACGTCTACGTCGCCATCGACCAGGCGATGGCGCAGTCATCGGCGGCCGAACAGCAGACCAACCCGCGTGCCAATTACTGGCGCGCCGTACGCGAGGGTAACGAAGGCTACACCGCCGCGTCGGGTCCGTACACGACCAATGTGCTGATCCAGAACGGCGGGCAGAACTGGCGGCAACTTCGCAATGGGCCGGTGGCGGGGATCCTGCCGTGGCTGCTGGCGCTGGTGGTGCTGGCACTCGGCCTGTTCACGGTGTGGCGCGGGCAGATCCGGCTCGATCATCGCCCGTCCGGCCGCACCGTGGCGCGCTGGGGCCTGAACGAACGCGTGCTGCACTGGTATACGGCGATTCTCTTTATCATCCTCGCGATCTCGGGTCTGAGTCTGTTGTTCGGGCGCGCCGTGTTGATCCCACTGCTCGGCCTCAACGGTTTCGGCGCGTACGCGTCGGTCGCGATCGCGTTGCACAATTATCTGGGTCCGTTCTTCATGGTCGGCGTGCTGATCGAGATCGTCGCTTGGGTGAAACACGCGCTTCCCGAGAAAACCGACTGGCAGTGGATAAAGCAGGGCGGCGGGTTTTTCGGCCGCGGCGCCCATCCGCACGCCGGACACATCAACGCCGGCGAGAAACTGCTGACGTTCTGGGTGGGGCTGGTGGTGTTGGGGATCGCCGTCTGCGCGACCGGGCTAATCATGGATTTCCCCGGTTTCGGCCAATCGCGCGAGACCATGCAGGTTTCGAATCTCATTCACGGCGTCGCCAGCGTCATCTGGGTGGCGTTGATGCTCGGCCACATGTATCTGGGGTCGGTCGCCATGGAGGGCACGCTCGACGCCATGACCAAGGGGCGCGTGAGCGTCGAATGGGCCAAGCAGCACCACGATCTTTGGTACGACGAGCAGCGTCGCAAAGGCATCGCCGATGAAGGTGGCAAGGCCGAACGGCCGGCGCCGCGCACCGCCAGCTAAAGCGACGGCGCTTCGCATCGCGCGGAGCAAAAACGTTTCTCCCCACTCGCGTGAAGGCCGGGGCGGGGAAAGCGCCAATTTCCGCGCTGACGCACAATCTAGTGTAATGCTTCATTCTGTTCGGAACTCAAGCGCAGGGTTCCTTCCCCTTCAAGGGGAAGG
>CAYJBG010000035.1:0-13763 GCA_964368085.1 uncultured Acidiferrobacterales bacterium | reverse complement strand
CCGGAGTCCGGCTGCGAGACCAGCAGGTCGTCGATGTTCACGCCGAGCTTCTTGGAATAGGCCGGATCGAGCGCGTGTTCGGCGTCGATAAAGGCGGCCGTGCCGCCGATCTTCTGACACTCGGCGATCACTTGCAGGGTGAGCGTGGTCTTGCCGGACGATTCCGGGCCGTAAATCTCGACCACGCGTCCACGCGGCACTCCACCGATACCGAGCGCCAGGTCGAGGCCGAGCGAACCGGTCGGGATGACCTCGATGTTCGGGATCGTGCCGCCGTCGCCCAGACGCATCACCGAACCCTTGCCGAACTGCTTTTCGATCTGGCTCAGCGCCGCACTAAGTGCCTTGATTTTATTGGTTTCCATATGCCTGCTCCTGCGGTTCAACCGCGTGGTGGTGGCCATCCTGGCCAGGGTTCAATTATCAGAGGAATTATTCCACACCCGGCTGGGCGCGGCCTAGCTTTTCTGTGGAAGGCTGGTCAGAAGCGTCCGCACACCCTCGATGGCGGCCTGGATCGCCTGCCGGCGCACCGCCTCACGGTCGCCGGTAAAGCGTTGACTACGGCTTTGCGTCGGCTGTTTGCGCGCCGCCCAAGCCAGGCATACGGTGCCGACCGGCTTTTCCGGGGTACCGCCGGCGGGTCCGGCGATGCCGGTGATGGCAACCGTCAGATCGGCGTGGCTGTGCGCGAGCGCGCCCTCGGCCATGGCGCGCGCGGTCGGCTCGCTCACCGCGCCGTGGCGTGTCAGGGTTTCGGTTTTGACGCCGAGCATCTCGCGCTTCGCCATGTTGCTGTAACTGATGAAACCGCGCTCGTACCAGAGCGAGCTGCCCGGAATGGACGTCAACACCGCACCCAGCCAACCACCGGTACAAGATTCGGCCGTCGCCAACGAACGCCCGGCCTGCTTGAGGTCGTGCCCAAGATGATCGGCGAGCATCACAAGTTCAGTGTCCATAGAGCCACGCCAGTGTCTGGAGACAAACGGCCGCGGCAAAGCCGGCGGCCAGATCATCCAGCATGATACCCCAGCCGCCCTTTACCCGGGCGTTGAGCCAACCGATCGGAAACGGCTTCCAGATATCGAACAGTCGGAACAGCCCGAAGCCGATAAGCAGCCAGGCCCAGCCGGCCGGCGCCAGAATCAACGTCACCAGCATGCCGACAATTTCGTCCCAGACAATACCCGAATGGTCGTGCACGCCGAGATCGCGCTCGGTGCGCGCACAGGCCCACACCCCCAGGGCGAACAGCGCGGCCACCAGCGCGATATAGGCGAACGGCGCGAGCGGCAAGAGCAGCAGATAAACCGGCAGGGCCACAAGGCTGCCGACGGTTCCGGGCGCCTTCGGTGCCAGGCCCGCGCCGCCTCCGAAGGCCAGCAGGTAAGCCGGGTGGTGCAGCAATGTGCTGAACCCGGGTTTCAACATGAATAGGGTATGGCTATTTTTGTGCAAGCTTGCTTTCCATGAATCAGTCCGCGCGAAAATGATCGAAACCGGCCTGCTCGGGTCGATAGAGCGTGCCTTGTTCATCCACGATACGCAGACCCGTTTCGGCCTCAATGTCGCCGATGTAACAGCATGACACGCCGAAGCGGGTGGAGGCATTGCGGAATGCCGCCTCGCTATCGGGCGGAATGGTGAAACAGAGTTCATAGTCATCGCCACCGGAAAGCGCCGCCCCCCAGCCGACCTGCAGAAACGCCGCGTCATAGGCGGGCGACAGCGGCAAACGTTTGAGATGGATGCGCGCGCCGGCGCCGCTCGCCGCAAGAATATGCCCGAGATCGGCGGCCAGACCGTCCGAGACATCGATACACGCAGACGCCAACGCGCGTAACGCAATACCGATTTGCACGCGTGGCGTCGGGCGATGCAACTGCTGTAACACGTTGCTGCGGTATTCTTCCGGCAGATCGAGCCGACCCTGCGCAACCTGCAACCCGAGCGCCGCTTCGCCCAGCAATCCGGTGACATAAATACGATCGCCGGGCCGGGCGCCGGCGCGCATCAAGGCCTGCCCGCGCGGCACGAGACCCATGATCTGGATGCCGATGGTGAGCGGCCCGCGCGTGGTGTCGCCGCCCACGAGCGCCGCATTGTGCTGGCGCGCCAACCCGAACATTCCTTTGCAGAAACCCTCGAGCCATGCCGGGTCGGCCTGCGGCAGACTCATGTTCAAAGTGTACCACGCCGGTGTCGCGCCCATCGCCGCGAGGTCGCTCAGGTTCACGGCCAGTGACTTATGGCCGATGGAGACGGCGTCGGTATTTTCGGGAAAGTGCACCCCGGCCACGAGCATGTCCGTGGACACCACCAGCTGCTGGCCGGCGGGTACATCGAGCACGGCAGCATCATCACCGATGCCGAGCGCGACATCCGGACGTGAAACCGGCTGGCGCGCGAAGTATCGGGCGATAAGTTCAAACTCGTTCACTGGATATCCGTTTTCAGCGCAGAGAACGCAGAGGCGCGGAGCGCGCGGAGATTTTCATTCTGTTTTCTTTGCGTCCTCTGCGCCTCTGCGTTCTCCGCGCTCTGGTCAAGCACTGAATCGGAGACTAGGACGCCTTGCGACCGATCTCGGCGGCGCGCAGCTTGGCGGCGACTTTGTCGAGGATGGCGTTGACGTACTTGTGGCCGTGTTCGGCGCCGAAGGTTTTGGCGAGTTCCACCGCTTCGTTGATGATGGCCTTGTAGGGGATCTCCGGATGAAACTCGAACTCGAAGGTACCAACGCGCAGGATGGCGCGCTCCACAGGGTCCACTTCCTCGATGGTGCGACCGAGATACGGAACCATGTGATCGTCGAGCTCATGCCGATGCAGCGGCACCTCGCGCACCAAGTGGTGGAAGTATTCGATGTCCACGCCCTTGAGCTCGTGGTCGCTGATAAAGTGGGTCTCGATCTCCTCCGGCGCCTGATCGGTCAGTTGCCATTGATACAGTGCCTGTACCGCGGCCTGTCGTGCCAAGTGGCGGGAAGGCTTGGCCATGGCTTAGGGCTGGAGCTTCTTGAGGAGGTTGACCATCTCGATGGCGGTCAACGCGGCATCCACGCCTTTATTGCCGGCCTTGGCGCCGGCGCGCTCGATGGCTTGTTCGATGGTATCCACGGTGAGCACACCGAAGGCCACCGGGATGTCGTACTGCAACATGACCTGGGCGATGCCCTTGGCGCACTCGCCGGCGACGTACTCGAAATGCGGCGTGGCGCCGCGGATTACCGCGCCGAGCGCGAGCAGTGCATCGTATTGCTTCGCGGCCGCGAGCCTCTTGAGCGCAAGCGGAATCTCGAACGCTCCGGGCACACGCACCACCTCGATCTGGGTGGCCTCGGCGCCGTGGCGCAGCAGGGTGTCGAGCGCACCTTCGAGCAGACGCTCGCCGATGAAACCGTTGAACCGCGCCAGCACGATGCCAAAACGTGCACCGCGTGCGATGAGTTCCCCTTCAATGGACTTCACGTTCTGCATTATGACGATTTCCGAATCTGATTCGTGTTTTTAAGGAATCAAGCTTGCACAAAAGATAGCCATATTTATTGCTCGTGGCCGGGTGGGCTGACATAGTCGACGATCTCCAGCCCGAAACCGGAAAGTCCCGGCGCCTTCACCGGGTAACCCAACACCCGCATCTTGCCGACGCCCAGGTCGGCGAGGATCTGGCTGCCGAGGCCGTAGGTGCGCATTGCCTGCTGTGGACGCCGGGCCGCCAATTCTATGCCCTGTTCGCGCCGATGGAAATGCTGGACATGGCGGATGAGTTCCTCGACCGATTCGTCCTGTTGCAGGATCACCGCCACCCCGCTGTCGCGCGCCATGCGCGCCATGGCGTCGTGCAGGCTCCACGAACCGGCGCGGTGCGCGACCCCGAGAATATCCAGCAGGCTGGCCTGCACGTGCACGCGCACCAGCGTCGGCTGGTCGCGCCGGATCTCGCCTTTCACCAGAGCGAGATGTGCGGTGTCTTCGATGTCGTCGTGATAGGCGATCAACCGGAACTCGCCGAACTCGGTGGGCAGGCGGCACTCGGCCACACGCTGCACGGTGGCCTCGTTCTGCATGCGATAGGCAATGAGGTCGGCAATGGTGCCGATCTTCAGGTTGTGCTGGTGCGCAAATTTCTCGAGCTCCGGCTGGCGCGCCATACTGCCGTCTTCGTTCAGAATCTCGCAAATCACGCTCGCCGGCAGAAGCCCGGCCATGCGCGCCAGGTCCACGCCCGCCTCGGTGTGTCCGGCACGCGCCAGCACCCCGCCCTTGCGCGCCATGAGCGGGAAGATGTGCCCGGGCATAATGATATCCGTGGGCTTGGCATCCGGCTGGATGGCCGCGTGCACGGTGGTAGCGCGGTCGGTCGCGGAGATACCCGTGGTCACGCCCGTGGCCGCTTCAATGGACACGGTGAAGTTGGTGGTGAACGGGGTCAGATTGTCGTTCACCATGAGCGGCAGATTGAGTTGGCGGCAGCGCTCCGGGCCCAGCGTGAGACAAATCAGCCCGCGACCGTATCGGGCCATGAAGTTGATGTCTTCCGCGCGCACCTTCTGCGCCGCGATCAGCAAATCACCCTCGTTCTCGCGGTCCTCGTCGTCCATGATCACGACCATGCGGCCACATTTCAGCTCTTCGACGATTTCGCGGATGGGACTGATTGCCATGGATGGTACCTTGCAGAAATGCCCGAAAAAATGCCTATTATGACGAATTTTTCCGGCGGATACTGAAAAATTATCATTGTAGGCGCGTGGTTAGCGGCGTTCCGGATAATTTGCCTTAACATGGGCCATCTGCCGCCCCGCCGCAACCTTCGGTCGCATCGTCCTGTCACGATCACTATACCCTTGGTCTATAGTCGAGACAGGTGCGTACGCATTCCGGCGTCCTTCGTTCCGTGCCGGATTTCCCGACAACGGACACAACGGCGTGGCGCTCCCTGCCAAGGCACGACATGGAATCCATCAAGACCGAAAAACACAGCAAGACCATCCCGTTCGACGAGCGCATCCAACAACGGCGTGCTAACGCCGGCGTCCCGAACGCGAGCCAAGCAGTGCTCGGGCCGGGAAGCATGCTGGGCAACTACCTCATCGTTAACCAGATCGGCGCGGGTGGCATGGGCGTGGTGTACAAGGCCGTGGATACGGCCCTCGACCGCACCGTGGCACTCAAAATTCTGCCGCCGCATCTCCTGCAAAATCCAGACTTCCTGCATCGCTTTCGCACCGAGGCGCACGCACAGGCGCGCCTGCATCATCCGAATATCGTCACACTCTACTCGATGCTGGAAATTCCCGCCGGGTTCGTGCTGGTGATGGAATTCGTGGAAGGCCAGACCCTCCACCAACGCATCCGCAGCGAAGGACCGCTTGAAACGGGTGAGGCGCTGCGCATCTTCGAACAGGCGCTGCGCGGAGTCATTTGCGCCCACCAGATGGGTATCGTGCACCGCGACCTCAAACCGGACAACATTTTCATAACCCACAAACAGGAGGTGAAGATCATGGATTTTGGCGTTGCCAAAATCATCGACAACAAGGAGCCGACGCGCTCACGCTCCCTGGTCGGCACCCTGCTGTATATTTCCCCGGAACAGATCAATGGCCGCGACGCCGACTTCCGTTCGGACATCTACACCCTCGGCATCAGCCTGTTCGAGGCGGTCACCGGGCGCCTGCCGTTCGAGCGCACCACCGACTACGGCCTGATGCACGCGCACATGCTGGAGAGTCCGCCGCGACCGCGCCACTACAAGCGCGGTCTGCCGAAGGAACTGGAAAAGGTGATTCTCAAGGCGATCGAGAAGGAGCCGAACAACCGGCTCCAGAGCGCCGCCGAATTCCACGAAATGCTGCTCAGCCAGAGCCTGCGCAATGGCGCCGCATGGCCGGCCTCAGCCGGCTATGCGGTCGGTCTGCCGCAGATGCTCGGCGCGCGTCTGGCGGCGCGCAATCGCGTGCTGGGCGGCATCGGTTTCGACACTCTCCTGATTGCCGTGGTTGGACTGCTGGCGCTTGCTCTCGGCCTTTATCCCAGCCAACGACCCCAGGACGAAGTCGAGCCGGCAACCCGGATCGTAAAAAAAAGCAGGCCGGCGGACGCGGCGCCGGTGAGCGCGCCGCGCCGCCCCGCCCCCGAAAAAGGCAAAGCAGCCCCGGCGCGCGACCGCTACGATTCGTTGCGCAAGGCCTGGGGGAGCTGACTCACACCGAAGGTAGCGGTAAAGTAGCTTCCTGCGACCGCCACGGATGGCGGCCGCTACGGGCTCCTGCCCTCTCGCGGCATTACTCCATCCATGGAGGGCAGAAGTGCGGAGCGCGAAGCCGTCAGTGAATGAGGCTTCCTTCACTGGACAAACGCAGGAGCAGTTTTTCCGCCACGACAACAAAGGAAGAACGATTCCACATGCAGGACAGATTACCGATCCAGCGTTTCGCACCGTTCGCAGCGGTGTTCGTCGCGCTTCTGGGCGGCTGCGCAGGCATGAGCAATTTCAGTTGTGACATGCACGAGCAGAGCACCCGCGACGCCAAACCCGTCACCACCTACACACTGGCCGAACCCAGGCCCAACACCGCCGCGTCCTACGCCTTGCCGGCGGGCAGTACCGTCTTGGTGTCTACCTACAAACTCACGTTCCGTCCCGGCTTCACCAAGCCTTGTACCACCATCACCCTGCACAAGGACGTGGTTATCCAGCGCAGCGACGATGCGCAGGTGGTTCTGAATGAGATCCGCGAGTTCTATGCCGAGGATGGCACGCTCATCGCCTCCGCCATTCAGGACGTCAGCGCGCAGGTAAAAAAGAGCGGGGCCTACATCGCGATCACGCCGCTGCCAATCCCGAAAAGCGCCCCGCCCGGCAAGTACAAGATCGTGAGTAAACTGTTGTTCGAGCGCCGCGGCGTCCGCCGGCCGGCCACGCTGGTGGCGCGCGTGGAAGGATTTTTCTACATTGTTCCAGCGAATTAGGCCGGTTCTGGAACCCGTCTGTCCGGCCATCCACCCCATTGGTCTCAAGGGGCCTGCAGAAAATACCGACCCGTTACTAAAGTCATGTAGCATGAGGCACATACAGTAGTTTGAAGGGTCCCAGGATGTCCGATCTTCGTCTCATTCAAGGGAATGCCGAACCGCTGCCGAGGCCTGAAAAGCCGACCGGCGCATACCATACTCGCGTCATGCCGGACGCCACCAGCGTTATCCCGCCGAGCTTCGAAACCGGCGCCACCCTCGGCAGCTACCTGATTATCAGCAAACTCGGCGAAGGCGGCATGGGCATGGTGTACAAGGCGCACGACACCACGCTCGACCGCACCGTCGCGCTCAAGGTGTTGTCGCCCAGTCTGTTCCGCAACCAGGAGTTCCTGCAACGTTTCCGCATCGAGGCGCAGGCGCAGGCGCGCCTCAACGGCCCGAACATCGTCACCCTGCACTCGATGTTCGAGATTCCCGGCAGCCTGGTGCTGGTCATGGAGTATGTGGAAGGCCACACGCTCGAACAGCGCCTGCACAACGAAGGACGCTTGTCGGTCGCGACCACGGTGTGGGTGTTCGAGCAGGCCTTGCTCGGCATGGAGCGCGCGCACCGCATGGGCATCGTGCACCGCGACCTGAAGCCGTCCAACATCTACATCGCCAACAACCATGAGATCAAACTCATGGATTTCGGCGTGGCCAAAATTCTGGACAGCAAGGAAAACACTCAGACTGGCTCAATGATCGGCACCCTCATGTACATTTCGCCCGAGCAGATCACCGGCCATGATGCCGATTTCCGCTCAGACATCTACACCCTCGGTATCACGCTCTACCAGGCCGTGACCGGCGTGCTGCCGTTCGAGAAGAAGACCGACTACGAATACATGAACGCGCACCTGCATGAACAGCCGCTGCCGCCGACCGCGCTGCAACCGGCCATTCCGCAGGAGCTGGAAGACATCATCCTTAAGGCGATCGAAAAAGATCCTGACAGGCGTTTCCAGAACGCGCACGAATTCCGCAAGGCCCTGCTCAAGGTCGGCATGGTGCATGTGCGCGCCTACCGGCGCCTCAAGGCAATCCGACTCGAGAAAGACAAGGCTACGCTCTCGCTCTCACCACCTTATCGGCACGAAAAGCCAGCCTCCTTTGCGAAACGACTGCGTTCGGGTGTCGATAACTTACTGGCCAAGAAGACCGCCCGCACCGCGGGCGTCGCCATGCTTGCCGTAATCGGTATGGCCACGGCTCTCTGGTTGAAACCCGCGAAAGAGTTGCCCGTAGCGATCAACCCGGGTGCCGCTTCGCAACCGGCGCCTGACATGACCGCACCGCAGGTTGCGTCCACCACCGGTATGCCAACGCCGGTTACCGCCGTGGAACCAGCAGCCCCAGGCAAAGTACCGTTACCGGCGCCCGAAAAAACCGTGGCGACCGGCGCCTCAGCCGCCAAAGACGCTCCAAAGTCGGTTGCTGCCAGCACCCAGCCGCGTAAAAAACCGGACAATCGGAAGTACGACTCACTCAAGAAAGCGTGGGGTGGCTAGAGGCCCCGCGCCCTACGGCCAGTTCGCTTTATTTTCCTTCGTGCTTTCCTTGCCGTCACGCTGCCACAATAACCGTGCTTGATGATTTTCATGATTTTCGCTATTGACCCGGCGTGACCGTGCCAGTACGTATGCCCCGCGGTGTGCGTCGAGCCTGTCTTCGTTCAAGATCAATCCTGCCGGGTCAATAGCGTCGCGTCCTCGCCGGCCGTGCGCTCGCCCAGCAACAGGCGCTCCAGATAACGTGCAATGAGATCCACCTCAAGATTGACCCGCCGGTCCGGCCGATAGTCATCGAGTATTGTGGTCTGCAAGCTGTGCGGCACGGCGTTAAGATCGAAGACCGCGCCTGCTACGGTGTTTACCGTGAGGCTTACCCCATCCACACAGATGGAACCCTGCGCGGCGATGTACCGGGCAAGCACCGCCGGCGCGCGGATGCGAAAACGCACAGAGCGCGCCTCGTGATACCGTTCCAGCACTTCACCCACCCCGTCCACGTGTCCGCTCACAAAGTGTCCACCCAGGTAACTGGACGGTGTCAGTGACTTCTCCAGATTCACCCGGTCACCGGCGTGCAGACCTCCCAATGTGGTGCGTGCCAGCGTCTCGCCCGACACGTCCGCCGTGAAGCCGGACGATCCGTGCGACCGCCAGGGATGGCGGAAGTGCGGAAAACGCAGGAGCGGTTTTTCCGTCTCGACCGCCGTGAGGCACACACCGTTCACGGCGATGCTGTCGCCTCGGCGCACATCGCTCATGTCGAGGGTGTCGGCGTCAATGCGCACACGCACATCGCCGTTCTTGGCTTCGATGACCGCAATTTTTCCAACTGCCTGAATGATACCGGTGAACATGATGATTTTTTTGTAAACTACGGCGACGGGTTCTTCACGCTGGCGGTGATGCGCCAATCCTTGCCAACGGCGCGCACGTCCTGGATCTCGATGGCAATGCGGTCTGTCATGGTTTCGATCCCGGTTATGTTGAACATGCCGCGCGCACTGACTCCCAGCAGGTGCGGTGCAAGATACACAATCAGCTCGTCCACCAGCCCGGCCTTGAGCAGCGCACCGCTCAGAGTGGCGCCTGCTTCGACCAGGAGTTCATTCACCTCGCGCACGGCCAAGTGTCGCACCAACGCGGTGAGATCGACAACACCCCGATCGCCCGGCAGACACAGAACCTCGGCGCCCGCGGCGCGCAGCGCCGCGGCCTGGTCCGCTCCGTGTGCACCGCTAATCACGAGTGTCGTGCCCGGCAGACTCAACATACGCGCCTGCGGGGACATCTGGAGCTGCGTGTCCAGCACCACGCGCAGCGGCTGGCGGTTGATATCGAGATCGCGCACGGTAAGCGACGGATCGTCGGCCAGCACCGTACCGATACCGGTCAGGATTGCCGCACTGCGCGCGCGCAGGCGTTGTACATCGGCGCGCGCCGGCTCACCCGTGATCCACTTGCTTTCCCCACTCGCCAATGCCGTGCGACCGTCAAGACTCGCGGCCAGCTTTACGCGCACGTAAGGCCGGGCACGCGTCATGCGCGAAATGAATCCGGGGTTAAGGCCTTCGGCCTCGGCCTGTAGCAAACCAGTATCCACATGGATTCCGGCACGCTCGAGCTCGGCGAAACCCCGACACGCCACGCGTGGGTTGGGATCCGGCATGGCCGCCACCACGCGCGCCACGCCCGCCTGGATCAGCGCCTGGCTACAGGGCGGCGTGCGTCCGTGATGACAACAGGGTTCGAGCGACACATAAGCGGTCGCACCGCGCGCGTCGGCGCCCGCGGCATTCAGGGCATGCGCCTCGGCATGCGGCTCGCCGGCGCGCTGGTGCCAGCCCTCGCCCACTACCCGGCCGTCCTTCACCAACACGCAGCCGACGCGCGGGTTCGGATCGGTGGTATTGAGACCGCGTCCGGCGAGCGCGATGGCGCGCGCCATGTAGCGCACGTCATCCGGGGTCGGATTGTTCATGATTTGCCGCTGCCGCTGTCCGGGATCAGCTTGAGCTGTTTGTCGCGCGCCTCTGCCGGCGGCTCGTTTTGCAGGCGTTGCACTTCGTCGCGAAACGCATCCAAGTCCTGAAAACTGCGATACACGGAGGCAAAGCGCACGTAGGCCACCGGGTCGAGCTCCTTGAGCTCCTCCATCACCCATTCGCCGATGGCGCGCGCGTTAACCTCGCGCTCGCCGCTGGTCAGGAGCTTCTGTCGGATACGACCGATCGCCTTCTCCACCGTGGCCGCATCCACCGGGCGCTTCTCAAGGGCCCGGGACATTCCGCCGCGCAGCTTGTCCTCGTTGAAGGGTTCGCGCCGGCCGTCCGACTTCACGACCTGCGGCAGGCGCAGTTCGGCACGCTCGAAGGTGGTGAAGCGCTCGCTGCACACCTCACACTCACGGCGGCGACGCACCGAGCTGCCGTCCTCGCTCAGACGCGAGTCGATAACACGGGTCTCGTCGGCGGAGCAGAATGGGCAGCGCATAGAATCAGGGGCGAGGGACGAGGGACGAGGGATGAGAAGTATCCGGCATTGGCTTTCCCTCGCTCCTTGTACCTCGTACCTCGTACCTACGCCTCATACACCGGGAACCGTCGGCACAGCTCTTCGACCTTGGCGCGCACCATTGCGCGCACCGAGACATCGCCCAGGCGGTCGAGGATATCGCAGACCCAGCCGGCCAGTGCTTCGACTTCCGGTTCCCTGAAACCGCGCGTGGTGCTGGCAGGAGTGCCGATGCGGATGCCGCTGGTGACAAACGGCGACTGCGGGTCGTTCGGCACGGCGTTCTTGTTCACGGTGATGTGCGCCTCGCCGAGCGCCGCCTCCGCGTCCTTGCCGGTGATCTTTTTGTCGATCAGGTCGACCAGGAACAAGTGATCGTCGGTGCCACCGGAGACAATTTTGTAACCACGCTTCATCATCACCGTCGCCATGGCACGCGCATTCTTCACCACCTGCTGCTGGTAGGTCTTGAACTCGGGCTGCAGGGCCTCAAGAAAGGCGACCGCCTTGGCGGCGATCACGTGCATCAACGGCCCACCCTGGGTGCCGGGGAAGATCATCGAGTTGAGCTTCTTTTCGATGTCCGGGTTGGCGCGCGCCAGGATAATGCCGCCGCGCGGTCCACGCAGGGTCTTGTGCGTGGTCGACGTCACGACATCCGCCATCGGCACCGGGTTCGGGTACAACCCGGCGGCGACCAGGCCGGCAACGTGCGCCATGTCCACGAACAGATACGCGCCGACGCTGTCCGCGATCTGACGGAAGCGCTGCCAGTCGACGATGCGTGAGTATGCGGAGAACCCGGCCACGACCATCTTCGGTTTGTGTTCCTGCGCAAGGCGCGCCACCTGTTCGTAATCGATCTCGCCGGTCTTGATGTCCAAACCATACTGCACGGCATTGAAAAGTTTTCCGGAGAAATTGACCTTGGCGCCGTGCGTGAGATGTCCGCCGTGCGCCAGACTCATCCCGAGGATGGTGTCGCCGGGCTTGAGCAGCGCCAGATACACGGCGGCGTTCGCCTGCGAACCCGAGTGCGGCTGGACATTGGCGTAGGCCGCGCCGAACAACTGTTTGGCACGTTCGATCGCCAGGCTCTCGGCCACATCCACGTGCTCGCAGCCGCCGTAGTAGCGCTTGCCGGGGTAGCCTTCCGCATACTTGTTGGTCAGGAGCGATCCCTGGGCAGCCAGCACACGCGGCGAGGCATAGTTTTCCGAGGCGATAAGTTCAATATGATCTTCCTGGCGGCGCGCTTCGTCCTGCATTGCCTGCCAGAGTGTCGCATCGAAGCCGGAGATGGTCATGTTCTTGGTAAACATCTTGAATTCTGGTCTCCTGTGTCGCGGGGCGTCACCCTCCACCGGGCGGCGGTCTGAAGCCGCTGACCCCAAAAAGCGGTATAGAATAGCCAATTCAGACGCCAAATGCATGATATTTGACGCAAATTTCGGGTGCTGGGGCTCGATTCGAAATCCCTGCACCATCTGGAAATCCATAGACATCAATGGCATAAATATTCCCCCTACATAGCGAGAATCGGCCGCTGGCAGTCACTAACCTGACAGGAAGTCGGACCATTGCATGGATCAAGCGGCGGCCGGGATGATCGGACGGCAATGTCGTGACCGTGGCCGGCACACCGGCTGCTCGATATCGATCACTTCAAGGGCGTCGATGAACGCTACGGACAAAACGGCGGGGATGTCGTTATTCGCGACGTGGCGTGGATGCGATACGCGTTCTGGTAAAGCCGTTTCAGGACTGATCGCCGTCAGCGACGGGCTTCGAAAATGCGCTCCGGGTGCTCAAGGTCGTTGATCATGCGCCAGTCTTCTGCACCGGCGGTACGCACGCGTTTCTCCCACCACGCCATGCGATTCAGGTAACGGCGCGGATCGATGTTGTCGGTGGTGAGCTTGGTGACGTTCAGCGCCACAATGCGGATCCCTTTTAAATCGATTGGAAAATCCCGCACGGTCTGATAATCCAGTTCCTCCTGCATGTCGGAGAAGATCAGTATGGTCTTGCGACCGACACCGGTCTCCTTCAGGAACTCGGATGCCTGGATCATGCCGCCGGTGATATCCGTGTAGGCGCTGCCCTTCTTGATGCCCTTGGTGAAATTAACCACTCGATCGCGAAACGCGCGCTTCTGGGCATTGGCCTGGATCGGGTCCTTGTTGAACGTTACCTTGGCAATGATGTCCTTCTCGGAAAAACTGCGGCTCTTCACCTGCGCCACCGCCAGGGAATCGCCCGGATTGAGGGTGCCGAGGATATAACCGATCAACGCCTTTGCCTGACCCAGCTCTTGTGCATAGGTACCGGAGGTATCCACCAGAAAATACACCGCCTGCGCGTGACTCTTTTTGTCCGCGCACGCGCCGCTTGCCAGAGCAGCAGCGAGTACCAATGCAATCCGCAGCGAGTGTCGCATTATCCGTGCTCCCGGGTTGAGCTGCGTTCCACCTCACTCAGGCGTTTGGAGAAGGGCGCGACATCCGCCGACGCTGCGCTACCTTTTGGATTCCTGCTGCCCACCACCATTCTTTCGATCAGCAGCGGTGCAAAAATCACCGCGTCGTACAGCATGCACAGGGCGTTCCCGACCTGCTTGACCAACAGGCCGATAACGCGAAGCAACAGAGCCAGTGTGCGGATACCGAGCACCATACCGGTACCGAACACGGTGCGCGACGATTGTATAAAA
>CAYJBG010000034.1:0-13771 GCA_964368085.1 uncultured Acidiferrobacterales bacterium | reverse complement strand
ACCGGAACCCCATCATGGCCACGCCCCCGCGCATCGAAAAAGACAGCCTCGGCGAGTACCCGGTACCCGCAGAGGCCTGGTACGGCATCCAGACCGCACGCGCGGTGGATAACTTTCCAATCTCCGGGCGACACGCGGACCGTGATTTTATTATCGCCCATGCGCGTATCAAACGCGCGGCGGCCGTAGCCAATACCCAAACAAACTGGCTCGACCGCAAACTGGCCGACGCCATCGCCGCGGCCGCCGACTCCATTATAGATGGGCAATACCACGCGGAGTTCGTGGTCGATTGCTTCCAGGCCGGTGCCGGCACCAGTCACAACATGAACACCAACGAAGTGATCGCCAATCTCGCCAATGTCGCGCTCGGTGGCAAAAAAGGCGATACCAAACCGGTGCACCCCAACGACCACGTGAACATGGGGCAGAGCACCAACGACACCATCCCCACCGCCATCCGGCTCGCCGCGCTCGCCAAGCTGCCGCGCCTGATGCAGGCGGTGGAAGCCATGGCCGCGGAGTTTGCCGCACTCGGCAAACAGGAGGCGAACACCGTGAAAAGCGGCCGCACGCATTTGCAAGATGCCGTGCCCACGACGCTCGGGCGCGAGTTCGCTGCCTATGCCTTCACCCTGCGGCGCTGCAACGCGCAGCTTGGCGCTACCCGCCCCTTGTTGTGCGACATCGGCCTCGGCGGTTCCGCGGTTGGCACCGGCCTCAACACTGCGCCCGGCTATGTCGGGCGCGCGGCACAAGAACTCGCGCGCTTGACCGGTGAGCCGATCAAACCGGCCGCGGACCTGACCGCGCAAATGCAATCCATGGGCGACCTGCAACAACTGTCGAATGCGATTCGCGCACTTGTGCTCGAAGTGACGCGTATCGCCAACGACATGCGCCTGCTCGCCTCCGGCCCGCGCACCGGCTTCGCGGAGATTACACTGCCGGCGGTGCAACCGGGTTCGTCGATCATGCCGGGCAAGGTGAACCCGGTGATGTTCGAGATGCTGAATCAGGTGTGTTATCAGGTGCTCGGCCAGGACGCGGCGATCGCGCTCATGGCGCAGGCCGGGCAACTCGAACTGAACGTGATGATGCCGGCGCTCGGCAGCGCGCTGTTCGACGCCATGGACTGGCTCACGCACGCGCTCGACGCCACAACCCGCAAGGGCGTGCACGGTCTGACCGTGGACCGCGAACGCTGCCGCGCGTTGTTGCACACCAGCGTCGGACTCGCGACGCTGCTCAACACCGCCATCGGTTACAGCGCCGCCGCCGAGGTGGCCAAGGAATCGGCGCGCAGCGGCCGGCCGGTGCGCGACATCGTGGCCGAGAAAGGGCTGATGAAGGCCGAGGACTTCGAGCGTCTGGTGGAACAGGCGGCGATCGCGGGGAATATTTCCAAGCTGTAGGTCGCCCTTCAGGGCGACATGTCGCCTAACGGTCAGCCATCGTCCAAACGCCGATCGACATCGAGCCACCAGCGAGTGATGCGGTTTGGCAACAGGCGCGCCGACAGCGCCACGGCCAACAGCGCGAGCAACGCCAGCATCCACTGCTCCAGCAATGCTCCGGCGACCACACCCTGCGGCTGACTCCATACCTCCAACGCCGCCGCGAGCGAGCCCAGGCTCAACATGAACGGCCGCCACAGCGCCGGCGAACCCGTCCGCCACCAGCGCGACACCGCTCCCAGTAACAGGACGCCCAGCACGAAATAGCCGGCGCCATAGACCCACGGTGCATGGGCCGCCGTGGCGCCCGGGACCCCCGCCACCTGTTGCGACACCAGAACGATAACCACATATCCGCACAGCGCCGCTGCCGTCCACAGTATCCTTGCTTGCATGCGAACCTCTTAGCTTCTCGTCCCGCGGCATTGTAACCGCCGTCCGGGATAGCAACGACCGCCATGGATGGCGGAAGTGCCGGAAACGCAGGGAGCAGTTTTCCGGCCGAATACGAAGATGGCGAGTCAGCGCCACTTTTTATATTATTAGGCCAGGGCAGCAAATGTTGCCAACCCCTGCGTCTTCCACACCACGATGAGCGCCATGCACCTTCGGCTGTCACTGCCCCCACGCACGGACACACCCAATGCGGATATCGAGACCCGCCCGGCAGAGCTGGAGCGCTGGCTGAACGATCTGCCGCTGCTCAATGTCGCTGAATCCTCACTCCTGCTCACGCGCCAGCTCGTTGGACACAATCGCATGACGCTCGACGACAAACAGCGCCTGCGGCTGCTGGAGTTGCTGCGCGCGCCGGTCCGGCACATCAGCCAGGCGTTGCACAAAACTTACATCGGCCTGCCTCTGCCGCTCACCGAACGGGCGCGCCAGACCGCCACCCAGGTACAGCAACTTCAGACCGAGATGGGTTTTGGCTACAAGCACATCGTCTTCCGCTCCACAGCCCAACCCAAACCCGATCAAGGCGAAAGACACATCGCCGGCGTCGCCCTCCACCGCGCCATTCGCTACCTGACCCAGCTGCTGTTCCACAGCTACGAGCTGTACAGCCCGCCGCCGGAAGGCGCCTGGTTCGAGATCCACCAGTTGTACCGCTACGCGGAGATGCTCGGCATCGCCGACACACCGCTCGACGACGAGCTGAACGGCACATTGCCGCAGGTCAGCATCGGCCACGCCTACAAGCAGGCGCTGTTGCTGGATTTCGCCGATCCCTACCATCTGCCCGCAAAGTTGCTGGCCAAAATTTACCGCTATCTGGATCGTTGGGCGCCGCTCGCGCAGTTGTCACCCGGGGTCGCGGCGCTCAAGGCGCAATGTCAGTTCCTGATCAATCTCGACAACGATCGCGCCGGCGCGGTCAACACCGATACCTCGGCGATATCGACCGAGGCGCGCCACCGTCTGCTGAACACCACCGAGCTGGCGCGTGTCGTCCATCAACAGCTCACGGTGCTGCAAGCCGGCCGGCACCCGGAACCGGACGGACTGGAAAAGGATTTCTACGCCAACCTCGGGCACGACATGCTGGTGCGCCTCATCAACGCCTGGGGCGTGAATCCCAAACGCGTGTTCGCGCGCAGCCTGCACGAAAACCGCCGGTCACAAGTGGTGATCGGTATCGACGCCATCAACTACTTCGTGAACGGTGAGGGCTTCACGCCCAGTACCAACGAGATCGGACCGCAGCCACGCCGCACGGTACTCAGTACCGGCAGCGACATCTCAAAGCTGAAAGCACAGCAGACCCTGGCGTCAACGAGCGCAACCTGGGAACTGGCCGATGAGAGCGCCAGCGGTTATGCACTCGCCAAGTCCGGCGCGCAGGCCGAGCCGGTACGGGTCGGCGACATTCTCGCCAGCCGGCCGGACGACAGCGGCAATTGGGAGATCGGCAGCGTACGCTGGGTGCGCACCAGTGGAGCAGACAATATCGAGATCGGCGTGCAGCGCCTGGCGCCGGGCGCGGGCGCCGTGGCGGTGATGCCACTGGAGGAGACGAAGGATCTTCATTTCCTCGCGCTCGCCCTGCCCGAAGTACACGCCATGAAACAGCCGGCGACACTTGTCACCCACCGTGGCCTTTTCAAATCCGGCACTCTCCTGTATCTCGACGACGGTTACCGCCTGCGCAAGGTCAAGGTGACCACACTGGTGGAACTGAGCGGCTCGTTCGAGCGTTTTCAGTACCAGTTCGTCGAAGGCTGAACCGGCAGCAGTGCACGCCGCTCACGCCGCCGTACCGCTCTTGTTTCGCACCGGCGCACACCGGGCGTTGAGCGTGGCGGTGACGATCGCACCCAGCAGGACGATCACCCACGAGATGTAGATCCAGATGAGAAAGACAGGCAACGCCGTGATCGCGCCGTAGAGAATCTGATAGGCGGTGAAATACTTCATGGCGGCGGCGAACAGGTGCTTGGCGACCTCAAGCAGCAGCGCAGCGAACACACCGCCCGCGATCGCGTTACGCCACACCACCGGCGCATTCGGCACGACCGTGTAGAGCAGCAGCACCGCGCCGAACTCGAAGGCCAGCGGCAACACGATCCCCAGATACCCGTGCATCTGCGCGACGACGGCATGGCCGAAGAACGATAACGCAAACAGCTTCGAGGTGAGCGTGAGGCTCCCCGCGACGAGGAGCGGCCCGAATGTGAGCAATGCCCAATAGGTAAGAAAACGGTTCAGAAGCTTGCGCGTGTTCTTCACCCGCCAGATATCGTTGAACGCCTGCTCGATGGTGGCCATGAGCAGGATGGCCGTCACCGCCAGGAACAGCAGGCCGACGGCGGTGAGCCGTCCGGCCTTGCCCGCGAACTGGGCGAGATACTTCTGCACCGCCTCGCCCGCGGACGGCACAAAGTTACTGTAGATGAAGTCCTGAATCACACTCATCCAGGTGCTGAACACCGGAAACAACGACAGCACCGCGATCGTGACCGCGGTGAGCGGCACGACCGCCAGCAGCGTGGTGTACGAGAGGGAGCCGGCGACGCGTTGGCAACGGTCTTGCTCGAAACGCTTGAGCACCTGAAAGGAGAACTGCCAGAGACTACGCAGAAATACCGGCGCCATGTTGTGCGAAACCGTTAGTGGTGGCGCGCAGGCCGTGGCATCGTTCCGCAGCTACAAAAATGGGCCCGATCAGGGCCCATTTTGCGGTACCGCCGGGTTTACTTCTTGCCGGCCAGATAGCCCTTGTCCGACGCCTCGGTCTCGCCGAGCTTCCACGCGCCACGGGTCTTGGCATGACGCACGGCGGCGTCGACGTCACCCGAAGCGGCGCCGCGGTTAATATCGAAGTTCTGACCCGGATGGATGAGATCCGCGTCCTTGATTTTGGCGCTGTTCGTCTTGTAGATCAGCGGCCAGGCATAGGGATTGCCATAGATGCGCGGCTGGCCGGCGATGCCCCACAGGTGGTCGCGGCGCTGCACTTCGTAGTTGGCCGGCAGGCTCGAAACCGGCTTGGGGGCCGGGGCCGGGGCGGCGGCAGCCGGTGCGGCCACCGGGGCAGGTTCTTCCTTGGTGGTGGCGCAGGCGCCCAGGGTGACCGCCAGTACAGCGATCAGGGTGAGACTGGAAAGGTGCTGAGTCATTTTGGTTCGCTCCCGGTTGCGGTTCATGGACGCGCACACCACGCGCGCCGGTGTGCATCCTCTGGCATCGAAAAGCTAACACCTGTCGCGCTGGGCTGTCAAGGATACTGCGTTACAATTCCATGCCTTGGTCGTCATTATCCCGAAACACCGGACATTCTAAAAATTCTCAAGCACCCATGCCCGAGATTCTGATCCTTTATTACAGCCGTCACGGCGCGGTCGAGGCCATGGCTCAACAGCTGGCGCGCGGCGTGGAAAGTGTGCCCGGCATGCAGGCGCGCCTGCGCTGTGTGCCGCCGGTCGCGCCGGCCCATGACGTACAAGGACGTACTAATGTGCCGCACATGGACGTGCCAATGCCGCGAGCGCAGCATGCGCAGGAGCGGCCCGCGGGAGGCAGGATGCCGGGAGCGACTGATCCGCAGGCCGAACCGGTTCCGGCGCGCGGCGCGCCCTACGCCACGCTCGACGATCTCAAGGATTGCGCCGGTCTCGCGCTCGGCAGCCCGACGCGCTTCGGCAACATGGCCGCGCCGCTCAAACATTTTCTCGATGGACTCGGCGCGCAGTGGATCTCCGGCACGCTGGTCGGCAAACCGGCGGCGGTGTTTACGTCCACCTCCACCCAGCATGGCGGGCAGGAATCGACGCTGCTGTCCATGATGCTGCCGCTGCTGCACCACGGCCTGTTGATCGTCGGCGTGCCGTACACGGAAAGTGCGCTCCATCGCACCACGAGCGGCGGCACGCCTTACGGCGCCAGTCACGTCGCCGGGCCGAACAGCGACAAACCGCTCACACCGGACGAGAAGGAACTCTGCCAGGCGCTCGGCAAACGCCTGGCCACTGTGGCCAAACAACTCTCCGCCCCTGTCTCCTGATCCGCCACCCGTGGCGCCACCTACCAAACGCCTGCAACAGCTCGCGCTCACCTGCTACTTGCTGCTGATTTTGCTCGTGGTGCTCTGGGAAGGCTGGTTCGCCCCCGCACCGAAAGCCCCGCCCGGTTTCTGGCTGACCATTAAAGGGCTGCTACTGCTGCTGCCTCTCTTCGGAATGCTGCACGACAAACCGCGCAGCTATCTGTGGGCGAGCCTGCTCGTGATGCTCTATTTCATGGAAGGCACGATGCTGCTCTATCTGCATCGCGCGGAAGGCTTCGCACTGCGCAGCGTGCTACCGTATGCGCTGCTTGAGACACTGCTGACGCTTGGCTTCATCACCAGCGCGGGGTTCTACGTCCGTGCCGCGCGCGCGGCCGGGGCCCAGCATTAATTAGAGCGCTCGGAACAGCGATAAGCATCCCATCTGACTTACTCCAGGCCGCGCAGGAACGGAATGGTAAGCCGCCGCTGCGCGGCGAGGGTGGCGCTGTCGAGTTTGTCCAGCAGCGCGAACAGTGAATGCGTATCACGCGGTAAACGCGTGAGCAGATAGTTCGCCACCTCCTCCGTCATTTCCAAACCGCGCCGTTGCGCGCGCAGGCGCAGGGCGGAAATTTTCTCCGCGTCGGACAACGGTTGCAATTGGTAGACGAGACCGGCGGCGAGACGTGTGGCAAGGTCGGCGAGCTTGAGACCGATGGCGGCGGGACTATTACGCGCGGCCAGGATGAGCATGCCGCCTAGTGCGCGCAGGCGTTCATACAGCGCGAACAACGCCGCTTCCCACTCGGCGTCGCCGGCGATGGCGTCGACATCGTCCACGCACACGAGCGGCGCCTGTTCGGCATCTTCGAGCAGCGCGGTGGTTAAGTCCGCTTTATCGGCGAGTGGCACATAGATCGACGCATGACCCTGCTCCTGCGTGGCGCGGCAGGCTGCTTCGAGCAGGTGAGTCTTGCCGGTGCCCGGATCACCCCACAGGTACAACCAGGATGCCGGTGCATGCGGCGCGCGGCTCAGACTCTGCGCAGCAGATTGCAGGCGCGCGACCGCTTCGCGGTTGCGCGCCACAAAATAATTCTCGAAGGAAGAGGCGTCGCGCAGCCGAAGGTTAAGGGCGAGCTGCTCGCGGCCAAAAGACGGCCCGCTCATGAACGGCGACGGCACATGCGCACGGATGGTGCGGAAACGCCGCCGATCGAACCACTGTGCAGGTGGCGCAACCCCACGACTATCCCCGCGGCCACAGGCAGCGCCTGCGGCGGCACGATTCCCGACGGTAAATGGTTATTTTTGTTCGGGCCTGCATTTCCCGAACGCAGGTCAGTCATGCGGCTTGCCTCCGGATTGGGCGGGCTCGATGTCCTTCACAATCAACCACAACCACAGATAATGCGCGCCACTCACCACCGTGGTAACGAGCACGACAAAGACCAGGGCTTCGGCCGGGAGCCAGGCCCAACCGGAGGCCTGCCGGGCGAGGATCACGGCAACGAGTGCGATCTGCATGAGGGTATTGAGCTTGCTTAAGATGCTGGGGCGCATCTTCACCGGCCCGGCGTGCGAGGTGTAGAGCAGATACCCGCCCACGATGAGCAGATCGCGGAACCCCACGACCAGCACCAGCCAGAACGGAATATGCCCGAGCACCGTGAGCATCACGTAGGCGCTCACCAGCAACAGCTTGTCGGCCACCGGGTCGAGGATGGCGCCGAGGCGGGTTCGTACATTCAGGCGCTGGGCCAGGTAGCCATCAAGCGCATCGGAAGCACCGGCAATGACGAACACGATCAGCGCGGCGGCATAGTCCTGATCCTTTAACAGAAGAATCAGCACCGGCACGAGTGCGATGCGCGCCAGGGTAATCAGGTTCGGCAGATGGGAAAGACCGGCTCTGGACATGTCTGGCGGCAGCCGTGTTCGGCCAAGGTCGGTAGTTCGCGGCACGCTATGCGCACGCCATGGGCAAGTCAAGGTTTACACCCCGTGCCGTGCAGCCTACCATACCCCCTGCCTGGAGGCCGCGTGCGCAATTCCCGAAGAATTTCCTTGAGTTACCGCGATGCCGGCGTGGACATGGACGCCGGCGACGCACTCGTCGAAGCCATCAAGCCGATTGCCGAAAGCACCCACCGCCCGGGCGTGTTGGAAGGCTTGGGCGGATTCGGCGCGCTGTTTGAAATCCCGCCCGGCAAATACAAGGAACCGGTACTGGTGTCCGGCACCGACGGCGTCGGCACCAAACTCAAGCTCGCCATCGACACCGGCATTCACCACACCATCGGTATCGACCTGGTCGCGATGTGCGTCAACGACATCATCGTGCAAGGCGCCGAGCCGCTGTTCTTTCTCGACTACTATGCCAGCGGCCATCTGGACAATGCCGTCGCGGCGCGCGTGATCGAAGGAATCGGTGAAGGCTGCCGCCAGGCCGGCTGCGCGCTCATCGGCGGCGAGACCGCCGAAATGCCCGGTCTGTATGCGAAACAGGATTACGACCTGGCCGGCTTCTGCGTCGGCGTGGTGGAAAAATCGAAGATCATCACCGGCCGCAGCGTGCGGGTGAACGACACGCTCATCGGCATCGCCGCGAGCGGCCCGCATTCGAACGGCTACTCGCTGATCCGCAAGATTGTCGCGGTCAAGAAGGCAAAGCTCGATCAACCGTTTGACGTACAGGGAAGTACAAATGCCGCGGGAGGCAGGATGCCGGGAGCGGCCGATGGATCCACACTGGGCGAGACCCTGCTCACGCCAACGCGCATCTACGTGCAGCCGATCCTGAAACTCCTTGAACAAATCCCGGTGCACGCCATTGCCCACATTACCGGAGGCGGCCTGCCCGGTAACGTGCCGCGCGTGCTGCCGGCCAACATGCGCGCGCTGATCGACGCGCATACCTGGAAACGGCCGGCGATCTTCGACTGGTTGCAGGATGGCGGCAACGTCACGGACGATGAGATGTATCGCACCTTCAACTGCGGCGTCGGCATGGTGCTGGCAGTCGACCCGAAGGATGCCGGGGCGACGCTCGATTTGCTATCCCATGCGGGCGAAACTGCCTTCCTCATCGGCCACATCGAAGCGCACCAGGGCTTGCCGGAGGTCGTCATCCTCGCATGAGCGGTACACCGACCCCGGTTGTGATTCTGATTTCCGGGCGCGGCAGCAACCTGCAAGCCATTCTCGACGAGATACACGCCGGGCGTCTGCCAATTACGATTCGCGCGGTCATCAGCAACAACCCAGAGGCCGAAGGCCTGCAGCACGCACGCGCCGCCGGCGTACCAACCGAGATCATCGATCACCGTGACTATTCCGAGCGTGCGCAGTTCGACGCCGCACTGATGCAGTCAATCGACCGACGGACGCCGCGCCTCGTGCTTCTGGCCGGCTTCACGCGTATCCTGGGCAACGCCTTCATCCATCACTATGCCGGACGATTGCTCAATGTCCATCCGTCGCTGCTGCCGGCGTTCAGGGGACTCAACACCCATGCACGCGCACTCGCCGCCGGCGTGCGGGCGCATGGTGCGAGCGTGCATTTCGTTACCAGCGATCTCGACGGCGGGCCGGTAATTATCCAGGCCGGCGTGCCGGTACGGGCAGACGACAGCGCTGCAACACTCGGAGCGCGAGTACTCGAAGAAGAACACCGAATTTTTCCGCTCGCGATCCGCTGGTACGTGGAGGGACGGCTCACGATGCGCAACGGCCGTGTACTGCTCGATGGCGAGATACGCCCCGAACAAGGTCTGGTCGCGACACCCAGCCAACGAAAGGAAGCAACCAAATGATTACGTGCGTCTTTACCACCGCAACGCTCCTGCTGCTGAGCGCGATGGCGCTTGTTCCTGCACGTGCCGCCGAGCCCCCCGCTCTGCCCGCCTCTTTGGAACTCCGTTATGCACTGCGCTACGGCGACCTCACGGTCGGGCGCGTTACCAAGACGCTAACGCGCGCAGCCGATGGCCGCTACAGTCACCGCTCGCACTCACTTCCCTCGGGCTCCGCCAAACTGTTTACCTCGACGGAGTGGTTCGAGGAAGGACGATTTGAGGTGGCGCAAGGCCGGGTACGGCCATTGTCCTTCCTGGAATACCGGGCCGGTGCGGACAAGCCACACCGCCACAGCGCCCGCTTCGACTGGAAGGCGAAACAAATTATCTACGCTACGGGCGTGACGATTGCGCTTCCACCCGGAACCCAGGATCAGAGCAGTATTCTGTTCGCGCTCATGCTGAGCCCGCCCGCCGCCGGCAGCGGGGGGCAGTCCATACATGTTTCCAGCGGCAAAAAGCTGCGTGTCTATCGCTATGCCCATGCCGGGTCCGAGACCCTGAAAACCTCCCTTGGCACCCTGAAAACGACGGTGATCGAGCGCCCACCGCTCGACAAGGACGGCGAGGGGTTACGCATTTGGCTGGCTGCGGAGCGCGGCAATCTGCCGGTGCGGATCAGCACCCGGAAGCGCGGCGAGGAAACCACCCTGGAACTGGAATCGGTCCGGGGCCTGTAACCCAGGCCTCCCTTCCAAAAACCACTGGAAATTCAGCGGATTTTGCGGATATTCCTGTAGTGGCGCAAAAGGCGTGGAATAAAGACCTGCACCACGGCGTCTAAATGGGCATCGAGAGGAGATTTCGGGTTTGGAAATACTGGATTTCTTTCTGCGGACACGCGAGGCGCAACGCGCACTGGTTGAAGCGCGTGCGCGTCTGTACCGCGTCGCCTATGCCTGGTGCCGCAACCCGGCTCTGGCCGAAGACCTGGTGCAGGAAACGCTGACCAAGGCGCTTAAAAAATCCGCGCAGTTGCGCGACCCCAAGGCGCGCGATGCCTGGCTCTTTACCATTCTCGCCAACTGTTATCGGGATTACTTCCGCCGGTTGCGCGACATGGACGACATCGACGACGTCGAAATCAGCCACGATTCGACGCCGGAGTCGGAATCGAGCCGCGCCGAAGTCGTGGGCATGGTGCGCGCCGCCATCGCACGACTGTCGAATGGCCAGCGCCAGGTGGTGACGCTGGTCGATCTCGAAGGTTTTTCGTATGGAGAAGTCGCCCAGATTCTGGATGTACCGATCGGCACGGTGATGAGCAGGCTGTGCCGGGCGCGCAACACCATGAAGACCCTGTTGCTGCCCGAATTTCAAAAAAACCCGGCAATGGTCCGGGACATAAGGAGAATCAAATGAACGAGGAGAAGCACTTCTCGGATGAATTCCTGAATGCCTTCGTCGACGACCAACTCGCCGCGGAGGAGAAGGGCCGTGTCTATCTCGAGATCGGCCGGGATGAAACCCTCAACCGCCGGGTCTGCGAGTTGCGCAAGCTGCGCGACCTGGTGCAGCTTGCCTACCGGAATCCACCGGCGCCGCCGGTGCGCCAGCGCGCCGGCGCGCGCGCGCGTCGTTTCAATCTGCGCTTCGGCATCGCGGCTTCGCTTCTGCTGGTTCTGGGCGCACTGATCGGCGCACAGTTCGAACTGCTGCTCACCACACACGCGCCGGTGACGGTGGGCGCCGCGCCGTTAACGATGAGCCCGCATCCGGCCGACCGCAGCGCTTACCGCATCCCGTCCAACAAGGTGCTCATCCATATCGCCCGCGATGACACGCTGCAACTCGGCGAGGCGCTGGATGAGGTAGAAAGCCTGCTGCGTTATTACCGTGACAGTCGCCAGAACGCGCGCGTTGAGGTAGTGATCAACGGCAAGGGCCTGGAGCTCGTGCGTGTTGACACCTCGGCATTCGCCGACCGCATCCAGCAGCTGCAACGCGAATTCGACAACCTGACCTTCGCCGCCTGCCAGAACACCATCGATCGGCTGAAGCGCGAGCAGGGCATTCTCGTCCGGCTGCTGCCGGGCGTGGTTGTCATCGACTCCGGAATGGCGGAACTCATGCGCCGCCAGAACCAGGGGTGGTCTTATATACAGGTCTGATTGTTTCAACAGATTCATCAACACAGGAGAATTTTATGCACAAGCTTCTTTCTCTCACCGCTCTCGCCTTGCTGGCGTTCGGCAGCAGTTCAGTCGCCTTGGCCGCCGATACCACTGGCGTACAGAAGGTCGTATACCACATCAACTACAACGATGAGGCGCAGCTCAATGCGGCGCTTGGAAACGCCAAGAACCACATCGCCGCGATCGGCAAGGACAAGATCGACATGAAGGTCGTGATGCACGGCAATGGCGTGGACCTGCTCAAGATCGCCAACAGCAACCTCGACATGCAGCAGAAAGTCATCAACCTGAAGAAAGACGGCGTGGACTTCGAGGTGTGCAAAAACACCCTGACGAGCAAGAAGATCAACTACAAGAACGACCTGTTCGATGTGTCCGAAAAGGACATCGTGCCGAGCGGCGTGGCCGAAGTCGCCATCTTGCAGCAGAAGGGTTACGCGTACATCAAGCCCTAAAAACACCCAGAAACGATTTTTTCTCTCCATCGAAGCCCGCGCAAGTGGGCTTTTTTTGCCCGGCGAAGCCGCTATCCTGCGGCCACCCATGAACACCTTGACCGACCTCCAGGATCTCGCGGCATCCGCCGGCGACCTGCTTTCCACGGCGAGCACCTGGCGGCAGTTCGCGGTCGTGGCGGCGGGTTTTCTGATCGCCCTGCTGGCCGGACATTTCCTGCAACAACGCCTGCAACCGATGGTCAGACCGGGCGCGGTTACCGGCATCGGCCGCACCGCGATGCGCACCGGCATCCTCGCCCTGTTCCCGCTGCTTTGGTGGCTTGCACTGCTCACCGCTCTGGCTTGGCTGCGCCGCCGCGGCGAGCCTGTCGACGTACTGCGCCTGGCGGCCTACCTGGTAGGCGCCCTGGCGTTCATTCGCATGAGCGTGTTCGTGTTGCGCCACAGTTTCAGCCCGGGCAGCCGGCTCAAGGCCTGGGAATGGACACTCACCGTGACCATCTGGGGGCTCGTGGCGCTGCACGTCCTTGGGCTCCTGCCGGGTGTGATCGAAGTGCTGGAAGAATACTCTGTCGCGGTCGGTCAGACGCGTCTCTCGCTCTACACGGTCACAAGCTTCGTGTTGTCCATCGCTCTGTTGTCGCTGCTCGCTCTGTGGCTCACGAACGGCATTCAGGCGCTGCTGCGCCGAAGCCAAGCGCTGGATGACAGCATCAAGATCGTGCTCAACAAGCTCACGCGCTTTCTGCTGCTGACGCTCGCGGTGGTGGTGGCCATGACTACGGCCGGCATCGATCTCACCGCGCTCGCGGTGTTTGGCGGTGCACTCGGCGTCGGGCTGGGGCTCGGCCTGCAGCGCATCCTCAGCAACTTCGTGAGCGGCATTGTGCTCGCCTTCGAGGAGTCTATTCGTCCGGGCGACGTAATCAGTGTCGGAAACACATTTGGCGTGGTGCGCGGACTGCATGCACGTTACATCGAGGTGCGCGACCGCGATGGCAAGGATATCCTCATCCCGAACGAGACGCTGCTGACCACCGAGATCGTCAACTGGTCGCACGGCGACCGGAATGTGCGCTTCCGGTTACCGGTACAGATCAGTTACCAGAACGACCCCGAAACCGCCATGGCGATCATGGAACAGGCGGCGCGCGATACGGCGCGCGTGCTCGCCGATCCGCCCCCGGCAGCGCGCCTCATGGGCTTCGGCGACAATGGTATTAACCTGGAATTGCGTCTGTGGGTGAATGACCCGGAGAACGGCGCAAACAACGTGTGTTCCGATGTCAATTTGCGAATCTGGCGCGCATTCCGCACTGCGGGAATTTCCATCCCCTATCCGCAGCGCGACGTGCGCCTTATCCCGGAACGCGCG
>CAYJBG010000033.1:0-14070 GCA_964368085.1 uncultured Acidiferrobacterales bacterium | reverse complement strand
GCTCGGCGCCGCGCAGGGACTGCTCGGCTGGTTGATGGTGGCGAGCGGGCTGGTGAATGTACCGCGCGTCAGTCCTTACCGGCTCACAGCACACCTGGGTCTGGCGGTTCTGATTTACGGCGCCATGTTGTGGGTGGCGCTCGGCTTGCTCTATCCGAAACTGCAGGCCGCAGGATCGGCCGCACCGCTGCGGCGCTTCGGGCTCGTGGTCACGGGACTGATCTTCCTGATGATTCTGAGCGGCGGGTTCGTGGCGGGCACGCACGCGGGCTTCGCGTTCAACGACTGGCCGCTGATGCACGGCCGCCTCGTGCCGGAAGGCATGCTGGCGCTCGAACCGTGGTGGCTGAACGGGTTCGAGAATATGGCGACCGTGCAGTTCAACCACCGGCTGCTCGCCTACCTGCTGTGTCTGGTAATTCCCGTCTACTGGCTCGTGGCACGCCGGCAGTCGCTGGACGCGCGCGCGCGTTCGCTGTTTCATCTGCTGCCAACCCTGCTCGCGGTGCAGGTGACGCTCGGCATCGTGACGCTGCTTTACATCGTGCCGGTTCCGCTCGCGGCCGCCCACCAAGGCGGCGCGCTGCTGCTCTTTACCCTGGCGGTATTGCTCAATCACCGGCTGCGTGCCAAGCCGGTGTGATCCTGAAGTCCAACTACGCTTCGTTATTGAACTTTACAGAATAGCTTGACGCCCTTCCCCCTCTCCCCAGCCCTCTCCCCCAAGGGGAGAGGGAGTGTTTTTGCCTCTCCCCTTGGGGGAGAGGCCGCGCGCAGCGCGGGAGAGGGGGCGGGTGGTTGAGGCGATAGCGGTCAAGTCATTACGTAAACGTCAATAATTTTGAAAGGGTTGTTCAGCGCGTCGACGGTTTCAACTCCGGCGCCGGGCTCGCGCCGTTGTCGCTCGGCTCGTGATGGAAATACAACGGCGGGGTTTTCTCCACGACGTGCGTGACCGCCGCGTCCACCATCTCACTGATCGCCTTCTCCACCGGGGTGTTGACGAAACCGCGCAGCAGGGTCGGCACGCGTACATGGCCGCCATAGCGGGTGTGCGCAAAACCGCTCAGGCCCGCACCGAATTTTCGGGCGCTGCCTTCGACGGCCACGGTCGAGACAATGCGCCCGGTGCGCACGTCGATCACGCGCAAATCCATGGCCACGTGACTCTTGCGGAACTCGACATCCAGCACCACGAAGTCGCGCCCACGGTTGATCGGAATCGGAATCGGAAAGCCACCGCCTCCGGCGGCGCCGGCGTCGAACCCGGTAAGCGCACCCACCACCAGCAGTTCCGCGCCTTCGATCTGACCCAGCGGGATGCGCGAAGACTCGCCGACCTGTCCGGAGGCGGAGAACTCCTGCTCCACCAGTGCATCGCCGATGTTCTCGCGCTCCAGCACGATGAAGCGCTTGCTTTGAAACAGCGCGGTGGTAAGCAAATCGCGGACGCCACTGACCAGACTCGTGCTGTGGTACGACTCGGATGAACCACTGCGGCGGCGCAACAAACCCATCTGATAATCGAGCGAAGTCTTCTTGTCCGCCGCGCCGGTCTTATCCACGATGGCGCCGACGACGATGCGCGCCTTCGGCCCGTTGTAGGCTTCAGCCTGGGCCTCGCCGATGCTCGCGCCTTCTCCCTTGGTGACATCGGTGGTCGTGGCGCAGCCGGCCAGCCATACGAACGTCAGCACCAGACTGACGCGGAACCATGCGCGACCGCCATGGATGGCGGCCGCTACGGGCTCCTGCCCTCTCGCGGCATTACTCCATCCCTGGAGGGCAGAAGTGCAGAGCGCGAAGCCGTCCCCACGGGGACAAACGCAGGAGCAGCTTTTCTGCCGCATCATGCCTTGCTACCGCGTGCCGGCTTTCAGAGTTTGCTGCTGGCGATGTGCCGCACCGCGGTCTCGATACAGTTGCGGATCGCCGATTCCATCGGTGTCTTCGACCAGCCGCCCAGGCCCACCGGCAACGACCCGGTGGCGAACACCAGGCCGGCGCCGACCGTACCGGAACGACCCTCGACCGTGGTGGCGTTCACCACCCTTCCGGTCTTGGCGTCCACGATGCGCAGGTTGACGGTCACGCACGCCTGCTTGGCGGCGATAATCAGCAGCGCACCGCCCTTGCAGTTGGATTCGAACTCGGTGACCGAACCGCGGATGATCAGCTCCGCGCCCTCGATCTCGCCGATCGGCGCGGCGGTTTCCTTTTTCACGCGCCCCGAGGCGCCGAAGTCCTGCTCCTCGATGACTTCCTTGATGTGTTCGCGCTCCAGCACGATGAAGCGATTGCTGTTGAACAGCGCGTCGGCCAGCATATCGGACATGCCGCGCCCGATCTCGCGACTGCCGCGCGCGGCTTTGAACTCGAAGGCCTTCACGGCGATGCGCTTCTTGGGTCCCGCATACGGCTCCTGCTGAGCCTGACCGATGGTCGGCCCGCTGCTCGAACTCACCACCTTGGCGGTGGTGCAGCCGGCCACGGCCAGGACCGCCAAGGCCAACAGGGAAACAAAACGACGGCGCGACGCAATCATCATGAGGGCAGGCTCCTTTCAGTCAGAATCCGGGGGACGACGAGCGACAAACTACCACTTTCCGAAACCGCGGGACACTTCTCATGACAGGACGAACGGAGCGAAGCTGATTTTATGAACTTTGTTCCGACAAAGACACGATCGGGCTTCATTTATTCATGGATTGAAAATGGCGCGCGGTTGCAGGGGTTGTTCCCTGCCAGCCCGACGGTGAAACCGCTGGACAGGCTGGACCCGCGTGGGAAAATAAGGTCTGATGTGAACCTGCAACACGCGATGGCGCCGGGTGTTTTTGCCGGGTATATCGATCTAGAGTGAGGGAGAAAAATGAAGCGCGTGGATGATTTCCGCCTGCGATTCGGCAGGCAGGAACTGGTGCCGATCGTGATCGGCGGCATGGGTGTGGACATCTCGGCCGTCGAGTTGGCGCTCGAGGCCGCGCGCCTGGGTGGCGTCGGTCATATCTCCGACGCCATGGTGCAGACCGTGTCCGACCGGCACTTCGACACCAGCTTCGTCAGCGCCAAGCTCAAACAGTACAAGGCCAACGTCGCGAGCAGCGACAAGTCGTCCGTGCACTTTAACCTGCCGATGCTGGAAGAGGCCACGCGCAATCACGTGGGCCGGGCCATGGAGAGCAAGAAAGGTTCCGGCCTCATCTTCATCAATTGCATGGAGAAGCTCACCATGAACGCGCCGCGCGAGACGCTGCGCCTGCGCATGCGCGCCGCGCTCGACGCCGGCATCGACGGCATCACCCTCAGCGCCGGGCTGCATCTCGGCTCGTTCGCGCTGATGGAAGATCACCCGCGCTTCCGCGACGCCAAGCTCGGCATCATCGTCTCGTCGACGCGCGCCCTGGCGCTGTTCCTGCGCAAGAACGCCAAACTCAAGCGCCTGCCGGATTTCATCGTCGTGGAAGGGCCGCTGGCCGGCGGCCACCTCGGCTTCGGCATGGACTGGGCGAACTACGACCTGCGCAGCATCGTCACCGAAATGCACCAGTATCTGAAAACCGAAGGACTGGATATTCCGCTCATTCCGGCCGGCGGTATTTTCACCGGCAGTGACGCCGTGTCCTATCTCGAAAGCGGCGCGGCCGCGGTGCAGGTGGCGACGCGTTTCACTGCCTCGCACGAGTGCGGCCTGCCCGACAAGGTGAAACAGGAATACTTCAAGGCCAGCGAGGAAGACATCGAGGTCAACATGATCTCCCCGACCGGCTACCCGATGCGCATGCTGAAAAACAGCCCGGCGATCGGCGACGGCATTCGCCCCAACTGCGAGGCCTACGGCTACCTGCTCGACGCCAAGGGCAACTGCGCCTACATCGACGCCTACAACCGCGAAGTGGCGCTGCACCCGGACGCCAAAAAGGTCTCGGTGAAAGACAAGACCTGCCTGTGCACCGCCATGCGCAACTTCGACTGCTGGACCTGCGGCCACTACACCTACCGTCTCAAGGACACCACCCGGCGCGCGCCGGACGGCAGCTACCAACTCCTCAGCGCCGAACACATTTTCCACGACTACCAGTTCAGCACCGATAATAAGATCGCGTTGCCAGCCTGAGCCATACGATGGAATACGCTGCGCCATCCCACCCTACGTATTTACATGACCGCCCCCATCTGAATAGGTAAGGTGGGTGGAGCGCGACGCGCGTAACCCGCCGATCCACCCATGTTGATGGGTTACGCTAACGCTTCACCCATCCTACGCACTATCCAATCTGAATATGTTATTGAAAAGGTATACATACAGCCCGCGTAGGGCGCAATGAGCAGAGCGAATTGCGCCGCATGAGTCTCGCCACAATACAGCCCTCATTTGTCTCCAGTAAAAACCCGCCGCGAAGCAAACACCGCCGGATCGAAACCCCGGCCATCTACCGCCAGCAAGCGCTTGAGCGCAAAATCGAACAGTAGCGGGTTGTAGCGGCGCAGCTCGCTTAAGAATACCGCTTCCTCGTCCTTGAGAAATCCGTCCGCCGCCAGTGCGCGCGGCGAGAAAATCGGCATCACGCCGGGCAGCGGATAGTCCGAGCCGTACACGAGGCGCGCATGCCACGCACGACGCGTAATGAGAGTGCGCAGCATGTCACCGGCGCGCAGCCGCTGGCCGACGGCGGCTAGATCGCCGTACAAAAGCTTGTCGTAACGCGGTTCATCCATGAGGCGCGCGAACAGTTTGAAATTGCTTACCGTTGGACCGCCCGGCCCGTGGTCCAGATCGATGCCGTCGCCGAGCGAGGCACAGTGCGCGACGATCACGCGCACGCCATGGTCGAGGGCGCGCCGCAGACGCAGGGGATTGCCGTAGTCCTGCATTTGTCCGCCGTGCACGGCCAGTTCATGCCCGGCATGGGTGACCAGCGGCAGCTTCAGGCGCGCGAGTGTTTCATAGAAGCGGTCGCAGCGGGGATCGGCCGGATCCATGCCTTGCGCGGCGGGCAGCCACTTTACGGCGCGCGCCCCGCCCTGCGCTGCTGTCTCCAGGGCGTGCACGGCATCTCCGCGGTACGGGTGCACCGAGGCAATCCATTCGAAACGATCCGGGTAGGCGCGCGCGACACGCTGCGTGTACTCGTTCGGCGTGTGAAACGGGCTTAGGTCTTGGACACGCCGGCCGCGCGTGTCGTGATGCCAGTCGAAGGCCAGCAGCATGAGCTTGCCGCCCTTGGGAAACGCCTTGTGCAGCATCAGCAGGCGCTCAACAAACGCAGTGTCCATCCCGGCTGCGTCTTCCACACAGGCGGCGTTCAGATAAAACGCTTTCTGCATACGTTCAATCGGATGCCACAGGCTGTCCATGCGCGGGTTGAGCCAGGCGCCCGAGCCGCTGCCGAGCAGGTGCACATGACAATCCCACAGCCGCGCGGGATCGATGCCTTGCCAGACGCGCTCCATCAACGCGTGGTGCAAAAGTGTTTCCGGCAACTCCACCGATCCGCAATGGTTCCAGAATCCCTGGTCCGGCCAGAATCGCCAGCCCGCCAACCCCAGGACAGCGGTGCCGGTGGCGGCGAGAAAGCGGCGGCGGGTCAGCAAGACACGGCCCCGGGATTCGTTAGAATAACGGCAGCGTGGACAGGAGCGCGAGATCGTAAACGCTGAGCCGCCGGCCCGGCCCATACAATAGCTCGCCAGCGCGGAAATCCTCGCCGCGCCGGCGCACGTGGTTGCCGGGCTTCGGGTCCGTGCGGAAGCGCGCGCGCCCGTTCTCGCGCGTGACATCTTCCTGCTCCACGATGGCGTCGGCGCCGGCCGGCAGCGGCGCGCCGGTGAGAATGCGCATGGCGGTGCCGGGCGTGAGCGTCTGGGGCGCGCTGCCGCAACTCGATTCACCCGCCACCGGCAGCACCAACCCGTGCGCGACGAGATCGCCGCTGCGAAGCGCGTAGCCGTCCATCGCCGAGTTGTCGAATACCGGGTTGTCCACTACGGCAGTCAACGTGTGAGCCGCAAAGCGCCCGCAGGCGCGCACCAGTGGCACGGTTTCGGTCCGATCCGCCGCGCGCACCTGCGTCAGGATCGCGGCTTGGGCTTTATCCAGAGTCAGCATGAATGAAGCCTGCTCCGTCACGCTCCGTTAGTCTTGTCATGACAGGGGTCTCGTAGCAATCCAGCGGCTATTATAATGACAAGACGAACGGAGCGAAGCACAGTAGGGCTGCATTTGTGACGCCCGGACGCGCGAGCGCCAAGCCGACCGCCATGGATGGCGGAAGTGCCGAAAACGCAGGAGCAGTTTTCCGGCCGGGCTTGGCGGGAACGGGCGGAACAGGGTTAATATGAAGCCTGTACAACGCAGGGCTTCATTGATGAGCAAGCTCACCCATCTCGACGAATCCGGCGCGGCGCGCATGGTGGACGTGGGCGCCAAGACCGCAACCGCGCGTGAAGCAGTCGCGCAAGGCAGCATCCGGATGCAGGCCGCGACAATCAAACTTATCGTCGCCGGCGGACACAAAAAGGGCGACGTGCTGGCGGTGGCGCGCGTCGCCGGCATCATGGCGGCGAAGAAGACCGCCGAACTCATTCCGCTTTGTCATCCGATTGCGCTCACGCGCGTCGAGATCGAGCTGCTGCCGGATGAAAAGCAAAACGCGGTGCGCTGCCGCGCCACCGCCGCGACCACCGGCCCGACCGGCGTGGAGATGGAGGCGCTCACCGCCGTGCAGATTGCGCTGCTCACCATCTACGACATGTGCAAGGCAGTGGATCGCGGCATGACCATTACCGATGTCGGCCTGGTCTCCAAGACTGGCGGCAAATCGGGCGAATGGCGGCGCAGGCCGTAACGGTTGAACCACACATTGACCCGGCGGAATCTCGGGCTAGAGTTTCTACGGGCCGTGTGCGACGGCCGCAAGGATCACCCACCACACTCATCCCGGGAGAAACACAATGAACGCCTTACGCTTAAAACTGCTGTGTTTGGCGGTACTCGGCCTGATGTCTGGTTGCGCCACCACCGTCTCGTTGAACGAATCCGAGCGCGCCAGCCTGAAGAGTAACGCGGCTCCGATCCAGACGCTGCTCTACACCTCCTTGGGATCGAACGGGCTCATGATCACCACGCCGAAGACCGCGATGGCCGTCGGCGGTGCCGGTTTCCTGGCGATCAAGAACGGCAAGGAATGGAGCGAGGGGAATGGCATTTCCCACCCGATGACAGTGGTGCGTGATCGCATGGTTTCCAATCTCAAGAGAGACCTCGGTGTTTATAGCTTCAAGCATCTCGCCGATACCATCGACGCCGGCAACGATGCGCCGGAGAAGCTCAAGACCCGGTTCGGCAACGGACTGTTGATGGACTTTACCGGCGTGTACCAGGTGATCTACTACCTTGGCGACATGTCGCACTACCACATGTACTACAACGCGCGCGCCCGGCTGGTGCGCCTGGACGACAGCAAGGTGATGTGGCAGGGCAACTGCCGGCTGGACGTTGAGGACCCGAACAACCGACCGACCATCGATGACCTGCAGGCCAATAAGGCCGCACGTCTCAAGGAGTGGCTCAACCGGGGGGCGGCGGAATGCAGCAACCAGCTTACCAGCCAGTTCTTCGGCCGCAGCACCTGATCGCCCTCATTCCGGTGCGGTCCGGCCAAGGCGATGGACCGTGGCATGACCATTACCGATGTCGGCCCGGTCTCCAAGACTGGCGGCAAAGCCGGCGCGTGCGGCGCGAGCCGTAATAAGGGGACTCCATCGCAAATGAAGGTAGAATACAAACTCGCACCTTAGAGGTGACCTCTAAAAATCTGGTTTTTATGTAGGTTGGGTTAAGCCGCGCAAGCGGCGAACCCAACAAAATCACACCGATTGGTGGATTCGCTGTGCTGTGCAGGACGCACGAATGCCGCGAGCGCAGGGATGCGCAAGAGTGGCCGCTTAATCCATCCTACATTTCTGAATTTTTAGAGCTTCCCTTAAATAAATATATAGTCATGCGGAAAATGTTGCGAACACTTAGAAGCTACTTGATAGCGCTGAAGGCAAGTATGCGGCTTGGCCGCGCGAATCGCCTTCGCAATAAAGGCCTGAATAGCGAGGCGCTTGCGGTCGCACGCGACGGCCTGATGCTCCTTGGTGGTCCTGTGGTAGAGCGCCAGCATCCCGCGGAGGGGGCCGCCCTGACCTGCCTCACCATCCTTGTGGAGGAATTATCGTCAGAACTACAACAACCTGGGGCTTCGATGAGCGATTTAGTGGACACGCTCGAACTCATAAACCAACTTCCGGCGGAAACCTCCACAGATTTACAGAATATGAAGGCATGGGTTCCATATCTCGAAACTAAAACGGGGAACACGCCAAGTGCCCAGGGCAACATTTAAGCTATGACGCATAACAACAGCGTTAGGCCGACTTAAGTCACGAGACCCCTTCTCCATGCCCGCATTCACCCCCGGCCTGCCTGGGCTGACTTATGCCGATCTCTTCACGCTTGAGGGCCTTACGCGCCTCGATGCGGAATATCTCACGCGTCTGAAAGCGCATGACCCGGCGCGTCACGAGACCCTGCTGGCCGTGCGCAAAGGCAACCCGCTTACACCGGTTGAGAACAGCGAACTGCTGCTCGCCTGCTCGCCGTTGCTGGATGATTTCATTGCCGATCTGTTCGGCATTCGCAAGGAACTAGAGGCCACACGCAAGGCGACCCTGGCGCACAACCCGGTGTTCGCTTTCAAGAAACTGTTTGTGCAGCGCCGGGCGCGCCGGCGACTCACGAAGAAGGAAGAATTCGAGAGCTTTGCCGAACTGGATGTGTGGCTCAACACAGTGCTCAAACAGTCGGGCATCGACACCAAAGACCGGGAGCTGGCCATTGCGCACTATGGCGAGAAGCTACTCGTCGACGACAAGGCCAATGCCGACGCCATAGAAAAACTCACCCGCTGGTGCCTGCGCGCACTCACTACGCCGGAAGGCAAGCAGGCCGTGCGCGGCTGGGTGAGCTTCAAGCTTCCCGAAGGTTTGGATTTTTCCGCACTGGTGCCGATCAAGGTCATCGCCCCAGACGGCATCGAACGCCTCGAGAACGCGAGCGGCACCCGCCATGCGCGCGACGGTTTCCATCTCACCGACCCGCGCATGGGTGCGCGCGCAGTGGGCGGCGAGATCCACTACTGCGTCTATTGCCACGACCACGACGGCGACTTCTGTTCCAAGGGCTTCCCGGAGAAAAAGGGCGAGCCGGACAAGGGCGTCAAGAAAAACGCCATCGGCGTTGCGCTCGACGGCTGTCCCTTGGAAGAAAAAATATCCGAGATGCACAGCTTGAAGCGCGACGGCTATACCGCCGCGGCGCTGGCCATGATCATGGTGGACAATCCGATGTGCCCGGCCACCGGACACCGCATCTGCAACGACTGCATGAAGTCCTGCATCTACCAGAAGCAGGAGCCAGTCAATATCCCGCAGATCGAGACGCGCTGCCTGACCGACGTGCTCGCCCTGCCCTGGGGCGTGGAGATTTACGATCTGCTCACGCGCTGGAACCCGCTGCGCCCCAAGCAGTGGCTGCCGAAACCGTATAACGGTCTCAAGGTGCTGGTCAACGGCATGGGTCCGGCCGGCTTCACGCTCGCGAACCATCTTTTGCAGGACGGGTTCGCAGTGGTGGGCGTGGACGGCCTCAAGATCGAGGCGCTGCCGGAGCCCCTGGTGAAGGGCCCGGTGCGCGACTACAAGGATCTGGAAGAAGACCTGGATACGCGCATCATGGCCGGCTTCGGCGGCGTGGCCGAGTACGGCATCACCGTGCGCTGGGACAAAAACTTTCTCAAGCTCATCTATCTCACGCTCGCGCGCCGCCAGCACTTTCAGGTATTCGGCTGCGTGCGTTTCGGCGGCACGGTGACGCTCGAAGATGCCTGGGAACTGGGCTTCGATCATGTCTCCATCGCCGTCGGCGCGGGCCTGCCGCAGGCGCTGCGCATTCCCGGGAGCCTGGCGCGCGGCATGCGCCAGGCGGCCGATTTCCTCATGGCGCTGCAACTCACCGGCGCCGCCAAGAACGCCAGCCTCGCCAATCTGCAGGTGCGTTTGCCGGCGGTGGTGATCGGCGGCGGGCTTACCGGCATCGACACCGCGACCGAAGTACAGGCTTACTATATTAAGCAGGTGGAAAAGACTTTGAGTCGCTACGAGCTACTCGTGGCGGAGCAGGGGGAAGCCCAAGTGCGCCAGGGTCTGGACGAAGAATCGAAACTGGTGCTCGACGAATTTCTCGCGCATGGAAAACTGGCGCGCTCCGAACGCGCGCAGGCAAAAAAAGAAAAGCGCGCGCCCGACTTCACCGCACTCATTCAGCGATGGGGCGGCGTCACGGTCGCCTACCGCCGCAAGCTCTCGGAATCGCCCGCCTACCAGCGCAATCACGAGGAAGTGACCAAGGCGATGGAGGAAGGCATTTACTACGCTGAAAGCTTGAGCCCCACCGCCGCGGCCCTCGACGAGCACGCCCACGTATCCGCGCTGGTGTGCAAGCGCATGCAAGAGAACACCGACGGCAAGCTGGTTGAGAGCGACGAGGAGGTGCGCCTGCCGGCACGCGCCATTTTCGTCGCCACCGGCGCCAAACCGAATATCGCCTACTTCTTCGAACACCGCGGCAGCCTGGAGCTGGACGGCGGCCACTATAAAACCCATGAGGTACACGACGAAAGCCTGGCCCCGGTGGCGGCCATCAAGTATTGCAAGACACCGGACTTCGGAGCGTTTACCTCGTACAACGACAACGGCAAGCACGTCAGCTTCATCGGCGACACCCACCCGACCTTCAATGGAAGCGTGGTCAAGGCCGTGGCCTCCGGCTTGCGCACCTATCCCAAGATCGTAGCGGCGTTCGGCGCGCGCGCCGATGAAGAGGGCGACGACATGGAGTACGCCGCGTTCCGCGAGGACATGCAGGATCTCTTCCAGCCGCGTCTCATCGCCGTCACCCGTTGCGCGACCAACGCCGTGGAGCTTGTCATTCACGCGCCGATGGCGGCCAAGCGCTTCCGCCCCGGCCAGATCTACCGCTTGCAGAACTATGAACGTCTGGCGGCGGTGGTGGACGGCACGCGCCTGCAAACCGAGACCCTGGCGATCACCGGCTCGAAGGTGGACCCGGAACACGGCACGGTCACGCTCATTGTGCTGGAGCGCGGCGCGAGCTCGCGCCTCGCCACCACCTTCAAGCCGGGCGAACCGATGGCGCTCATGGGCCCAACCGGCACCGCGGCGCATATTCCGCACAACCAGACACTGCTGCTGGTGGCCGACGCGATCGGCGTCACCGGCATACGCGCCATCGCCCCGGCGCTGCGCACGGCCGGCAACAAGCAGTTGTTCTTCGCGTGCTTCCGCAATCCGGGCGAGGTGTTCTGCCGCGCGGAATTCGAGGCGGCCTGCGATGAGATCGTGTGGGTATGCCTGGAAGGCGAGATTAAGCCGAAGCGCACCCAGGACCACAGCTTCACCGGCGACGTGCGCGACGCCCTCAAGGCCTACGCCAACGGCAAACTCGGCGGCTCGATGCGCTTCGAGGAAATGGACCGGCTGTACTTCATGGGCGGCGGCTGCCTGGTGCAAGGCCTGCGCGAGCTACGCCACGGCGACCTGAAAGAAAAATTCGCCAAAAACCCGCCGGCCACCGGCTCCGTGTACAGCACCATGCAGTGCATGCTCAAGGGCGTGTGCTCGCAATGCCTGCAATGGCAAGTGGACCCGGCCACCGGCAAACGCACCAAGGCGGTGTTCGCCTGCTCCTGGCAGGACCAGCCGCTGGATCTGCCGGATTACGACAGCCTGCAGGAGCGCCTGGCCCAGAACCGCTTGAGCGAGCACCTTACGAACTTGTGGCTGGAACATCTGTTCGCGAAGAACAAGATTGCCCGGGTGTGACGAGATAGTTCATGTAGGGTGGGTTAGGCGCCAACTATTAATGTAGATTTACCACCAACTCCCCCTCTCCCGCATCAGCGGGAGAGGGCAAGGGGTGAGGGCGCGCCGTAACCCGCCGATCGAACAATAAGGCATCCGGCGCAATTCGCTGCGCTCATTTCGCCCTACACGGGCTACTCAATACAGGAGCACAAATGCCGATCCCGGACTACCAGACGCTCATGTTGCCGATCCTTCGTTTAGCGAACGACGGACAGGAGCATCGTTTCCGTGACGCCGTCGAGAGACTCGCCATCGAATTCTCGATCACCGATGAAGAACGCGCTGAGCTCCTACCGAGTACTGTAGGTTGGGCTGAGCTTGCGAAGCCCAACATTGTGGTCGATCGGTGGGCTACGGCGTGTTGCGCCTAGCCCACCCTACGTTTTATAAATATGAAGACATCCGCATCTGTTTCGTCGGCGATTCCTATGTGCAAGGCACCGGCGACCCGGAGTATCTGGGCTGGGCCGGGCGGCTGTGCGTGAACGCGCGGCGCGCGGGGCACAATCTGACCGGATACAACCTGGGCGTGCGGCGCGAGACCAGCGCCGACATCGCGCGGCGCTGGCTTGGCGAATGTGCGCCGCGCCTGCCGGCGGCGACCGATAATTATGTGTTGTTCTCGTTCGGATTGAACGATGTGACGCTTTTGCGGTTATCGGACGGAATGGCCGAGGTGACGGCGGGTTTGGGTGTTCCGTACCTGGCGCTGTTTCCACATTTTGTGAACGACGCGCAATGGCTGGATGAGGTGCGCCAGAACGATGGCGCGCATCCGCGTGCCACGGGTTATGCCAAGATCGCGGCGCTGATCGAGGCTTGGCCACAGTGGTGGTTTAGAACGTAAGATGGGTGCAACTCATCAACTTTTTTCCACCAATGGTGTTGAGTGATGGGTTTCACCCATCCTACGTATAAGAATCAGACGTAGCCGCAGCTCATCGAAGCCAACGGTGCTGTGGCGATGAACGATGGGTTGCACCCATCCTACGTGTAAGAATCAACGCTTGAAGTGCGCGGCGGCCTGGCCGTTGTCGAGTACCGCACACACGGCATCGGCGGCGGTCTTGAGTGAGTTGTGGCGCTTCAGGTGGACAAGCGCCACGGCGGCGGCGGCGACCAGGGCATCGCGCATCGGGCCGGGTTTGCCGGCGAGTGTTTCCAGGCCCAGCTCGACGGTGGCGCGCGCCATCAGCGCCGTGTCGAGCGTGGCCGCGACACCATCCCCTTCCTCGCCATTGGTTTGGGGCACACCGGGCAAAGCGACAGGCGGGATAGGCCGATCGATGCCAAAATCGGCCGGTGTGATTTCGCGCACTTGCTCCTCGCCGCGGTCGTGGTAGTAGAAATATTTTCCGGCCTGGCGCAGCGATGGAATCACCCCGCCTTCCACGCCGCGTATCAAGAGCGCCGAATCGAAACCGGCGTGGCGCGCGAGCAGCGCATAGATCCGCGCATAAGGTTTGTGCACGTAACCGGTCATGAGATGGGTGCGGGCGCGCGCGCGAATCGGGCCGATGCACACTTCCACCGTCGTCAGTACCGGGCGTTTGACGATGAGCGTGCGCAGGCCTTCGAGCTGGTGCAGCTTCGGGCAGAATGTCTGCTGATCCACATAAGACCAGCCCACGCCTTTCTCGCTCAGGCGTTTGGCCGCTTGCGCGCTGGAAAGATTCACCGGCAGACCGGCGGCGCGTAAGACTTGATGATGCGTCACGCCGTATTTTGGCCCCATGCTTTCGACGCCGTGCGACAGTGTCGGCAACCCGCAGGCAGCCAGCACTGCCGGTAAAAATGGCGATGGCGGGAGCGAGCGCGTAAAACCGTCGTACGGGTCGGCAAGGTCCAGCACATCATCGACCGGCGCGACCACCGTCTTGGTCACGTCGCGCAGCGCATCGAGCACGCCGCAGTTTTCCTCGTCGGTTTCGCGCTTCATGCGCAACGCGATCAGAAAGATCGCCGCCTGCACCGGATCGACCTGGCCGTCGAGTATCAGGTGCATGCCGGCGCGCGCCTCGTCTGCGGAAATATCCTTGCTGAGTTCGGGGCCGGTGGCGATGCGCTTGATGATGGAAC
>CAYJBG010000032.1:0-15268 GCA_964368085.1 uncultured Acidiferrobacterales bacterium | reverse complement strand
AGGCGAACTTGCCGGTGGGGTCGACGGTGACGGAAACGGGATTGGTCCCCGCCGCCACGGTGCCGACACTGGCGAGCGCCCCGGTGGTGGCGTTGATGGTGTAGGCCGAGACGGTGTTGCCTCCCGCCCCATTAAAGTAATTCGCCACGTAGGCGAACTTGCCCGAGGGGTCGACGGTGACGGAAAAGGGATTGGTCCCCGCCGCAAACGGGCTGCCGGCCACTGCAGTCAACGCGCCGGTGCTGGCGGTGATGGTGTAGGCCGAGACGTTGTGGGAGGTGTAATTCGCCACGTAGGCGAACTTGCCGGAGGGGTCAACGCTGACGGAGTGGGGACTCGTCCCCGCCGCCACGGCTGCGCCGACGGGGGTGAGCGCGCCGGTGCCGGCGTTGATGGCGTAGGCCGAGACGTTGTGGGAGGTGTAATTCGCCACATAGGCGAACTTGCCGGTGGGGTCGACGGTGACGGAGATGGGATTGGTCCCCGCCGCCACGGCCGCGCCGGCGTTGGTCAATGCGCCGGTGCCGGCGTTGATGGCGTAGGCCGAGACGCTGTTGGAGGTGTAATTCGCCACGTAGGCGAACTTGCCCGAGGGGTCGACGGTGACGGAGCGGGGATATGCCCCCGTGGCCGCATAGCCGTTTGCCCGCAACTGACCGGTGGCCGCGTCCACTGTGTAGATCGAGACGGTGTCGTCGCCGGCATTCGCCACATAGGCGAAGCGCGGGATGGTGTGCTTGACGCAAGTCACTGCCACGTTCGTGACGTTGGCCGTCGCCGTGCCGCTGCCGCCGGTTATGGTGCACGTCTGGTCCGGGAATTGCCGGGAGAGCAGGGTCACGCTGTACGGGTTGCCATAGGCCACGGTCGTGGCGAAGGTGAAGGGGCCATTGACCGCGACGGTGAGGTTGTCCCCGCCGTTATTCTGCAACACCATGCTGCCGTTGAGCCCGGTGACCGTGCCGCCAATGGTGTAGGTGTTGGCAGCACAGGTGACGGCGACATTGGTGACGTTGGCTGCCGCGATCGTGCCGGTACCGTTGGCTACGCTGCAGCTCTGGCCTGTCGGCTGGGTGAGGACGGTCACGCTATAGGGGCTGCCATTGGCGACCTGGGTGGCAAAGGTGAAGACGCCATTGGCCGAGATGGAAAGGTTGTCGCCATTGTTGTTTTGCAGCACTACGGAACCGGTAAGCCCGGAGACCGAGCCGCCGACGCTATAGGCATTGGTCGCGCAGACCACGGCCACATTGGTGACGTTGCCCCCGGAGACTGTGCCTGCGCCCGTGCTTACGGTACAGGTCTGGCCGGCGGGCTGAGTGAAGACGGTGACGTTGTAGGTGTTGCCATTGGTGACGGGAGTGACGAAGGTAAAGTTGCCGTTAGCCGCAACAGTGAGGTTATCGCCGCTGTTGTTCTGCAGCACGAGGCCGGTGCCGGTAAGGCCTGAGACCGTGCCGCCAATGGTATAGGTATTGGTAACACAATTGACCGCGACGTTCGTCACGTTCGCGCTGGCGGTCCCGGTGCCGTTGGTGACCGTGCAGGTCTGGGTCGGTGCGGCGGGCTGGGTGAGGACGCCGACGCTGTAGGCGCCGTTACTGGCCACAGCGGTGGCGAAGCTGAAGGCGCCGTTGGCGGCGACCGACAAATTGTCCGCGCCGTTGTTCTGCAGCACGAGCCCGGTGCCGGTAAGGCCTGAGACCGTGCCGCCGATGGTAAAGGTGGGCGCCGTTCCGCCGCTCCCGCTCGACCCGCCACCTCCGCCCCCACCGCAGGCGGCAAGCGCCAGCAGCGCCAACACGATTGAAAGAAACCGGAACGGGCGTGTCATGGATTGCGTGTTCATGTTCGTTCTCCTCCGCTGTGCCTGGGTGTTCATTGCCGTTGCTGAAAACATTCTGGCGCGGTGATGGGCAGCGGGAAATCAGCCTCAAGCACTAATACCAAGGTCGTAGCGGCTGGTTACGCCAAGGAAGTTCTGAACAAATACCGATCGCTTGGAGCCCTTCGACAGGCTCAGCACGAACGGAGGACTTAATCGGGAGTTCCCCTATTGACGCTTACGTAATGACTTGACAGCTATCGCCTCAACCATCCGCCCCCTCTCCCGCGCTACGCGCGGCCTCTCCCACGAGGGGAGAGGCGAAATACCCCTCTCCCCTCGTGGGAGAGGGGTTGGGGAGAGGGGCAGAGCGTCAAGCTATTCTGTAAAGCTCAATAATGATCACGTCTGCCGCTGACGACCTGTGGCGTTTGGCCCCGCTACTTCTTGCGCTCCACCAGTACCTGCTGGCACTCGGTCTTGCCGATGTTCTCGAAGGTATGCGACTTCACCGGCGGGTTGACGCGCGCGCCGCCGGCCTTGTTGTTGACTTCTTTCACGGCACCGTCGGATGTCGTAATACGTGCGTGACAGTCCTTGATGGTGTAGACCGCGGCCATCGGATGCGAGTGGCTCTTGTCCTTGTGCCCGGCCGGCCAAGTGGCGAGCACCACGCGCAACTCGTCGTTCTCGGCCAGCACTTTGTAAACATCGGGGTTGGCATGGAACGAAAGCGGGACTTCATCGGCCGTGCTCGCCTGCGGCGCGCCGAGCAGGGCGGCAGCGCATACCGCGCCCGCCATCATTGTCCTCTTGAACATCGTCTGCATCTTCATGTTGATCTCCATCGTTTCAGTCGTTGCGCTCCAGGCTTAGCGGTGAGGCGGGAGGGAGCGTGAAGCTCCCGCCATCCGTTGTGATTCACCGGCTGACGGCGCAATCGCCGCCAGCAACTCTTTGAGGTTTCTGGTGATGCAGGCGGTTTCGGCGGTCGCCTCGGCCAATGTCTCGCGCTCGCACTGTGCGCGTCCTTTGCCGGCGCGCAGACAGGTGGCGAGCGCCCCGGCATGGGCGCGGGATTCTTCGAGACAGGCCTGATGCGAACACGGCCTGGCGATGCGCCCGGCCAGGGCCGGCGAGAGCGCGGTCAATACACGATCGAAACCTGCCATGACTTCCGGATCGGGCTGCGCGGCGCGCGCATAGGCGACCATCGCCTGTCCGATGCTCACGAGCCCCGCAACCGCCGCTTTCTCGGTACCGGCCAGCAGCGCTAGTTGCTGGATCAAACCTTGGGCTTGGGCGATGAGCAGCGTCATCAGCGCGTCGCGCTGCATGAACGCCACATTAGTCGTGTTCTCGGTTTCGTTTTCCACGCTTCACCTCTCAAAGATCGCCGCGAGGCAGTTCCTGCAATCCAACTTCACCCCGTCAGTCCTTGACCGGCGCCGCGCGCAGTCCGATTGCGGCGGCGATGCCGGCCAGCACCAGGCCGAGCAGGATCAGTCCCCGGCCGATGGCGCCGGGCGGGCCGTTGAGCAGAATCGCAGCCCAGGGCTGATCGAGTCCGAAACGCAGATAGAGCATGCCGGAATGTAAGAGCGCCCCGACGATGAACATCCAGCTGATCACCTGCTTGAACCACACCGGCACCGCCAGGAACATCAGCAAAAATCCGACGGCGATATTGAGCAGTCCCTCGGCGGTGCCGTGCGTGTGCGGGCCGGAGCGGATGTTGTTTATGGACGCTTGGGCGGTGTCCCGGGCTGAGAACGCGAAGATTGCCTCCGTGTTCGCCTTGGCAAGTTCCAGCGGTGTCACGGGTTCGAGATTGACCTCGTAGTTGTCGGCTACTATCTGCTGCAAGATGCCGAGCTTTTCCCGCTTGACGCTTTCCGCAGCGCCCCGCTCATCAAAATACCCAAGGATCATGACGGCACCCAGCGCAGCGGTTAGAGCAAGGTAAATGAACCCGAAAACGATGTTTTTCTTTCCGATCATGGCGCCTCCTGCTCAGTGGTGGGCTGTTTACGTTTCATTGCCCGGTTTCGCTCAGCCATTACTTCAGTCTGAGCCGCGTAGTCAGGAACTTGCGCACATGTTTCCCGAAGCGCGGAGCACTGGCGCGGGATGTGTTTTCATCCAGCGCTCGCGCACGACACTCAATAGGCGAGCACTGCGAGGCTGACGACCGGCTTGCGTCTGCTCCGCGCGCAGCAGCCACGCGAGCCCGAGGCGCATGCCGAGCACCATGCCGACAACGGCGAGCAGCGCGGAGGCGGAGAGCGTGGACACACCGGTCAGGCCCTGGCCGATGTTGCAGCCGCCGGCGAACACCGCGCCGATCCCCATGAGACCGCCGCCCAGGGACACGCGCGCGAGCTCCCGGCCCGCGGGCATCGTCCAGCGGAAGCTGCCGCGCGCAGTCGCACTTGCGAAAGCACCGGCGAGCGCGCCGGCCACGAGCGCGAGATGAAACGCATTGCCCATCACCTCACCGCTCGCGACATAATGCATGAGCTGCGCCAGCGGCCCCGCAAACGTGAGCGAGGCGGGACGTTGCGCCGCCATGCCAAACTCGTCGCGCGCGAGATATCCCGTCACGTACCAACCGGAAACGATCAGCGCGCCGATCAGCGCACCCGCGAGCACCATCCCGGCGCTCGCGTTGCGTCGCACGCTGGGCGCGATCGCCAGCGCGCAGCCGATCGCCACCACCGCCGGCGCGACCCAGGAGGGCAAACCGAGCAACGCCGTCACCGAGGCATCGCCCGAGGCGAGCGTCATGGCGGTTGCAACCGCGAGCGCGGAGCGCAGCGGTGCGAGTGCGCCGTAGGCACAGGCCGCGGCGCCGAGCGCGACGGCGACGAGCGCGAGCAGCGCGCCGACACTGCCTTCGGCCCCGCGCACGAGCAACCGCCCGGCGCAACCACCGGCAAGCACCACGCCAAAGCCGAACACCGCGCCGCCGGCGAGCGCACCCAGCCAGTCAACACGCGCGCCGCGGTAGATGGACTCGGCCACCGGCACCACCCCCGTGAGCTCGAGCACGGCCGTGCCCGTCACGGCCACCGCCACGGCGGCGAGGTAGCCGTGCGCCTGTCGCAGATCGCGCATCAGCACCCAGTTACTCACCGCCGCGAGCACGCAAAACCGCGAGCGTTGCACGATGATCCCGAACAGCACGCCGAACCCTAAACCACCGCCGATCAACCAGAGATTCAGTTCCTGTGTCATGACATGCCTCCTGTATGGTTACAGCCACTTTCAAGTTGTCTGGCTTCAATACTTCATTCATCTCCTGGTCATGGCGGACATTCTTGCGCACAAAAACACGCGCGAAAATCAGGCGGAAGCACTAATACCAAGGTCGCATCCGACGGATTGGATGAACCGGGCAGGGTCGCGCGTTTCCCGGCCCTTGTCGGGGTGCGGGAAAGAGGCTCTAATACCTTCGTGGTAAGGTTTGCGCTGAGAACACTAACGGGAGGACGGGCCGTGAAGATTCTGGTCGCCGACGATCATCCGTTGATCCGCGAGGCGTTCCGGCATCTGCTCACGGAGCTGGAGGGCGGCGTGGTGGTGCTGGAGGCCGGTGACTGCGACGGTGCGTGCCGGCTCATCGAGCAACACCCCGACCTCGACCTCGTGCTGCTCGACCTGCGCCTGCCCGGCGCCGGTGGGCTCGTGACCCTGGAGAAACTGCGAAACAATCATCCGGCCTTGCCGGTGGTTGTAGTTTCCGCCCTCGAAGATGCCGGCACGGTGCGCGCGGCGCTGGCGCGCGGTGCGATGGGCTTTATCCCGAAGTCCTCGTCGAACGACGTGATGGTAAGCGCGCTGCGGCTGGTGCTGTCCGGTGGGCGTTATCTGCCGCCGGAGATTCTGTCTGGTGACGGCACGGCGTCGCCGTCATCCATGGACGAGGTGCGTCTCACCGACCGCCAGCGCGAGGTGCTCACGTTCATGATGCAGGGGAAATCGAACAAGCACATCTGCCGCGAGCTCGGGCTGGCAGAGGCGACCGTGAAAATCCACGTCACCGCCATCCTGCGCGCGCTCAAGGTCACGAGCCGCGCGCAGGCTATCGTGGCGGTCAACCGGCTCGGGCTCATGCCCGAACTCTGAACTGGCGGGGTTGTCAACAAAGCGTTCGGGAACCGCCATCGCCGTTCCTGCACCGTCCAATTTTTCCACACGAAACGGGATCGACCCGCACGGTGTCCACCAGACAAGTACGGCACTCCGCAGCTACGACCTAGGTATTAACGCTTCTGTCTGATTTTCAGCTGCGGTTTCAGTCAGCACAATGTCATCCATGAAACGACAAATCGGCTCTGTTATTCCGTCGGCGTCGTCCGCGCGTGTCCGGACGACACTTAGCTGCTCCGGCCGCCAAATCATGCGTACCGTTTCTCTCCCTCTCCCTGCGGGAGAGGGTTGGGGTGAGGGCCAGGCAGCGCAAAAAGCGGCCCTCATCCTCGACCGCCTGTTCCCGACGCGGTCTACCGCCTCCATCCCTGGAGGCGTGTCCTTCTCCCGCAGGGAGAAGGGAATCAAGGCATGACAGGGTGCGCACTATTTAGCGTTCTCCTCAATAACAACCATGCAAGCTAAGGAGGGTGTCATGTTCAGATTATTTCTGGGTTTGGTGTTGGCGTTGTCCGTCGCTCCGTTACACGCCGCCGTCAAAGGCGAGGAAGTGGCGTACCAGGCGGGCGGCACGGTGCTCAAGGGTTATCTCGCCTACGACGCCGCTGTTCAGGACAAGCGCCCGGGCGTGCTGGTGGTGCACGACTGGTGGGGGCACGGCGACTTCGTGCGCGCCCGCGCCCGCGTGCTGGCCGCGCTCGGCTACACCGCGCTGGCGGTGGACATGTTCGGCAACGGCAAACAAACCGACGACCCGGGCGAGGCCGACAAGCTCTCCGGCAATGTCGCCGGGAACCTGCCGCTGATGAAGGCGCGCTTCGATGCGGCGCGGGCGCTGCTGCAAAAGCAGAAGACCGTGGATCCCAAGCGCATCTCGGCCATCGGTTACTCGTTCGGCGGAAAGGTCGTCCTCGACATGGCGCGCCAGGGCGCCGATCTCGTGGGCGTGGTGAGTTTCTGGGGTCTCGTCGGCACGACGCATCCGGCACGCAAAGGCAGCGTCAAGGCCAAGGTCCTCGTGTTCAACGGCAAGGACGACCCGATGGCGCCGCCGGAACAAATCAAACTATTCCAGCAGGAGATGACCGCCGCGGGCGTGGATTACAAGCTCGTCGACTACCCGGGCCTCAAACACGCCTTCACGCGCCCTGACGCCGACGCACGCGGCAAAAAGCATAACCTGCCGCTCGCCTACGATGCCGAAGCCGACCGAAAGTCCTGGGCAGTAATGCAGGCCTTCTTCACGCGCGTCTTCAGATAGCCACGCGGCGCGCGGCTGGCGCGGCCACCAGATGTTCGAGCAGCGCGCGCAGGCGCGCCGGCTGCACCGGTTTGTGCAGCAGCGGGATGCCACTTTCCTTCGCTTCGCGCAAACGTTCGGGGGCGGTGTCGCCGGTGATCAGCGCCGCCGGCAGGTCCGCGCCGACACGTTCGCGCAGCCGGCGGATGACGTCGCTGCCGGTTTCGTCCGCGGGCAAACGGTAGTCGCAGAGCACCGCATCCGGCCGCCGGGGTTGCAGCGTCAGCGCCGCCAGCGCCTGGTCACCACTCGCCGCCGTGATCACGGTGCAGCCCCACTGTTCCATCAGGCCCGCGAGCGCCTCGCACACGAGCGCGTCGTCATCCACCACCAGCACGAAGGCTCCCTGTAGCCGGTCATTGATGTCGGTTGGCGCGACGTCCGGGACGATCGCGCGAATTTCATCGGCGCGCGGTACTTCGACGGCGAACACCGAGCCCCGGCCGGGAACCGAGCGCAGATCGATACGCCCGCCGAGCAGACGCGCGAGCCGCGCGGCAATTGAAAGCCCGAGACCCATGCCCTTTGTCCGGTCACGCTCGGGGTTGCCGACCTGGTAGAACTCCTGAAAGATCGCCTGCTGGTGCTCGGGTGCGATGCCGACACCGGTGTCCCATACCTCGATGCGTACCCGGTCGCCACGCCGCCGGCAGCCGACGAGAATGCCGCCGGCTTCGCTGTAGCGCAGCGCGTTGGCGACGAGATTGGTGAGAATGCGTTCGAGCAGCATGGGATCGCTGCGCACCGCGAGCCGGCAGTGCGCCACCCGGAAATGCAATCCCCGGTCGGTGGCATCGGGCGCAAAAGCGGTCTCGATGCGTTCGAGCAGGGTATTGACCCGGAAATCAGTCAGATTCGCCGTCACCACACCGGCGTCGAGGCGCGAGACATCGAGCAGCGCGTCGAGCAGGCCCTGCAACGCCGACACTGCGGCCTCGATGCGTCCGGTCAGATGCCGGTTCTCGGGATCCTTGATGCGGTTGTTGAGTTGCGTGACGAACAGGCCGAGTGCGTGCATCGGCTGGCGCAGGTCGTGGCTGGCGGCGGCGAGGAAACGCGATTTGGCGCGGTTCGCCGCCACCAGTTCTTCGGTGCGTTCGGCCACTTTCTGCTCAAGACCGGTGTAGGATTCGCGCAGCCGCGCCGCCATGCGGTCGAACTCCTCGGCGAGTGTTTCCAGTTCATCACCGGTGTGCATCTCGATGCGGTGATCGAGTTCGCCGGCGCCGATGCGCGCCGCCCCTTCCTGAAGGGCCTGAATGGGCTTGACCATACGTCGTGCCAGCACGGCACTGGCACCCACCGCCAGCACCAAACCAAGCAGCGCCAGCAATACCGTGCGCAACATCGAGGCGTAGAGCGGAGCGAACGCCTCCTGTGCGTCCTGTTCGACAAACACAATCCAGCCGAGCGGCGCGATGGAAGCGTGGGCCGCCAGCGCCGCGCGGCCGGCGGTGTCGCGTGCCTCGCCCACGACCTCTGAAGCGGTCTCCGATCCGAGTAAGGCGGCGCGCGCCCGCTGCACCTGCGGCAATGATGATAGATCGGTTTTCTTCAGCACCAGACTGATGTCGGGGTGCGAGATCAGCTGCCCCCCGGCATCGATCACATAAGCATGGCCGGTCTTCCCAAAATGAATACTGGCGATCACGTCCCAGACAAACTTGAGATTGACCTCGACCAGGGTCACGCCCGCGCCGGCGGCCACGGCCAGCGTCATGTAGGGTTCGGTGCCTTCACGGAAATACACCGGGCCGCGATAGTGCGTTTGTGCGCGCGCATGCTGAAAGGCAGGGGTTTGCGAGAAGTCGGTGCCGTTGCGCACCCGGTCCATGGCGAGACGCGAGACGCGCAATTGTTCGCGGCCGTGGGCGTCGAGCCAGATGGCGTCGGTAATGGCCGGCGCCTGGCGCAGCAGCTTGATGAACTCGACGTGTCGTTGCGCGAGCGGATCGGCGCTGCGTAGCAGCAGGTTGGTCCAGCCGACGTGCTGCTCGATCTCGCGGATGAACTGCTCGATGCGGATCGCCGCCGCGGCCGCTTTCTCGCGGTGCAGCGCGACCGTGGCATCACGGGTTTCGTAATAGGAGAAATAGAGGTCGCTCGCGCCGCCGGCGAGCAATACCGCGCCCACCAGAAGCACGAAGATCACAAGGTATTTACGGTACAACCGGCTACTGAATGCGTGCCACAGGCGCATGGTCCCTCCAATTCGCCGCAACCTGACTACGGATAGTGGACGCGGCACACGCGTTCGTGAGTCGGTAGTATCGCTCAGACTCTGCCGAGGGACCAAACGCCCGGCGGCGATGCCGCGCCCCCAATCACTCGATCACCTTGTCCGCGCGCAACAGGATATTCTCAGGGAACTTAACCCCGATGGCCTTGGCGGTTTTAAGGTTAAGTGTGAGCTGAATTTCGGTCGGCTGCTCGACCGGCAGATCCGCCGGTTTCGCGCCTTTCAGTATCTTGTCCACGAACGCCGCCGCGCGCCGCGCCATGTCACCGAAGTCAGGTGCGTATGACATCAGGCCACCAGACTCGACGAAGGGCTTCCAATCGAACATCGCCGGGATCCGCCGCTCCAGTGCAAATTGCGGAAGAACCTGGCGGTAGGCCGCAACACGGGGATCGATGATGGTCATCATGGCATCGGGCCGCGCCGCCGCGAGGCGGGAACGCAAATTGTCACCATCCGTTTTCTTGGGCAGGTCAATGACGCTCAGGCGGATTCCCAACTGGCGCGCCGCCGTTTCGATGGCGCCGAGCTCGGGCAGTACACCCGGGTTCGACTTGTCCATAACCAGCGCCACGTGCGCCACGCCCGGCAGTGCCGTCTTCAGCATATGCAGCCTTTTGGGGCCGAGTTCGGTCGTGATGTGCGTCATGCCGGTGACGTTGGTGCCCGGGCGCGCCAGCGAGTGCACGAGACCGAGCCTGACCGGATCGGCCGCGAACAGCATGACGATAGGAACCGTGGTGCTCACCTGTCTTACCGCGCGCACCACCGGCGAGCCAAGGACGACGATCGTGCTGACTTTCAGGTCTACCAATTCCTCCGCGAGGAACGGCAACGCCTCGGGATCGCCCTCGGCGGATCGGTACTCGATCACGATGTTTTTGCCGTCCTCGTAGCCGTGCTCGCGCAGTCCTTGGAGAAATCCGGCGCGCTCGGGCGAGGGCGGATCGGTCAGCGGCGAGAGCACGAGATAACCGATGCGCGGGATTTTCCCACTGCCGGCGGCTGCGGTTGCGCCGGTGAACCAGAGACCTGCGACGAGGATTCCTGCGATCAACAAGGCCGCGCGTTTCATTCGATCACCTTGTCTGCGCGCAACAGCAATGCCTCGGGTATTTTCAGGCCTAGATCGCGCGCCGCACCGGCGTTTATCGACAGAACCAAGCGCGTGGGTTTTTCGACCGGCAGATCGCCGGGCTTCGCGCCCCTGAGTATCTTGTCCACATAGGCGGCCGTACGCCGCTGCAGCGTCAAGTAGTCCGGCCCGTAGCCCATCAAGCCGCCCATGGAAGGGAACGAATGCAGGAAATGGATGGTTGGAATCTGATTGAGACTGGCGAGGCTGGCGATCAACGGCGCCTCCTCGGTGAACATCGTATAGCCGAGCACGTGTACCGCCTGGACCTTGGTATTGGCCATGTTCTCGAACGCCGCCTCGATCTCGGCGCGGTTGTCCGCTTTCAGCACCACCAATTCGATCCCAAGCTCCCGGGCGGCACGCTCACTTACTTCAATGTAGCTTCTGGTCATGTTCTTCGAGCCCGTCGTCTGGGTCAACAGGCCGACCCGCTTCAGGTTCGGCACCAGCGCCTTCAGGAATTCGAGGCGCTTGGCATAGAGCTCGCTCGCAAAGTAGGTCACGCCCGTGAAATTCCTTTCCGGGCGCGCCATGCTCGCGACCAGGCCGGCGGCGACCGGATCGCCGCTGGCGATCATGACCACCGGGATATCGCGCGTGGCTTTCTGCAACGCCTCGGCGCCGACGTGGAACATGGTCACGATCAGCTCGGGCCGTGTGCGCACAAGATCGGCGGCGGCCGTTTCAAGGCCGGCAATCTGTCCGCCGGCGTGGCGGCACTCGATCCTGATATTTTTCCCTTCTACGTAGCCGAGCTCGCGTAACCCCTCACGCAGGGGGAGATTGCCGCATTGGCCTTCGTGAATCGTCAGCAGTCCGATGCGCCGGACCTTTTCCTGCGCCTGGGTCGCGACGGCTGACAGCATGGCCAGCACGGCGAACATGCAACATAACTGTATGCGTATTCTCATTCGATCACCCTGTTGGCGCGCAGCAGCACTTTCTGCGGTACCTCAATGCCCAGCGCCTTGGCGGTTTTCAGGTTGACGATCATCTCAATAACGCTCGGCATTTCGGCGGGCAGGTCAGCCGGTTTCGCGCCCTTGAGGATGCGATCGACAAAATAGGCCATCCGTTCCCAGGCGGCGGTCATGCTGGGGCCGTAGATGAGGAGAAATCCCGCGTCGGCATAGGCATCCCAGCCGGACACCGTGGGCAGCTTGTGCTGGATCGCGAAGTCGGCGATGCGCTTGCGCGGCCCGAAGGTGATGGAATCAGGAAACGCCACCAATGCCTCGACGCCCGAGCCTGGCGCGGAGTCGAGCGCTGCCTGCAATTCGACCGGATTGGTCACGGGCTTATAGTCCACGCGGATACCCAGTCTCTCGGCCGCCGCAAGCGTTTTGGCGCGCTCGTCCGTTTCGCCCGCGTGCCCGGGATCGGCGATCACGGCGACGCGCTTGAGCCTGGGAAATATCTCCTTGAGCAATTCCATGCGCTTGCCGACGTAGTCAATGGCCAGAAACTGTACGCCGGTGACGTTGCCACCAGGCCGCGCCAGGTTCGTGACCAGTTTTCCGGCGACCATGTCCCCACTGGTACCAATGACCAGCGGGATGGTCTTGGTGGCCTCCGTCATGGGCTTGATGGCGGCACCCTGCACCACGATCACGGCCGGGTTCTTGGCGATGATCTCCGGAATCATCTGCTGCACACGCTCCTTGGAGAACTGCGCATAGTAGGTTTCGAGCCGGATAGTCCGTCCGTCCACCAAACCACGCGAGCGCAGGCCGTTCTGAACGGCCTTGAAGTACGACTCCACCGTCTTCTCGTCCGCATAGCTTAGCCAGACCACCAGCGGCAGTGGCGGCTGCGCGAGAACCGGCAGGGCAGCCGCGGAAGCGGCCAACCCGGTGAGACGCAGAAAATCACGACGTCGCATATCGACCCTCCCGAATAGGGCATTCATTCGCAGTTGAACCGTACCCGAGGAACCGGACTGTCATTCGATGACCTTGTCGGCCCGTAACCGCAACGTGTCCGGCACCTTAAGCCCGAGCGCCTTGGCCGTGGCCAGATTGATGTGCAACTCGAAGCGCGCCGGCTGCTCAACGGGCAGCTCGGCCGGCTTGGCGCCTTTCAATACACGATCGACGTAGAACGCGGTGCGGTGATACAGCACGGCATAGTCCGGTCCGTAGCTCATCAAGCCACCGACCGGCGGAAAGGACTTGCGCGAGTGCACCACCGGCAGCCGGTACTGGAGCCCCAGATCGGCCACGCGCTGGGTTTCCGCCTTCAGCTCGCGGGTGGGCGCGATCAATACCCCCTGCACGGCGAGCTTCTTCATCTCGGCGAAAGCACCGTCGATTTCTTCCAGAGTGGAATACTTCACCACGTGCACCGAAAATCCCACGGCCTTGCCGGCCGCTTCGCTGTCGCGCAAATAGGCCCCCGCCAGATCCTGCGGCAGACCGGCGTGCAGCAACACCCCGAGCCGTTTCAGGCCCGGCACGACGGTCTTCAGGTATTCCAGGCGTTTGATATTGAGCTCGGTGGCGTAGTAGCTGACGCCGGTGATGTTCCCGCCCGGTCGCGCCAGACTTTGCGCGAAGCCCATGGCCACCGGCTCGCCGCTGGTACTCATGACGATCGGGATCGTCTTTGTGGCCCGCTGCGCCGCCTTCACCGGCGCATGCCCAAAGACGACCAGTACGTCCGGCTTTGCCGCCATGAGTTCCGCCGCAGCGCCATCGAGACCTTCATACCGCCCTCCCGAATGGCGGCACACGAAAATCATGTTCTTGCCGTCCTCGTAGCCCAGTTCGCGCATGCCGCGATGAAACGGCTCGCTCTTGCAGCCGCCCGGTTCGAAGGCGAGAAAGCCGATGACCGGCTTGCCGTCCTGTCGCGCGAACGCCGGAACAATGACGACCAGCAGCGATAACATCAGCACCAGCCACCTTGCGTATTGTTTTGTGATTAGTATTTTGTTCATGGCAAGATCTCCTCAGATCTGCTTAAAATGAAATGGTCGCCAGGACTCCAAAACGGGTTCCCCTGAATTCGCTTTTCTTGGTGTTCTTGCCGGTCCAATGTCATATCACTCGATCACCTTGTCGGCGCGCAGCAGTATGACCTGCGGGATCGTCAACCCAAGTTCCCGTGCTGTGGTGAGGTTGACGGAAAACTCGAACCGTGCCGGCTGCTCGATCGGCAAGTCCGCCGGCTTGGCGCCCTTCAGAATCTTGTCCACGTACGTCGCCGCACGGTGGTGCAGGATGTCGTAGTCCGGTGCGTATGCCATCAGACCGCCCAAGGCGGGATAGCGCTTGTGGAAATGCATGGTCGGCAGGCCATGCCATTTCGCCAGGTCGGCGATCTTTTGCGCCATCTCGCCAAAGATAAGTGTCGCGAGGACGTAAACGGCCTGCGCCTTGGCCTGCACGATCTGGTCGAAGGCGCGCTCGAGCTCAAGCTCGCTGGTCGCCTCCACGATGATGAGCTCAAGCCCGAACGCCTGGGCCGCGGCGCGCGTCTCCCGCAGGTAGGCGTTGACGAGGGCGCGGTCCGATTTGGGGTTCTTGAGCACCGCGACACGCTTGAGGCCCGGCACGACTGTCTTCAAAAACTCGAGCCGCTTGGCGTTAAGCTCGGTGGCGAAGTACGTCAGCCCCGTAATGTTACCTCCGGGGCGCGCCAGGCTCGCGGCAAAACCCGAGGCCACCGGATCGCCGCTGGAAATGACGACGACCGGGATATCCTTCGTGGCGTGCTGCGCCGCCACGGCCCAGTTGTGGTTGAGCGCGACGATGACGGCTGGCTTGGTCTGTACCAACTCCTGGGCGACCTTGGGCAGGCGATCGTCCCGGCCCCCTGCATGTCGGCACTCAATCTTGAAATCACGACCCTCGACGTAGCCGAGGTCGCGCATGCCACCGAGGAAGGGCTCGTCCCGGCAGGTTTGCTCGGAGATCGCCAGGAACCCGATGCGCACCGGCGTCTTGTCCGCGGCCAGCGCAAGATGGCCGGAAAGCACGGCGCCGGCGCACAATGCGAATAGCGGCACTATCTTCATTTAAGGTGTTTCTCCAATACCGGCTTAGGCTTATATATGGAGGCAAAGAAGGCCCCGTCGCCAAATACAGGTACACACTAACCCGGTGAGGGGGTGGTAGTGATATACGACCTAGGTGTTAATACCGGTTACATGGACTGGTGACATTCGCCAGCAGTATTCGCGCTAATTTCTATCCGGTCTTGCGCTGACGGGTCTGGTGTTTCTCCAGGACCGGCGCCAGGAACCGTCCGGTGTGGGATTCGGGGTGGCGCGCGATTTCTTCCGGGGTGCCGGCAGCCAGTATACGTCCGCCGCCGTCGCCGCCTTCGGGCCCCAGGTCGAGCACCCAGTCGGCGGTCTTGATGACATCGAGATTGTGTTCGATCACCACCATGGTGTTGCCATGATCGCGCAGGCGGTGCAATACCGCAATCCCGTCTGCCCACCCAACTCACGCCCTTTCTGGTCAGAACGTATAGTTAACACCGAGGCCAAAACCGGTTGTCCACACGTCGGGAGTAGCTACAATTGTCCCGTCGCTAAACGTGGCGGAACCGTTGTGGTATCCCATGTAATCCAGAGAAATCTTGAGCTTTTTGGTGACGAGGAACTGC
>CAYJBG010000031.1:0-15304 GCA_964368085.1 uncultured Acidiferrobacterales bacterium | reverse complement strand
GAGCGGCAATCACGCCAGCATCTTCACCATCGGCGAGGATTCCTTCGTCCAGGACTTGAACAGCACGAACGGCACGTTCGTCAACAACAGGCGCATCACCAAGCATCACATGGGAAACGGCGATGTCGTCACCATCGGCAATCACAGCCTCACCTATTACAACGAGCAGGCCTCCAAGAGCAACGCCGATCTGGCCAAGACCGTGATCATCAATCCGCATAAACAGGAGGAAATGCTGACCCAGGCTGGCAAAGTGGCTGCGGCGGCGCCCAAGGAACCCTCGCCAGCGGTCGATACTCGCCTGGGCTCGCTCTTCATCCTGAGCGGCGCAAACAACGGAAAACGCATCGACCTCACCTCGGCGATCACCAACCTCGGGCGCACCGGCAAACGCGCCGGCATCATCTCGCGCAGCGGCAATGGCCGCTATATCCTGCTCCCCGGAGACAACAAAGAAGCGCCGCGCCTGAACGGCGTGAAAGTCGGCGTGAGCGGCGAGGAACTCAAGAACGGCGACGTCATCGAGGCCGCCGATTCACGTATGCAGTTTTATTTGAAGTAGCCCAAATGCATCCTGACCAAGGGAACCACAGTAAATCGCTGCGGCCCCTTTTTTTCGCTTCGAGTGTCGAGGACACATAACTAGAAGGCGATGCTTGAGCATTTCGAGGACGTCACACAAAAAGTGCTACGGCACATGTAGTACCAAGTCCGGTAGGTTGGGCTGAACGGTTTTTGTGAAGCCCAACATCACGGAGGACAACGAAGCCGTGCGATACCGGCGAGTCAATGCAGATGTTGGGCTTCATTTCATTCAGCCCAACCTACCGCACTACCCAGGAGCTAAAGGCGTTTGCAAAGCCAAAACATATCTCAGAATAGAATGTCGTAATCCAGGACAGATTTATTTTCTGTCTGAGGATCAATCTCGTTTTTTTGGCCTCCGCCTGCGTGCATCTACTCCCTGCCGCATTACCGAAGAATAATCTCCAAGGCCTCGTCTAATCGCCGCACCGGGAACAACTCGATCCCGGCTTCGCCCTTCTTCGGCATGTTCGCGGCCGGTAGCACGGCGCGTTTGAAGCCGAGCTTGGCGGCCTCGCGAATGCGCTCCTGGCCGCGCTGTACCGGGCGCACCTCGCCGGCCAGGCCGATCTCGCCGAATACCACCAGGTCCCGGCCCAGGGGCCGGTTGCGCAGGCTGGAAACGGCGGCGCACAACACCGCCAGGTCGGCGGCCGGTTCCAGCACCCGCACGCCACCGACCACGTTCACAAACACGTCCTGATCGTACATGGCGATGTCGGAATGCCGGTGCAGCACGGCCAGCAGCATGGCCAGGCGGTTGCTGTCCAGGCCGACGCACACGCGGCGCGGATTCGGCGAGTGGCTTTCGTCCACCAGCGCCTGCACCTCCACCAGCAGCGGGCGTGTGCCCTCCTGGGTCGCCAGCACCACGCTGCCCGGCACCGCCTCGCCCTGGCGGCTGACGAACATGGCGGAAGGATTGGTGACTTCGCGCAGGCCGGTTTCGGTCATGGCAAACACACCGATTTCATTCACCGCGCCGAAGCGGTTCTTGACGGCGCGTACGATGCGATACTGACTAGTGCTTTCGCCTTCGAAATACAACACCGTGTCCACCATGTGTTCGAGCACGCGCGGGCCGGCGAGCGTGCCCTCTTTGGTCACATGTCCGACCAGAAACAGCGCCATGCCCGTCTGCTTGGCGAAACGCACCAGCTGCGCCGCCGACTCACGTACCTGGGCGACGCTGCCGGGCGCCGACTGCAGGTTCTCGGTATACGCAGTCTGGATGGAGTCGATCACCATCACCGCCGGCTTTTCGTGTTGGGCAGTGGCGATGATGGCCTCCACCCGGTTCTCAGTAAACACCCGCACCTTGTCGGCGGTCAGCCCGAGGCGTCGCGCGCGCAGCGCAATCTGTTGCGTGGATTCTTCACCAGTTACATACAACACCGGCGCGGTCGCGCTGATGGCGGCCAGCGCCTGAAGTAGTAAAGTGGACTTGCCGATGCCCGGATCGCCGCCAATCAACGTCACCGAGCCGGTCACCAGGCCGCTGCCGCCCAGCACGCGGTCGAACTCGCCCAGACCGGAGCTGATGCGAATGATTTTTTCCGCCGACACGGTATCCAGCGACTGTACGGTCGGGGTATCGGTAGGCGCGCCGAAGCGCCAGCCGCGCTCCGGCATTGCTTTTGACGCCACAACGGTTTCGACCAGCGTATTCCAGGCATTGCAGCCCGGACACTGGCCGACCCACTTGGGCGACTGCGCGCCGCACTCGTTGCAGCTGTAGACCGATTTGATCCTGGACATGTTCAGCCGGTGCTCTCGATGCGCGGCACGCGCGCGGTGACTCGACAGAGCAACTCGTAACCGATGGTGCCCGAGAGTGTCGCGATCTCCTCAACCGGCAGGCCCGCACCCCACAGCACCACCGGATCGCCGACTTTGGCGTCCGGCAATTTACGCAGATCGACAGCCAGCATATCCATGGACACTCGCCCGATGATGGGCATGCGTTCGCCGTTGACCAGCACCGGCGTGCCGGGCGGCGCGTGGCGCGGATAACCGTCGCCGTAGCCGATCGCCACCACACCAACCGGCATGTCCTCCGGGCACATCCAATCGCCGCCGTAGCCGATGGCTTCGCCCTTGCGGCGCGAGTTCACGGCAATGAGTTCGCTCACTAGCGTCATGACCGGTTTGAGGTCGAACTCGGAGGCTTTTATGCCAGCCACGGGCGTGACGCCATAGAGCATGATACCCGGCCGCACCCATTCGAAATGACTGGATGGCCAGTTCACGATACCCGCCGAATTGGCAAGGCTGCGTTCCACTTTCAGGTTCTGGGTCAACTCCCCGATCAGCCGGATCTGGTGAGTCGTCACGGTATCGAAGCGGTTGTCGGCGCTTGGAAAATGCGACATCACCCGCACACGTCCCGCCGCCATGCACACCTTGAGGCGAATGATCACCTCCGGCAATGCCTCCGGTGGAAAGCCGAGCCGGTGCATGCCGGTATCGACCTTCACCCAGATATCGATCGGCTCGATTTTGCCGGCATGTTCCAGATCCCAGAGCTGACTCTCGTGATGCACGACCGAGGACAACCGGTAGCGCACCAGCGCCGGCAATTCATCGGGATGAAAAAAACCCTCCAGCAGGCAGATCGGTTGTTCGATGCCGGCGTCGCGCAGCATCGCACCGTCCTCGACACTGGCGACACCGAAGGCGCCGGCGTCGTGCAGGGTTTTTGCTGTCCACACCAGCCCGTGACCGTAACCGTTCGCCTTGACCACGGCCATGATATTCGTGGACGGCGCGTAGCTGCGCACACGCGCGAAATTGTGCCGCAGGGCGTCGGGATTAATGAATGCGCGTGTCGGTCTCATGGATTAAAAATGGTTATTTTGTGCGGGCGTGCATTCCTTCTAATGAAGCCCTGCTTCGTTCGTCTTGTCATATATCAAGGGTGCAACTCACCCTGTGAAGTGAATGGGTAGTCAGTCCGGGGTGGAAACGGATGGTGGTCGAAGCAAGCGGCCTGGTTCCGGCGTTAATACGTCTCCCCATGGCCGGTGTTGATGTAGCTCTCGAAACGGGTGTATTCGCCGAGGAACGTGAGCTTGACCTTGCCGGTCGGACCGTTGCGCTGCTTGCCGATGATGATCTCGGCCGTGCCCTTGTCCTGGCTGTCCTCGTTGTACACCTCGTCGCGATAGATGAAGAAAATCACATCCGCGTCCTGCTCGATGGCGCCGGACTCGCGCAGGTCGGACATCACCGGGCGCTTGTTGGGGCGCTGCTCAAGGCTGCGGTTAAGCTGGGAAAGCGCGACCACCGGCACATTCAGTTCCTTGGCCAGACCCTTCAGGGAGCGGGTGATACCGGATATTTCGGTGGCGCGGTTCTCGCCCGACTCCGGCGCCTCCATCAGTTGCAAGTAGTCCACCACAATCAAGCCGAGACCGTGCTCGCGCTTCAGGCGCCGCGCGCGGGTGCGCAGTTCCAGCGGCGTGAGCGCCGGCGTGTCGTCGATGAACATCGGCGCCTCGGCCAGCAGGCCGATGGCGTGCGTGAGACGCGGCCAATCGTCGTCCTCGAGCTTGCCGGTGCGCACCTTGTGCGCATTGATGCGTCCGAGCGAAGCCATCATGCGCATCGCCAGTTGCTCGCCCGGCATTTCCATGCTGAAGATCGCCACCGGCAGTTTGCCGCCCACGGCGGTGGTCTCGGCGATGTTCATGGCGAGCGAAGTCTTGCCCATCGACGGCCGGCCGGCCACGATCACCAGGTCTCCCGGTTGCAGGCCGGAAGTCATGTCATCCAGATCCTTGAAACCGGTGGACACACCGGTGATCGCCGATTCGGAACGGAACAGCGTGTCGATGCGATCGACCGCCTTGGTGAGCAGGGTCTTGATCGGCGCGAAGCCGCCACGGCGGTGCGCGCCCTGCTCACTGATGTCGAAGATGCTGCGTTCCGCGAAATCAAGAATATCTGAAGCGCTGCGCCCTTCCGGGCTGTAGGCGCTGCCGGCGATGCGCGTGGCGGTATGGATCAGATTACGCAGAATGGCGCGCTCGCGCACGATGTTGGCGTACGCGCCGATGTTCGCGGCACTCGGGGTATTGTTGGCCAGTGAGGCGAGATAGGCGAGCCCGCCGGTGTTCTGAAGCTCGTTGGACTTTTCCAGCCACTCGGAGACCGTCACCACGTCCGCCGGGCTGCCCGCTTCGACGAGCGCGCCGATGGCGGTGTAGATGAGGCGGTGCTCCTTGCGGTAGAAGTCGTCCTGGGTGATCTTGTCGGCGATGCGGTCCCAGGCCTGCCCGTCCAGCATCAGGCCGCCGAGGACGGACTGCTCCGCCTCAACCGACTGCGGCGGGACTTTGAGCGCCTCGGTGTTTGACTGGCCACTCCACGCCTCAGCGCGATCCTCCATCGAACCTCCGCTGGCCGTTCGTTTTATACAGGAGCGATAAAGGCCGCCCTTGGTCTGGGGAAGCAAGCCTGCACAAAAAAACCATTCTGGTAGCTGCCCGCCATCGCCGCTACTGTATTACTTCTCGGCGACCACCGAAACAATAATCTTGATATTGACCTCGGCATGCAGGCTCACCGGGATTTCGAAATCGCCGATTTGTTTGAGCGGCCCGGCCGGCAGGTGGATTTCGGCGCGCACCAGCGGGAAGCCGGAACGGACCATGGCCTCGACGATATCGGCGGTGCCGATCGAGCCGAACAACTTTCCCTCATCGCCGGCCTTGGCGACGATCTGCACCGTGGCGCCGGCCATTTTTTCAGCACGCGCCCTGGCGTTAACAAGGGTCTCGGCCTGGGCCTTCTCCAGCTCGGCGCGACGTACCTCGAACTGGGCCTTGTTCGCCTCGTTGGCGATAGTCGCCTTGCCCTGCGGGATAAGGAAATTGCGGCCATAACCGGCGCGCACCCGCACCTGGTCGCCCAGGTCGCCGAGATTGCGCACCTTCTCAAGCAGAATGACGTTCATTGTGGCTTCCTCGAAATCGGCAACTGATTTTTGGCGGGCGCCGCTTAACCGCGGTGCGCGTCGGTGTACGGAATCAGCGCCAGGAAGCGCGCCAGCTTGATGGCGCGCGTCAGTTGACGCTGGTAGTGGGCCTTGGTGCCGGTGTTGCGGCTCGGAATGATCTTGCCGGTCTCGGTGACATAACCCTTGAGGGTGTTGAGATCCTTGTAGTCGATCTCAACCACGCCTTCGGCGGTGAAGCGGCAAAACTTCTTGCGGCGAAAAAAGGTACGGGACATGTGTGGTTCCTCGGAATTCGGTCAGGATGGATTCGGTGTGCTCAGGGTGCCGGCGCGGATTCAGGCGCGACCTCTGCGGCCACATCGATGATGTCCTCGCCTTCGACTCGCGCCGGCATGGGACGCGATTCTTCCTGAGCGTCGCGCACCAGCGGCGACGGCGTGGTGACGGCGGTCTTGCGCCCCAGCGTCAGCGAGCGCACCACGGCGTCGTTGAAGCGAAACGCGGTCTCGAGTTCGGTCAACGTTTCCTGGCCGCACTCGATGTTCATGAGTACATAGTGCGCCTTGTGGATATTGTTGATGGGGTAGGCGAGCTGACGGCGGCCCCAATCTTCAAGGCGGTGAATCTTGCCCTGCCCGCCTTCGATCATCGAGCGGTAACGCTCGATCATGGCCGGCACCTGTTCGCTTTGATCCGGGTGGACCATGAACACGACTTCATAATGACGCATGCAACACTCCTTCTGGCTGTATAGCCTCCCGGAACCGGGCCCCGGAATTACTTAGGGGCGATCCTATTGATGCGGCCGGTGAGGCAAGGAAGCCCGGCGTGAACCGGGCTTAAGGGCGCGGATACTAAAGGCTTTTCCGCGGTGAGGCAAGCCGGATTCAGCCCGCCCGCCGCTGGCGCACAGCCTCGAACAAACAAACCCCGGCCGCCACCGAAACATTCAGGCTTTCTATGGTGCCGGCCATCGGGATACGTACCAAAAAGTCGCATTTCTCGCGCGTCAGGCGGCGCAGACCCTTTTCTTCGGCGCCCAACACCAGGGCAACAGGCATGCGCAGGTCCACGTCATAGATTGGTTTCTCCGCTTCGCCAACAGCCCCTACCAGCCATACCCCAGCGGCCTTGAGAGTTTCCAGGGTGCGGGCGAGATTGGTGACCCGGAATACCGGCACGGTCTCGGCCGCGCCGCTCGCCACCTTGCGCACCACCGGGGTCAGGGGCGCGGCGTTGTCGCGCGGCAGGATCACGGCATGCACCCCGGCGGCATCGGCCGAGCGCAGACAGGCGCCGAGGTTGTGTGGATCCTGTACGCCATCCAGGATCAGCAGCAGTGGCGCACGCTTGAGATTTTCGAGAAACTCGGGCAGCTCCGCCTCGCTACGTTCAGCGGCGGCACGGCAGCGTGCCACCACACCTTGATGCCGGTCGCTGCCCAAACGCGTGTCGAGGGATTTGCCAGTGGCTTCCTGGACGTTGATGCCAGCGGCTTTCGCGGCCTTCAGGAGTTGTTCGCGGCGCTCGCCCTTGCGGGAGCGGTCGATCCACACATCCAGCACGCGATCCGGCGCCTGTTCGAGCAGCGCCAGGACTGCGTGCCAACCACCGACTGCCTCATCCGGCATTGCTGGTTATTTCTTTTTGGGCGAACGCTTGCGTTCGCGGCGTTTGCCTTCGTGCTTACTCTCGCGCCGCGGTTCGTGTCTTGCTTCGCGCTTCACCTCGCCGATCAACTCGAAGTCGAGTTTGGCCTCATCCAAGTTTACCTGCGCGACCTTAATGCGTACCGCGTCGCCGAGACGATAGCTGCGGTTGGTGCGCTCGCCCAGCAGACGGTGTTTGGCCGGATCGAAGTGGTAGTAGTCGTTACCCAAGGACGTAATGTGTACCAGGCCGTCGACGTAAACCTCAGCCAGTTCCACGAAGATGCCGAAATTGGTGACGCCGCTGATAATGCCGTCGAACTCCTCGCCGATCTTGTCCATCATGTACTCGGCCTTGAGCCAGCGTGTGACGTCGCGCGTGGCATCGTCCGCGCGCCGTTCGGTCGAGGACAGGTGATCGGTCAGGGTTTGCACCGCCGCGATCGTGTCCTGGATCGGCTGGCGCTTGAGAATGCCCTTGATCGCGCGGTGCACGAGCAAATCAGGATAGCGCCGGATCGGCGAAGTGAAATGCGTATAGTTCTCGAAGCCAAGCGCGAAGTGGCCGATATTGTCCGGGCTGTAGATCGCCTGACTCAGACTGCGCAACAGCACGGTGTGAATGAGGCGCACGTCCGGCCGGTCGCCGAGCGACGCGAGCAGCTTCCCGTAGTCCTTGGCCTTCGGTTCATCGCCGCCGCCCAGTTGTATTCCCAACTCAAACAAAAATCCGCGCAGCGCCGTCAGCTTTTCAGGCGGCGGACCGGCATGGATACGGAATGGTGCGGGCACCTTGTTCTTTACCAGAAACTCGGCGGCGCACACGTTCGCCGCCAGCATGCATTCCTCGATCAGCTTGTGCGCATCGTTGCGTTGCAGCGGCACGATGCGTTCGATCTTGCGCTGCGCGTTGTAAATAATCTTGGTCTCGGGCAATTCAAAATCCACGGCGCCGCGCGCCTGGCGTGCACGGTGCAAGACTTTGTAGAGCGTATACAGATTCTCAAGCTGCGGCAGCAGCGACGCATATTCCCGGCGCAGTCCTGCGTCCTGATCCACCAGCATGGCGGCAACCTGGGTGTAGGTAAGGCGCGCCTGCGAGCGCATCTGCGCCTCGGAGAACTGGAATTCCTGGATCTCGCCGTGTGCATCGATTTCCATGTCGCACGCCATGCACAGGCGGTCCACCTGGGGATTCAGCGAACACAGCCCGTTCGACAGTATCTCCGGCAACATCGGGATGACGTTGTTCGGGAAGTACACCGAGTTGCCGCGATTCTGTCCCTCGCGATCGAGCGCCGTGCCGGTGTGCACGTAGTGCGAAACATCGGCGATCGCCACGATCAGGCGATAGCCCTTGCCGACGCGCTCGCAGTACACGGCGTCGTCGAAATCGCGCGCGTCCTCGCCGTCGATGGTGACGAACGGCAACGCGCGCAGGTCCCTGCGATTTTTCTTCGCCTCCTCCGGCACCTGCGGCGTAAGGCTCGCGACCTCGTTCAATACCGCGTCCGGCCACACATGCGGCAGATCGTGGGCGCGGATTGCGACTTCGATCTCCATGCCCGGCGCCATGTGATCGCCCAGCACTTCGATAATTTTGCCGACCGGCTGGCTGCGGCGCGTCGGGTGTTCGATGATTTCCGCGACCACGATCTGGTTGGGTCTGGCGGCGCCGATGGCATCGTGCGGAATCAGAATGTCCTGGGTGATGCGCTTGTCGCTCGGCACCAGGACATTCATGTGGTTCTCGGCGACATAGCGCCCGACCACGGTTTTATGCGCACGCTCCAGCACTTCGATAATCGAGCCTTCCTTGCGGCCGCGCTGATCGAGGCCGGCGACACGCGCCACCGCGCGGTCGCCGTGCAACACCATGCGCATCTCGCGCGGACTCAGAAAAAGATCGTCGCCGCCCTGGTCCGGCACGAGAAAACCGAAACCCTCGTGATGACCGATAACGCGGCCGGTGACCATGTCCATGCGGTCAATCAGTGCGTATAAACCGCGCCGATTTTTGAGTAACTGACCGTCGCGCTCCATGGCGCGCAGCCGTCGACCGAAGGCGTCGAGGTCGCGCTCGCCTTCAACTTTGAGTGCATCGGCAATGACCTTGAGGCTCAGCGGCTCGCCGCGCTCCTTGAGACAGGCGAGCACCGCCTCGCGGCTCGGTACGGGAAATTCGTAGGTGCGCGGTTCGCGCGCGGCTTTGCTGTCGGTCGCTGTTTTGGTTTGCGTCGGGTCGGGCTTATTCGGTTTTTGCGTTGACATGCCCATTTGGTCTCGGTAGAGTGCGGCGGCTTGTGGAACCCGCCGATCTTGCGGGCTCTGCGCCGGGGTGGCGGAACTGGTAGACGCGCTAGCTTCAGGTGTTAGTGGGGGTAACCCCGTGGAGGTTCAAGTCCTCTCCTCGGTACCAAATTCAAACACCGGATGTGCGGTTCGATCCGAACTACACATCCGGGGTTCTCCTTAAAATAGATGTTCACGAAATCCCCTCTCCCGCATCAGCGGGAGAGGCCTGGGAGAGGGTTCACTTTCTTCTCCATCTGTAAATCAATCGAACGGATGCCGCAGGACGATGGTCTCGGCCCGGTCCGCGCCCGTGGAAATGATGTCGACGCGCGCGCCGGTGACTTCCTCCAGACGCTTCAAATAAGTGCGCGCATTGTCCGGCAGCTTGTTGTAGTCCTTGATGCCAACTGTCGATTCCTTCCAGCCCGGCATGTCTTCGTACACCGGCTCGCATTGCTCCAGCGCATCCGCGCCGCCCGGCGCCGATTCCAGAATTTTTCCGTCGCGGCGGTACGCCGTGCACAGGCGGATGGTGGCCAGACCATCGAGCACGTCGAGCTTGGTGATGCACAGCCCGGTGAAGCCGTTGATCCGGTGCGCGCGCCGCAATGCAACGGCGTCGAACCAGCCGCAACGCCGCTTGCGTCCGGTGGTGGCGCCGAACTCCTTGCCGCGCGCGCCGAGTTGCTCGCCGGTGGCGTCGAACAACTCAGTCGGGAATGGCCCGGCGCCGACGCGCGTGGTGTAGGCCTTGGCGATGCCGAGTACGTAGTGCAACTGCGACGGTCCGACACCGGCGCCGCAACTGGCCGCCCCGGAGCTGGTGTTGGACGAGGTTACGTACGGATAGGTGCCGTGATCAATATCGAGCAGAGTGCCCTGCGCGCCCTCGAACAACACCGATTTTCCGGAACGCATGTAACCGTCAAGCAGCAGCGGGATGTCGGCCACCATCGGTCGCAGCCGTTCGGCGAGCTTCAGGTTTTCATCGAGCGTCTGCTGGTAATCCACGGTGTCCGTTTGGAAATAATGTTTAAGCACAAAGTTATGGTACTCCATGACTTCGGCGAGCCGCGGCGCAAAACGCTTCGCGTCCATGAGGTCGGCGACGCGCAGGCCACGGCGCGATACCTTGTCCTCGTACGCCGGACCGATGCCACGCCCGGTGGTTCCGATCGCGGCTTTGCCGAGCTTCCTTTCACGCGCCGCATCGAGCGCCACGTGGTAGCCCAGGATCAGCGGACAGGAATCGCTCACGCGCAGACGCTCACCCACGGACACGCCATTCGCGGCAAGCTGGTCGATCTCCTCGAACAGCGCCGAGGGTGACAACACGACACCGTTACTGATCAGGCACATCACGTTGCGACGCAGAATACCGGACGGTATCAGGTGCAACACGGTCTTCTGCCCGTCGATCACCAGTGTGTGGCCGGCATTGTGTCCGCCCTGAAAACGCGCTACGGCATGAGCACGGTCGGTGAGCAGGTCCACAATCTTGCCCTTGCCCTCATCTCCCCACTGCGAGCCGATGACGACGACGTTCTTGCCCAAAGTTCTACTCCTCATTAATTTGGCTATTTTTGTGCAAGCTTGCTTTCCATAATCTGGATGCCGGGCTCGCGTCCGGCTGTTTCGTAAGGTCACGTCTGCAACAGCGCAGCCTGACTCAGACCGGCTTCACGATCCACCGCCCGCCCTGCTCGACCAGTTCGCGGTTGCAACCGAGTGCCTGCGCCGACGACGAGTCGCCCGGCAGACGCGCCACCACGCACTCACCGGCAACGCGCAGCTTCGCAATCATTTCATCCAGGCCCTGCATGCCAGCGTGCGGCGCGAGAATAGCTTTCGAACCCACATCGTCAACCGGGATCAGACGCAACAACCGGCGCAGGTCGGTGCTGAAACCGGTGGCTGCGCGTGCGCGGCCGAACGCGCGGCCGATACCATCGTAGCGTCCGCCCTGGGCGACCGCCTGTCCTTGCCCCGACACAAACGCCGAGAACACCATGCCCGTGTAGTAGCGGTAGCCGCGCAACTCAGCGAGGTCGAAGTACACCGACGCATCGAGATGCGTTATGGCATTCGCCACGCGTTCAAGATTAACGAGCGCTGCCTGCACGGCGGGCGGCGCTCCCTTCAACAGCTCGCGCGCCCGGGTCAGTGTCTCGGTCCCGCCGTTCAGATCGGCCAGCGCGGCCAGCATCGTCTTGACGCCGGCCGGGGCATCGCTCGTGGCGAGCAGCGCCTCAACCTGGGAACGCGCCTTGCGCTGCAACGCCTCGAACAGCTCGCTCTCCAACGCCTCCGGCAAACGCGCCTCGGCGCTAAGCGCACGGAACACGCCGACATGTCCAAGATCGAAATGCAGTTCGCGCAGACCGGCGGCTGCAAGCGCGGCCAACATCAGCCGCGCAATTTCAATGTCGCTCTCCGGCCCCGGATGGCCAAACAGCTCGGCGCCGAGCTGCAGCAACTCGCGCGATCCGGCAAAGACATCCGGCCGGGTGCGCAGCACGTTGCCCACGTAACACAGTCGCACCGGACGCTCGCGCTTGAGGTAATGCGCATCGATACGCGCCGCCTGCGGCGTCATGTCGGCGCGCACGCCCATGAGACGGCCGGTGAGCTGATCGGTGAGCTTGAAGGTTTGCAGATCGAGATCGCGCCCGGTGCCGGTGAGCAGCGCATCGAGATACTCGATGAGTGGCGGCATGACCAGTTCGTAACCCCAGGCGGCGAACAGGTCAAGCAACCGGCGGCGCAGCCGTTCCAGACGGCGCGCCTCGTCCGGCAAGATTTCCTCGATGCCCTCCGGCAGGAGCCAGCGTTCTTGATCGGCCATGGCGTAAAGAAACGGGGTTGGGCCGCTCACGCCTTCACGGCGTAGAGCAACACGAGGCCGAGCAGCATGCTGGTCAAACCGGCAAAGCGCAGCTGCGTGTCGTTCATGTTGGCGATGGTTTCCAGCATCCGGCGTACGCCGTGCGGGCTGAGGAACGGCAGAATGCCTTCCAGCACCAGGAACAGCGCGAGCGCGACGCCGAGATCGTGCCAGTTCATGGTGGCCGCCCCTACCTGCGCGGATTTTTGAAATACTTGAAGAAATCCGCGCTCGGGTCCACGACCAGGATGTCGTCCTTGCTCTTGAAGCTTTCCTTGTAGGCGTTCAGGCTGCGGTACAGCGAATAGAACTCGGGGTTGACGCTGAACGCCTTACCGGTGATCGACGTGGCACGCGCGTCGCCCTCGCCGCGCGTGCGCTCGGCGTCGCGATAGGCCTCGGCCAGCAGGATGTCGCGCTGGCGCTCGGCGCTGGCGCGAATTTTCTCCGCCGCTTCCGCGCCCTTGGCGCGCAGTTCCTTGGCAATGCGCGCGCGTTCCGCCGCCATGTTGCGATACACGGCATCGCGCACCTCGGTCGGAAACTCGACACGCTGGATACGCACGTCCACCACCTCGATGCCGTACTCGCTCGCGTCCTTGTCGGCGTTCACGCTCAGCAGTTCCATGATCTTGCGCCGGTCGCCGGCGATCACTTCCTTCACGGTACGTTTGCCGAACTCGCCACGCAAGCTGCTGTTGATGACCTGCGACAGAAGCTCGCGCACCTTGGCCTCGTTACCGCCCGCCGCAACGTGGAACTTGAGTACGTCGCTGATGCGCCACTTCACGAACGAATCCACCACCACGTACTTTTTCTCGATGGTCGGGAACAGTTGCGGCTCGGCGTCCAGCGTCAGAATCTGCCCCGAGTAGAAACGTACCGCGTCCAGGAAGGGATACTTCCAGTGCAGACCGGGCTTGTCGTCGTAGCGAATCACCTGACCGAAGCGCACCACCACCGCGCGCTCGCGTTCGTCCACGGTGTAGAGCGTGCCGGTCAGAATGAGCAGGCCGATCAACACCAGACCGGCGATGGCAAACAATTTATTCTGGCTCATCAGCGTGTCCCCCGCTCGCGCGGTACATCGCGTCCGCGTTCACGTTCGCGCAGCCCGCTGGGTGTCATGTCTTTTGGTTCCGGCAAAGGCTGCAGGCTGTTGACCGGTCCGGTACCGGCGGTGCCTGAAGCCTGCTGCAGCATCCGGTCGAGCGGCAGATAGAGAACATTACTCCCCTTTTGATCGACCAGAATCTTGGTGGTGCTGGACAACACCTGCTCCATGGTCTCGATGTACATGCGATCGCGGGTCACGCCCGGGAACCTGACGTACTCGCTCACAATTGAAGTGAAGCGGCGCGCATCGCCCTCGGCGCGCGCCATGACGCTCGCCTTGTAGCCCTGTGCTTCCTGTATCAGGCGCGAGGCCGCGCCGCGCGCGCGCGGGATGATGTCGTTGGAATAGGCCTCGGCCTCCTTGATGACGCGCGCGCCGTCTTCGCGCGCCTTGGTGGCGTCGTCGAAGGCCGCCTTCACTTCTTCCGGCGGCGTGACCTTCTGCATCTGCACCTTCACGATCTGGATGCCGCTCTTGTAGCGATCGAGGATTTCCTGCAACAGTTTCTGGCTCTTGTCCGAGACCTCAATCTGGCCTTCGGTAATAATGAAATCGAGCTGACTCTTGCCGACCACCTCGCGGCTGGCCGACTCCATCGCCTGGACGATGGTCGATTTCGGATCGTGCACATTGAACAGATAATCGCTCGCGTCCTTGATTTTGTACTGCACGGTGAACTCGACGACGACAATGTTTTCGTCCTCGGTAAGCATGAAGCCGCTGTCGGCGCCGCCGCCAGAACCCTTGTCGCCGCGCCGGCCGATCGAAAGCGTCGACACCTGATCGACGTTCACCTTCTCGACGCGCTCGACCGGCCACGGCAAACGCCAGTGCAGGCCCGGTCCGGTGACTTCGTTCTTCTTGCCGAACTTGAGCTCCACGCCGCGTTCGCCCTGGTTGATGACGTAGAAGCCGGACAGCAGCCAGAGCACCGGCGCCACCGCGAGAATCAAGCCGAGGCCGAAGCGGTTGATGCGTTCGCCGCCGCCGGCGCCACGCCCGCCGCCCCGCCCGCCGCCAAACAGGCCGGACAACCGGTCACGGATATTCTTCAGGATCTGGTCGAGATCGGGCGGGCCCTGTTCTTTGCGACGCTGCCCCCAGGGGTCTTTGCCCCCGCTACCGCCGGGTTCGTTCCAGGCCACGGTCTCTCCTGCTTAACTCAAAATTGGAAGATGCGAAAATACCAAAGGCGGCATTCTAAAGTATGGCTATTTTTGTGCAAGCTTGCTTCCCAATAGTTGATGGCAATTTTTGTGGCGGAAAAACTGCTCCTGCGTTTTCCGCACTTCCGCCATCCATGGCGGTCGCAGGCTTGCTTCCCATAGTTTATGCGCTGGCGCGGGCAAGGACGCATTTCTCCGCCTCCAGCATCTGTCCCGGTTTGAAATCCGGCAGGCTGATGAGCCAGGCGAGATCGGGCGGACTTAATTCGACTTCGAGCAGCCACTCGCCCTGGCCGGTGTGCGCCTCGCGCACCACGTTGAGATGCTCATAGATCAACGCGCGCAGCCGACCCGCGGCCGGCGGCAGACGCAGGTGTTGCACAACCCGATCGCGCCGATAGTGCTCGGACAGGGCCTGGCGCAGCAGGTCCATGCCGGCGCCGGTCTGCGCCGACAACCACACCCGCGTTGCCCGGCCGGTTGCGTCACGTTCGAGACGCGCGGGCTCATCGGTGAGGTCAATCTTGTTGAATACCGTGATTTGCGGTATGTGACCGGCCTCGATTTCATCGAGCACCGCCTGTACTTGTTCGATCTGTTCGCGCCGCTCCGGACTCGAACCATCCACCACGTGCAGCAGCAGGTCGG
>CAYJBG010000030.1:0-15361 GCA_964368085.1 uncultured Acidiferrobacterales bacterium | reverse complement strand
TAGCGGATCACCACCACCTCGCCCTTTTTGATCTCGCCGCGCTCCAGGCCCTTAAGCATATCTTCTTCGCAGTCGTAGACGCGCGCCGGACCGGCAAAGCGCAGGCCTTCCTTGCCGGTGATTTTCGCCACCGATCCACCCGGCGCGAGGTTGCCTTTCAGAATCTGGATATGGCCGCTGGCCTTGATCGGCTTCTCAAGCGGCAGCAACACATCCTGCCCGGCCTTAAGGCCAGGGAGAGCGCTAAGGTTCCCGGCAATGGTCTTGCCGGTGACCGTCATACACTCGCCGTCGATGAAGCCCTTCTCCAGCAGGTACTTCATGACCGCCGGAATGCCGCCGACATTGTGCAGGTCCTCCATGACGTACTTGCCGGAGGGCTTGAGATCGGCGAGGAACGGTACGCGGTCGCTGACCTTCTGGAAATCGTCGATGGTCAGCGGCACATTCACGGCGCGCGCCATGGCGATCAGATGCAGTACCGCGTTGGTCGAACCGCCCAGCGCCATCACCACCACCATCGCATTCTCAAACGCGGCGCGCGTCATGATGTCGCGCGGCTTGATGTCTTTCTCCAGCAAATTCTTGATCGCCACGCCGGCGCTCAGGCATTCGGCGATCTTGCCCGGATCGACCGCCGGCGTGGACGAACTGTATGGCAGCGACATGCCGAGCACTTCGATCGCCGAGGCCATGGTGTTGGCGGTATACATGCCGCCGCAGGCGCCCGCTCCCGGGCAGGAATGGTGCACGATATCCTGGCGGGTCGCTTCGTCGATTTTCCCGGTAATAAACTCGCCGTAACTCTGGAACGCCGAGACGATGTCGAGCGTCTGACCGTGCGAGTGGCCCGGCTTGATGGTGCCTCCGTAGATCATGAGCGCGGGACGGTTGAGCCGGCCCATGGCGATCAAACAGCCGGGCATGTTTTTATCGCAGCCCGGAATCGTGACGAGCGCGTCGTACCACTGCGCGCCCATGACCGTCTCGATGGAATCGGCGATCAGGTCACGCGACTGCAACGAATACGACATGCCGTCGGTGCCCATCGAGATGCCGTCCGATACACCGATGGTGTTGAAGCGCATGCCGACCAGCCCGGCGGCCACTATCCCTTTCTTTACCTCCACAGCCAGGTCGTTGAGGTGCATGTTGCAGGTGTTGCCCTCCCAGCCCATCGAGGCGATGCCGACCTCAGGTCTGGCCATGTCGGTGCCGGTCAAACCGGCGCCGTACAGCATGGCCTGCGAGCCGCCCTGCGACTTGGGCTCGGTGATGCGGGAACTGTAACGGTTTAACTTGCGGGTCATGGCCTTCCTCACAACAGCTCAATCGGAAAACGGAATTTTACCTCAATACGAACGCGCACTTACAGCTGCTTCTATATCCATTTTTTGCGCCGGAAATAGACGTACAGGGCAACGCCGATGACGGCCATGCCCAGCATCACCAGCGGGTAACCCCAGCGCCACTCCAGCTCCGGCATGTGGCGGAAGTTCATGCCATAGATACCGACTATAAAGGTCAGGGGGATAAAAATCGTCGAGATCACCGTGAGCACCTTCATGACCTCGTTCAGGCGCGTGGTGAGCAGCGACAGGTTGTTCTCCAGCATGCCGGACAGCACATCGCGATAGGTCTCGACGGTGTCGATGACCTCGATGGTGTGGTCGTACACGTCCTTGAGATACACGCCGGTGGATGCGCGGATCAGCGGCGACTCGGCGCGTTGCAGGCTGTTGATCGCCTCGCGCAACGGCCAGACCGCCTTGCGCAGCCAGATCATTTCGCGCTTGAGCAAATGGATGGCGCGCGCCACATCGCCGGCGCGGTTCGTCAGCATGTGCTCGTCAAGCGCCTCGATGCGCGCGTCGATATTTTCAAGCAGCACGAAGTAGCCGTCCACGATCGCATCGATCAGCGAGTAAACGAGGTAATCGGCGCCTTCGCGCCGTACCCGGCCCTTGGCAGTGCGCAGGCGCGCGCGAATCGGATTGAAAAGATCGCCCTCGACACCTTCCTGAAACGAGATCACGAAATTCGGGCCCAGAACCAGGCTCAGTTGCTCGCTCACCACTTCATGGGTTGTTGCATGCAGGGACAACATGCGCAACACAATATAGAGATAACCGCCATAGTCCTCGACTTTCGGGCGCTGGCCGGTGTTGGCAATGTCCTCCAGCACCAGCGGATGCAGGTCGAAACATTGACCGAGCTGCTCGAGCAGCTCGACACGGTGCACGCCATCGACATTGATCCAGGTGACGCCGGGCTGGTCCCGCCGGGCGGCGCAGGCGCCGGCATCTTTGACCTCTTCCTCGACGAACTGCTCGCCGTCGTAATACACCAGGCTCACGCGCGGTGCGCCGGCCTTGGGTACACCGATGTGCACGGGTGTACCCGGCGGCAGACCGGACTTGCGCGAACGCTTGTGGGTCAATCGGGACATGGTGAATCACAGTGACGCCGCGATGCACACGGCTGTAACGGGATACGCTATCATAGCGTGCACCATTTCCGCACACCGAGGCCAAGTGTATTTCCTGATCCGCCGCCTGCTGTTCGCGCTCGACCCGGAACGCAGCCACGAACTGACTCTCGGCCTGATGCGCGGCGCCTGGCGGGCGCCGGGCGTCGCCGCGCTGGTGCGCCGGAGGTATGCCGGTCGCACCCCAGCCCTGCCGGTGGAGGTCATGGGGCTGCGCTTTCCCAACCCGCTGGGACTGGCCGCCGGACTGGACAAAGAGGCGCTTGCCTTAACGCCGCTGTTCGATTTCGGCTTCGGCTTTCTCGAACTCGGCACGGTGACGCCGCAGCCGCAGCCGGGCAACCCGAAGCCGCGCCTGTTCCGTCTCACGCGCCACGCGGCCCTCGTCAATCGCATGGGCTTCAACAGTTCCGGCCTCGACGTCTTTCTGGCGAACCTTGCGGCGCAGCCGCGCCGCGGCCTCATCGGCATCAACCTCGGCAAAAACAAGCTCACACCGGATGCGCGGGCGATCGACGATTACCGTACCGGCCTGCGCGCCGTGTACGCGCACGCCGACTACGTGACGCTGAACATCTCCTCGCCCAATACCCCTGGCTTGCGCACCTTGCAGGACGAAGCGCCACTCGCCGCCCTGCTTGCCGCGCTCAAGCATGAACAGGCAACTCTGATACGCAGCCACGGCCGCCATGTGCCCATCGCCCTCAAGATCGCGCCCGATCTGGACGATAACGGAATCGATGCCATCGCCCGTCTGCTTGTAGAACACAACATCGAAGCAGTGATCGCCACCAATACCACCATTACGCGGCCCGGCCTTGAGCACGAACCACAGGCACGCGAAACCGGCGGGTTGAGCGGCCGGCCGCTACGCGCGCTGTCGACACAGGTGATCCGCCGCCTGTATGCCAGCTTGCAGGGACGCATCCCGATTATCGGCGTGGGCGGCATCGGCGATGCCGACGATGCCTGGGAAAAGCTGGTTGCCGGCGCCGATCTGCTCCAGATCTACACGGCATTCATCTACCGGGGGCCGGGCATCGTGTGCGAGATTGTCCGCGGGCTGACGGAGAAAGTGCGCGCGCACGGCGCCACCAACCTGACCGACGCGCTGCGGCGCGCACGCCGCCACAGCTGAACCATTACCGGAATAGACACCCACCATGTCCAGCGACCTGCCGAAACTTGTCATTGAAGGCATTACCGTGGAGGGTACGGCGTTCCGGCCGAGTAACTGGATCGAACGCCTGATCGACACGCTTTCGACCTATGGCGAAGACCGGCGCGCGAGCCCGCGACCCTATTCCGGCACTGACCGCCGCCACCGGCATGAAGACTTTCTCAAGACGCAAATAATCGATGGGCGAAAGTGTTTGGTGGTGGATACGCGATTACGCGATGCCAATCCGGCGGCCTTCCATTTCCTGCTGGAATTCATCCGCAGCAATCGCCTGAGGGTGGTGGATACGGATCACACCATCCCCCTCACTGTGGCGCCGCCGCGAGGGCTCTGAGAGTTACACCGGTTCGCAACAAAGCTGATGGCAGTTGGAACGAGCGCGGCCCTGAAGCGCATACCTTATCGGCGCGCCGCGACTGCCTCGCGCCACAGGGGTGAAGATCGGCGGCGATGCCGGAGATCTGCGCCGATCCCAAAAACCGAAAAACCGGGACAGGTCTGTCCCGGTTTTTATCCGGCGAGTGCGGTAGGCGTGGCGCCTGGCGTAGAAACGCCGTCACGCGGTACGGCTCGTTACATTTTCTCGATAATGCTGCGGCAACGCTGCTCTACCTCCTTGGCTTTCTTTTCGTCGATGGTCAGGCGAATGAGCTTGCAACATCTCTCGAGCGCGGCTTCCAGCCCGCCGCGGGTGTTGGGTGCGTCGTCCAGTCTCTTTTGCACTTTCTCCGCGTCACTCGATCCCAACACCTCGCGCACCGTTCTCAGCAGCAGATATTTGGCATTGATTCCGTGTTGAGCATTGTCGGAATTGGTCGGCGCGCCCGATTGTGGTGTATTCATGGAGGAGCCTCGAGTGTTGTTGAGGTTATGGCGAAAATCAACCGGTGAGTTCGCGGATGATACGCTGAATCAGCTTGATCGTGACTGCGACATAGACGGCACCGAAGAGGAAGATAAATCCGACGAGCATGCGCAATACATCTTCCGAGAGTTTCGAAGAAAACGGAGTGGCCAGGTAACCGATGGTAAAGAATGCCACCAGCCAGATAAGCGTATTCCACTTTTCCCCAACCACGCCCCCAGGCAGGGTCTTTTTGAGTGAAATCGTGAGCCACAGGCAGTAGAACATTATGCCGATGCCAAGCAAGCTGAGCACCAGATTAACCATGGTCATGTTCATCGATTCGTACTCCCAAGAAATAAGCAGCGTTTGATTACTTGGATACCATTAAGACGACTATAACTTGGGTGTTTGTCAATTAACAAGCATCGGGCAATTTGAGCTGCGCAGGGGCATACTGGACGAAGCCCAGCTATTGGGGGCTTCACGGCATTGTTTTGCTCTCCTTGGCTCGGCGGGGGAGTAAAAAAAGGTAAGGTAATTAGGGCGAAACGTAACCAAAATAGACCCGAACAAAACTCCTGAAGAGATTCTCCTTCCGGTGATTGAACCGGTACTCGATCTCCTTCAGGTACATTTCGCGCTCCAGAAGGCTGAAACAACGCTTTTCCCAACCGCTCCGCGTCCACGCTTTCCTTTTCGGCGACCGCCGAAGCAGGCCTCGTCGAGTTCGATCTCACGCTTCAAGCGCGCGAGGCTCTTCGTTCTTCCGCAGTCGGGGCGGCGGCATTTCACGTAACCGCGACGGAGATTATTTGAGCGCGTCGCGCATGACCGCGCACACGCGTTCGACATGCGCAAGCGGCATGCCCGGATAGATTGGCAGCGACAACACCTCGCCACTCGCCTGCTCACACACCGGCAAACTTCCCGGCTTGTAGCCAAGATGCTTGTAGACATCCTGCAGATGCAGACCCTGCGGATAGCAGCACGAGGTGCCGATCTGCCCGGCCGTCAACGCGTCGCGCACTGGATCGCGTTTTGGCAGGCGCACGGTGAAAAGATTGTAGCTATGTGCATCCGGCGTGAGCGCCACCGGCGGTTTCACCGCCGTACCCGCAAACCGTTTCGTGTACTCGGTCGCGACCGCGCGCCGGCCGTCGATGTCTTTGTCGATGCGGCGCAGCTTGAGGCGCAGTAATGCCGCCTGAATTTCGTCGAGGCGGCTGTTCATGCCGATCTCGGTATGAACGAACGGCTTGATCGCGCCGTGATTGCGCAGGCGGCGGATGTGTTCGTTGAGATCGTCGCGATTGGTGGTAATCATTCCGCCGTCGCCGTAACAGCCGAGCACCTTGGTGGGATAGAAGCTGAACGAACCGGTATCTCCGATAGCGCCTGTCACCTTGCCGCCGCTGCGCGCGCCGAACGATTGCGCGCAGTCTTCAATTATCGCGAGCCTGCGCTCGCGGGCGATCTGCATGATGGCGTCCATGTCTGCCGCATGGCCGAAGATGTGCACCGGCAGGATGGCGCACGTTCTCGGCGTAAGGCGTTTGATAATGCTTTCCGGGTCGAGACAGAAAGTGTCCGGGCGGATATCGACAAACACCGGCGTGGCACCAACGATGCTGATGGATTCGGCGCTCGCAAAGAATGTCCACGGCGTGGTAATGACCTCGTCGCCCGGTCCTATCCCAAGTGCGCGCAACGACAAGATCAGCGCGTCGGTGCCGTTGGCGACGCCGATGGCATGCTTCACACCGACATAACTCGCAAACTCCTTCTCGAACGCGACGGTCTGCGGACCGAGAATAAAGCTGCCCTTGGCGCCGCTCGCGCGGATGGTTGCAAGCCACTCGGCCTCAAGGGCCTTGAATGCGGTACCGAGATCGAGAAAGGGGACGGCGGTTACGGAGGACATGCAGCAATTTTCTCCTTGACCATGAGAGCGACGCGCAGCGCCTCCAGGCCGGTGCGGCCATCGATGAGCGGCGCGCGGCGCGCGCGCACGGTGTTGACGAAATCGGCGAGCTCGGCATCGAGCGGTTGCGTGGGAATAATGGCAATCCTTTCGCTCTTGATGTCCGGACGGCCGCCAGCGGGGTTGGGGTGTGCGATAACCGCATCCACCTGCTGGTCGGCGAAGTCGAGGGCATGGTAACTGTTCACACCGAACACGCGGATGCGGCGCTGTTTTTTTGCCGAGATGCGGCTCGCGGTCACGTCCGCCACCGCGCCGTTCTCGAACTCAAGGCGCGCATTGGCGATGTCGGCATGCTCGGTCAGGACCGGTACGCCGATGGCGCGCAGATCGCGGATCGGCGATTTCACCAGCGACATGACGATATCGATGTCGTGGATCATGAGATCGGTGACCACGTCCACGTCCGTGGCGCGCTCCGAGAACCCGCCGATGCGTGTCGCCTCGATGAAGCGCGGGGTGCCGACACGCTTCACCAGTTCCATGAAGCCGGCGTTGTAGCGTTCCAGATGACCGACCTGGAAGGTGACGCCGGCACGCTCGGCCAGCTCCACGAGTTGCAGGCCTTCCGCATAAGTCGACGCGATCGGCTTTTCCATCAGCATGTGCACGCCCTGCGCAAGGAATGGCCGGGCGACCACCAGGTGATAAATGGTGGGAACCACAATACTGACGGCATCGACCTTGCCGAGCAGCTCTTCCGGTTTGGCGTAGGCCGCGCAGCGATATTCGGCGGCAACGCGGGCGGCGGTATCCGGGTCCGCGTCCACCACCCCGGCCAGTTCGACATCCACCATGCCTGCATAAATACGGGCGTGAAATTTTCCGAGGTAGCCTACCCCCACCACCCCGACACGCAGTTTCGAACTCATCCCGGATATCGTCGCAGAAGGCCGCAGGGCGCTTATTGTAGTCGAACGCCGGACTTTCCGGGAGGGTGAAACGCCGTCCTAGACCCCGGTGCGATAGGCCCCCGATTCGATGAAGACTCTCAGAAGCGCAGCGTCGATCTTGTTGGCGCGTGCCTCAGCGCCGAGGATGTCCAGCGCGCGCTCTGTGCTCACCGCGAGCTTGTACGGTCGGTCCGGCGCGGTCAGGGCATCGTAGATGTCCGAGATGGTCATCATGCGCGCCGGCAGCGGGATGTCGGCTCCGCCAAGCCCGCGCGGGTAGCCGCTGCCATCGAGCTTTTCATGGTGGGCGTAGGCGATGTCCGGCAGGTGCGCAAGGTCGCGCGTCCAGGGGATGAGGCGCAGAAATTCGTAGGTGTGCGTCACGTGCGACTCGATCTCCACGCGCTCTTGCGCGGTCAGGCTGCCCTTGGGCAGGGTGAGATCGGCGAACTCGAAATCGTGCAGCAAGGAGTTGACGTCCGCGCCGTCGGGAAAGGAATACGCCTGAATCTCGCGCAACTCGACCGGCGCGCTGGCGTGCAGCACGCTTGGCTCGTTGGCGCGCAGCACGGTGTGCAGGTAGCGTTCGAGGCGTTCATGCTCGGCCACCACCGCCTGTTCAAGTTCCCGGCGACGCGCCTGGAATACATTTGGATCGTGTTCCACCTCCCCGAACAAATCGAGCAACTTGCGATAGGCGTCGTGGGCGACACTCAGGCGCGCGTACTTGAAACGCTGCTTGAGCAGATCGAGCTGGTGCGGATGGAGCTTCTTGGCCTTGACCAGAACGTCCTCGCGCACCCCGACCTTGCCGAAGTCGTGCAGCAGCGCGGCATAGCGGATCTCGCGCAACTGGTCGCGCGAGAAGCGCAAGTCGCGCAGGCCGGAATCGCCGCTGCGGTCCACCGCCACCGCCAGACGTTCGGTGAAATCGGCGACCCGAAACGAATGGCCGGCAGTGGTCGGGTCGCGTGCCTCGATCGCCTGCACCGAGGCCTTGATGAAACCCTCGAACAAATTCTCGATGTCGGCGTACAGCATGCTGTTCTCGATCGCCACCCCGGCCTGCCCGGCGAGCGCCTGCGCCAATTGGCGGCTGCGCGCATCGAACGGCCGCACATGGGCGGCGACGTCCTCGGGCGTACGCAACAACATATCCGGATGGTCCTTGCGGTTGATGAGCTGCAATACGCCCACCACCTCGCCGCCTTTGTTGGTGAGCGGCAGGGTGAGCAGCGACTGCGTGTGATAACCGATGGCGCGATCCGAGGCCGGGTTGAATTTATAGGGGGCGGATTCCGGAATGGCATAAGCATCCGCCAGCAACACGGGCTCACCGCTGCGTGCGACATAACCGGCAATGCTGTACTCGCCCACCAGAGTCTTCTGGGCGTTGGCCGTGGCCGCCGTGGAGGCGTTCTGCCACAGGCGGAAGTACAACACGCCGTCGCGATCGCGCGTGTAGATCGAGGAACCGTCGGCGCCCGTCAGACTGCGCGCATGGGTGAGAATGAGCGACAGCAAGGTGTCGAGGTCTTTCTCGGAAGCGAGCGCACGTCCGATCTCAAGTACCTCTTCCAGCATACGCGCGGCGTCTTCTGAGCTCTGCACAGCGAGCAGCCGAAACGCGGCCTGAAACACGGTGTATACCGTTTCCGGCGGGCTGTCCGCGCGCAGCACACCGGCAACGGCGGCGTGCTCCAGGACATCCGGATCGGCGTGTTCGCTCTGCCGGAACCAGAGCACCACCACAAACGGTTCCACAGGCTCCGCTGTCAGCAGTTGCCGCGCCTCGGGGATACTCAATACCAGAACGCTGCCCGCGGGCGGCAAGTTCATACCTGGGCGAACTCGCAGATTCTCAGGCATGGCAGTCGTGGGATAAGCAGACAGCAGCGCCTGCGCATCGCGCGCGCCCTCACCCAGAATCAGTTTTGCCGAAGCTTGATCCATGCACCCCTCCCCGTTCATTAACGGTAACACGGCGACCCGGGCCTGTCATGGCGCTTACCCGCCGCGTGTCGCTGCGATATGCTGGTGGCATTCGTTACTCTTGGTGCTCGAAGCGCATGTCGCAGAAATCCGTCCTCATTACGGGCTGTTCCACCGGCATCGGCCGCTGCCTAGCACTCGGCCTGCACGCGCGCGGCTGGCGCGTGTTCGCAACCGTAAAACAGGAAAAGGACGTCGACGCGTTGCGCGCCGCCGGGCCGGAAAGCCTGGTGCTCGATCTGCGTTCACCGGATTCGATCCGCGCGGCCGTGGATGAGGTGCTGGCGCGTACCGGCGGCGAGCTCTACGCGCTCATCAACAACGGCGCCTACGGTCAGCCGGGCGCGGTCGAAGACCTCACGCGCGCGGCGCTGCGCTTGCAGTTCGAGACCAATTTGTTCGGCACCCAGGAACTCACCAACCGGGTGTTGCCGGTGATGCGCGCCCAGAATGCAGGCCGCATTGTGCAGATCAGCTCACTGCTCGGGATTGTGTGCATGGGCTACCGCGGCGCCTACAACGCCAGCAAGTTTGCGCTGGAAGCACTGAGCGACACCATGCGTCTGGAACTGCGTGGAACGAACATCCATATCTCGCTGATCGAACCTGGCCCGATCAGCAGCCGCTTCCGCGACAACGCCTATCAGGCCTACCAGGCGCACATCGACAAAACCCACAGCGTGCACCGCACGTACTATGAGTGGGTGGAACGCCGCCTCGGCGGCACCAGGCCCCTGCCCTTCACCCTGCCGCCCGAAACGGTGCTTGAAAAGGTCACCCACGCACTGGAAGCGCGCCGACCAAAGCTGCGTTACCCCGTGACCTTCCCCGCACACCTGTTCACCTGGCTACGCCGCTTTCTGCCCGGACGCACACTGGACTGGATCATGGCCAAGGTGAGCAACATCGGCCAGCGCTGACAAACCCCAATATTGGCAATAGTTTAGACGTATACTGAATTAGTAGGGGGTATCCGTATCCTGCTTTTTTAAGGTGCGGTCTATAGCCTGCACACTGCCGGAACAAGGAGGGTCTGGTGCGCAATGGGCTCGACGACCAACTCAGCAAATGGACCGCCCGGCTGCCGTTCTCGAGCCTGCGGGCAAGATTGCTGCTGCTCCTGTTTCTCGCCCTACTGCCCGCCTACGGTTTCATCCTTTATTCCGTCTTCGATGCCCGCCAACAAGCGGCGGAGCATGCCCATGAGAATGCGCTCTGGCTAACGCGCCTGATGGCATTGGAACAGAAGGGTCTCATCGAGGTGATCCGGCAACAGTTGCAAAGCTTCGCACAGCTTCCGATCGTGCGCCGCCCGGAGCAGGCGGCACTGTGCAGCCGCACCTTCGCGACTCTGCGTGCACAAAACGCGTTATACGCCAACATCGGCGTGATCAACCCCGATGGCGCCATGCGTTGCAGCGCCCTCCCGCTCGCAGCTCGGGTCGATTTCTCCGACCGGGATTACTTTCGCGAAGCCATGCGCGCACGCGCCTTCGCCATCGGCGGTTACCAGATCGGGCTTGTGACCGGCAAGGGCACCGCCAACCTCGCGGTCCCGGTGCTGGACGCAACCGGCAACCCCCAGGCGGTGGTGTTCATCGCGCTCGACCTCGGCGCGATGGCCGGCAGGCTGATCGAAACCACGAGTCTGCCCGAAGGCTCGGCACTTATCATCCTGGACGGCCGCGGCACGATTCTCGTGCGCCAACCGGATCCGGAACAGTGGGTCGGAAAATCGCTGCCGGATGCCCCATTGATTCGGACAATCCTCAGCCACGGCCAGGAAGGCAGCGCCGAGGAAACCGGTATCGACGGGGTGAAACGGCTGCACGTGTTCAAACCCTTCTATTCCACCGCGGCGAAGCAGATCTACATCAGCGCCGGCATCCCCACGGCCACCATCTACGCCGACGCGAATGCGCTGCTGTTCCGCGCCCTGCTGCTGATGATGCTGGTCACCGTCACCATGGGCGCGGTCGCCTGGGTGGGCGGTAATGCACTCCTGCTGCGGCCGGCGAACGCGCTGATGCAGGCGGCGCGCCGGTTGGAGCAAGGCGACCTCAGCGCGCGCACTAAGCTGCCGCATCGCTCGGGCGAGTTCGGCCTGATTGCCCACAGCTTCGACAGCATGGCCAGTGCACTGCAGGCGCGGGAGTCCGAGGCCACGCGCGCCGATGAGGAAATTCGCCGCCTGAATGCCGACCTGGAACGCAAAGTCATCGAGCGCACCGCCGAATTGCTGGCCGCCAACCGGGAACTGGAATCGTTCAGCTACTCGGTGTCGCACGACCTGCGTGCGCCGCTGCGTGCGATTGACGGCTTCAGCCAGGCAGTGATCGAAGACTGCGCGGACAAACTCGGCGACCAGGGCCGGGGTTATCTCAACCGGGTGCGCGCCGCCACCCAGCACATGGGGCATCTCATCGATGACCTGATTAAACTGGCGCGCGTGGCACGCGCCGAGATGCAGCGGGAGGCAGTGGATCTCAGCGCGCTCGCCGGCAGCGTGCTGGCGGGTCTTCAGGCCGGCGAGCCGGCGCGCAAGGTGGACTGGCACATTGAAACCGGCCTGGTCGCCTCGGGTGATGCAAATCTGCTGCGCGTGGTGCTGGACAACCTGCTCGGCAACGCCTGGAAGTTCACCGGCCGGCAAACCCGCGCCCGCATCGAGTTCGGCGCGCTCCAGCCGGCGGCCGGCGGGCAGGCCTACTTCGTGCGCGACAACGGTGTAGGTTTCGACACGACTTACGCCAGTAAATTATTCGGCGCCTTCCAGCGCCTGCATAACGTGAGCGAGTTTCCCGGTACCGGCATTGGACTGGCCACGGTGCAACGCATTATCCACCGCCATGGCGGCCGGGTATGGGCCGAAAGCGCCGCGGGAAAGGGGGCGACGTTTTATTTTTCCCTTGATTGAACCAATCTTGCATGGACTAGATTTCTAAAAGGAGAAGAGCATGAGCGACAAAACGATACTGCTGGTGGAAGACAATCCCGATGACGAGGCACTGACCCTGCGGGCCTTGAAGAAAAACAACATTCTCAACCCGGTGACGATCGTGCGCGATGGCGCGGAGGCGCTCGATTACCTGTTTTGCCAGGGCGTCTACGCCGGACGCGATGCGAGCCGGCAACCCGCCGTGACCCTGTTGGACCTGAAGCTGCCGAAGGTCGATGGCCTGGAAGTGCTCAAGCGCCTGCGCGCCGACCAGCGCACCCGGCTATTGCCGGTGGTGATTCTGACTTCCTCGAAGGAGGAGCAGGATCTGGTCAGCGGCTACAGCCTGGGCGCGAACAGCTACATCCGCAAACCGGTGGACTTCACCCAGTTCATGGAGGCGATCCGGCAAGTCGGGCTTTACTGGCTGATGATGAACGAACCGCCGCCGCCAAAGTGATAACCCAATGGCCACCACGCTGCGCATCCTGATCGTCGAGGACTCGGAGGCCGATGCCGAGCTGCTGCTGCGTGAGCTGCGGCGCGGTGGTTACGCGCCCGAGTTCGAACGGGTGGAGACACCCGATGGAATGGATGCCGCGCTGTCCCGGCAATCCTGGGACCTGATCGTCTCCGACTACGCCATGCCGCGCTTCAGCGGCCTGCAAGCGCTGAAGCGCACCCAGGACAAGGGCTTCGACATCCCCTTCATCATCGTCTCCGGATCGATCGGCGAGGACGTCGCGGTCGCGGCCATGAAGGCCGGCGCCCACGACTACCTGATGAAAGGCAACACCGCGCGCCTGCTGCCCGCCATCGCACGCGAGCTGCGCGAAGCGCGCGTGCGCCAGGAGCGCCACCAGGCGGACGAGACCATCCAGCGCCTCGCCTACATCGACCCGGTCACCGGCCTGCCGAACCGCGTCCGGTTCCGCGAACAGGTGCATCAAGCCATCGAAGAGGCGAAGAAGCATCGCCATCCGCTGGCGCTGCTGCACATGAACCTCGAACACTTCCGGGAGGTCAACGACGCGCTCGGCCACCACCGCGGCGACAGCCTGCTGCAACAGGTCGGCATGCGCCTGCGCAGCGCGCTGTTCACGCCCGATGTCGTCGCCCGGCTCGGCGGCGACGAGTTCGGCATCCTGCTGCCGCGGCTGGCGGCCATCGACGACGTGCGACACATCATCAAGAAGCTCCAGGACTGCCTGGAGGCGCCGTTCACGATCGACGGCATTCCGATCGCCGTCGAGGCCAGTCTTGGCGTGGCGACCATGCCTGAACACGCCGGCGACGCGGATACACTGCTGCAACGCGCGGATATCGCCATGTACCGCGCCAAGCAGATGGCGAGCGGCTATGCCGTCTACACGCCGGAATACGATCGCCGCAGTCCCGAGCGGCTCGGGCTCATGGCGGAGTTGCGCGACGGCATCGAAGGCGGCCAGCTGCTGCTTCATTTCCAGCCGAAAGTGGAGATCGAAACCCGCCGCATCGTCGGCGTCGAAGCGCTGGTGCGTTGGCGGCACCCGCGTCTCGGGTTGCTTCCGCCCGACAAATTTATCGTGGCCGCGGAGCAAACCGGGCTCATCGCCCCGCTAACTCGCTGGGTGCTGACCGACGCGCTCAGCTGCTGCCATGGCATGCAGCTACGGGTAAGCGTGAACCTCTCGGCGCGCTCGCTGCACGACCCGCGCCTGCCGGAGCTTGTCGAGGAGGCGCTTAAGGCAGCCGGCGCCGGACCGGACCAGTTGACGCTGGAAGTCACCGAGAGCGCCATCGTGCTCGACCCGAAGCGCGCTGAGGAAACCTTGGCGGCGCTGAGCCGCATGGGCGCACGGCTGTCCATTGACGATTTCGGTACCGGCTATACCTCGCTCGCCAGCATCAAGCACATGTCCGTCAACGAGATCAAGATCGACAAATCGTTCGTCTTGGGGATGCTGGCGAGCAGCAGCGACGCGATGATCGTGCGCGCGGTGATCGATCTCGGCCACAACCTCGGCCTGCGGGTCGTGGCGGAAGGCGTGGAAACAAAGGAGATGTTCGACGCCCTCGCCGCCCTCGGCTGCGACGAGGCGCAAGGCTATTTCATCAGCCGGCCACAGGCCTATGAGCCGCTGAAGGGCTGGTTCACGACAACGACCTGGAAACTCGCGTCAACCGATTAGTCCAACACGTGCGACACCAGCCCATCGGCCAGCTTCGGCTCGAACCAGGTGGACTTGGGCGGCATGACTTCACCGGCGTCTGCGACGCTCATCATGTCGTGAATCGAGGTCGGATAGAGCGCAAACGCCACCGCCATCTCGCCGGAATCGACGCGCCGTTCCAGCTCCTTCAGGCCGCGGATGCCACCGACGAAGTCGATGCGTTTGTCGGTGCGCGGGTCGCCCAGCCCAAGAATCGGGCCGAGCAGGTTGTCCTGCAACAGGCTCACGTCCAGGCGTTTGACCGGGTCGTCGTCCGGCACGAACTCGGTGTCGATATGTAACCGGTGCCAGCGGCCGCCAAGATACATGCCGAACTCGCGCGCGCGGCCCGGCTTCACCGCCGCTGGTTCGATCTCAATGTTGAAGGCCTCGGCGATCTCGGCGACGAATTTCTCCACGGAGTGACCGTGCAGATCCCTGACCACGCGGTTGTAGTCGAAGATCTGCATCTGGTTGTCCGGAAAAATAACGGAAAGAAAATAATTATAGGGCTCTCCGCCGGTGTGCGCCGGATTGGCGGCACGGCGCGCGGCCGCCACGCGCGAGGCGGCGGCCGAGCGGTGATGGCCGTCGGCGATGTACAGGCAATGCATCGCATCGAAGGTGCGGGTGATGGTGTCGATCTTGCCGGGATCGCGGATCACCCAGAGGGTATGTTGTACGCCATCGTCGGCGCTGACATCCACCTCCGGCGCGCCGGCCGCCAAATCCACGCTCAGGGCGTCGATGACATCGGAATGCCGGTAAGTGAGAAACACCGGACCGGTCTGGGCGTTGAGCGCGTCGATCTGGCGCACGCGGTCGTCTTCCTTGTCCGGGCGCGTGAACT